>JALHFZ010000053.1 GCA_022837505.1 Synergistaceae bacterium
CCTGAACCTCATCGAACCCTGCGCCGCCATCCTCGCCCCGGGGCTTGACGAGCTGAAGGAAGCCCTTCATGGAAAGGGGGTCCCCACCGTGACTCCCTCCACCTACACCGCTCCCCTTCCTCCCCTGACGGTGCGGGAGACCACCCGGGAGACGGAGGATATGGCGGTGATCTTCGCCACATCGGGCACGACCGGCCTTCCCAAGGCAGTCCCCCTGACCCACGGAAACCTGCTCGACAACGCCTACAACATGTTCGATGCCCTGACCCTGCTGAAGGAAGGGGATGTATTCCTCAACGTCCTCCCCAACTTCCATTCTTTCGGATACACCGTCGGCGGGATAATGCCCCTGGTCAAGAATATCCGCCAGACAGTTCTCGCCTCCTTTCTGCCCCCCGCCGAAGCCATGATGGCCATCTTCCTCTCAAACGTCAACGTCATCCTCGCTGTTCCGGCCATGCTCCATTTCATGATCACCGCCGTGGAGCGGGGAGCGCCGAAGCCCTCGGCCCTCACCATGATCGTGACGGGAGGGGACCGTCTTAATATTCAGCTTGACGGCAAGGCGAAGGACGTTCTCGGTACGGGGATCATCGAGGGGTACGGACTGACGGAATGTTCTCCCGTGGTGGCGGTGAACCGCAATTACGAGGAGAGAATCCTCGGCACGGTCGGACCGATCCTCGAAAGCTATGAATGGAAGCTTCGCAACGAGGCAAAGGAGGATGTCACACCCTCCGGAGAAGGGGTGCTCTGGGTGAAGGGGCCCTCGGTGACCTCCGGGTATTTCCGGGATCCCGTCATGACTGCCGAGCGGTTTGAGGACGGTTGGTTCAACACGGGGGATTTTGTCCGCCTGGAAGAGGGCTCTATCCGCATCCTTGACAGGGTGACGGATATCATCATCGTTGGGGGATTCAATGTGTACCCCCAGGAGGTGGAGGCCATTCTCAACCTCCATCCCGCCGTCTCGTCTGCTGTGGTGGTCGGGATGCCCCATCCAGTGAACGGAGAGGTTCCCAAGGCTTTCATCATTCTTAAAAAGGGCATGGAGGCTTCCGCCCGGGAGATCATCGATTTCGGAAAAAAACACCTGGCCCACTTCAAGGTGCCCCGTAGCATCGAGTTCCGGACCGAGTTCCCCGTCTCAAGCACTGGGAAGGTGCTCCGCAGGCTGCTCAGGGATCAAAAGGGAGAGAAGAAATAAAAGTGAAGGGGCCGGAAAAAACCGGTCCCTTCATTTTTTATTCTCGTGCCGGGTGGTTTTAGAAAGCGTGGAAGCCCACCACGTCCGAGCGCATCTCCATGTACCGTTTCTTGGTGATGTCCATGTGCTCTTTTTCCATCTCCTTGATTCTGCCGAACATGGCGGCGGTTTCACCGGTGCTCTCCTTTTCAAGGCGCTCGTAGAATTCCATGGCCCGCATCTCGGAAAGATAGGCCGCCGAGGCGATGCGGAGCAGGGAGGTCACATCCCCGAAATCCTTCGTCTGAACGTGAAGCTCGGGGGAGACGACCATGTCGGGGTCGATGGGGCACCGTTCGCCGTAGAGCTTTTCGTAATACTCCTGAAGGCTCTCTTCATGCTCGCTCTCCCAGTCGGAGAGTTCCTGAAGCTCCTTCTTCAGATAATCCTCTTCGACGTTGTCGGCCCACATACTGTAAAAATTCTTGGCCTCGACCTCGGCATGGATTCCGTAGCAGAGCGCTTTCCTCATGTCAAAAGCTGGAGCAGCCATTGCTATCCCTCCTCAGGATGTAGTCTTTCCTTAAATTATAACCCACTTCGGCAAAAAAGCCTTCAGGAGAACAGCCATTCTTCAAATTATTTCTTATCTTTTTGTTTTTTCCTCCCCATTATGAGCGGGGAATTGGTAGAATCAACTGGAAGAATTTCTATCTTCAGAGAAGCCATGTTTTTTTGCTCCCCATCCGGAGCGGTCCGTGGGGAGTTTATCCTCAATTTTTCTTCGGAGGTGTCCGTCATGAAAAAACGTACGGTTTCCAGCCTCGTTCTTTTCCTTCTCCTTGTCTTTTGTTTCACCTCCCTGGTACCTCCTCTTCCGGCCTCGGGAGCCTCCACTGAGGAGGAAGATGCCTGGCTGAAGATCAATCCCATAGGAAAGCCTCCCTCTCTGAAGAAAGCCCAGTACGACTCCCTCGCCGAACGCCTCGGAGACGTGGGGGCGGGGCGCCTCGACCCCCTCGCCTTCTACAATTCCCTCGGAGCGGACGGACTGACCCTTCCGGATCTCGCCGCCTTCAAGGGGGACTACATCAACGTAAAGACCTCGGAACTGGCGAAGCAGACGGGCAAGCCTCCCCTCTCCTGTATGACCGAGGCCCTTTCCCAATGGAACACTGCTTTCAGCGGGGCGGAACGGACCGTTCTCGATGTGCGGCGCAGGAATGTGCAGGCCGCCTTCGACCGGGCGGTCGCCCGATACGCCGAGTCTCATCCGGATTTCCCCTATCTCGTCAAAATGGACGTGGGGAGCTGGGCTTCGGAAAATTACCGGGACCTCCGCTTTGAAGGGGATATCGATTTTTCCGTCATCTCCTCCATGGTCGAAAATGCCGTGGAGCTGCGGAAACTCTACAATGAGGAGATCAGAAACATCTTCGGCATGGATATGGCCGACCTCGAGGCCCACGCCACCGCCCAGAGAAAGGCCACAAGTGACGTGTATATCACCCAGGCCTCGGCGGACTGGGCGGAGATGGACGCCCTCAGGCGGGGCCTTCTGCAGGAGATTTCCCTCGAAAACGGCTCTGTGAAATATATCCCCGTCACCGACCCCCTGACCCGGTCCTTTATCTTCGCGAATCTGAAAAACAATATGCAGATCAAGGCCGGAGGGGAGGACCAGCTCGCGCGCCTGATGGACGAACCCCCTGAAAGAGTGCGGGACGGGCTTGAGCCGTCCATGAGCCTCGAGCTTCTGCGCCATCTGAACACCGATGCCCTTGCTTCGACCCTCTCCTATCATGAAAAGCTCGTCAAGATCGCTAAGTTCGTCGAACGGAGCGCCGCCCTTCAGTCCGGCCCTCCGGCCGATCCGGCCCTTGCCTCCTGGGCCAAGGCCGTCACGGAGCTGGCGGGCAACAAGGGGCTCCCTCCGGCGGAGCGACTCAAGCGGATTCTGCGGGGCAGCTCGTCCTTTCTGGGCAATCCGGCGGACATGCCGGCCCTTGAACGGGCGATTCTTGCGACAGGAGAGCGGGCCTCGGGGCTTCTCCGGGAGAACGTCTCCCGGGGGCTCGACCGCAGAATGAAGACTATCGAGGATACGGAGGCCCCTGAAAAGAAAAGGGGAGAGCAGAAGAAGCTGCTGGGGGAACTCGAGGAGATCCACAAGGCCTACGGCGAGAAGGGGGTGGACTTCCCCCCGAAGGCCGCAGAAACCATGGAAACACTGGCGGCGGCACTGAAGAGGGAGACCCTCCGCATTCCCCCGACAGAGATGGAGCGGATGAGAGAGCTCCTCCAGAAGACGGCGGAAAATCCGAAATCCTTCGAGATGGCCCTCTCCATGGTATGGGAAAAAGCGTCCTCCTATTACAATACCGCCGATGGTGCGGTTGACGCAATCAATAATTTTTTCGATTATCTGGACAACAACACGGTGGCCCGCCTTCGGGCCCTCAACACGGAACTGCACTTCGGAAGCACCGAGGGGAAGTTCCGCCTGACTATCCCCCTTCCCATCGGAAAGATCAACGACCGGCTGAACGCCACGGTCCTCGGCAAAATAGGAAATTCCCTCCCCTTCAAGGGCTTCAATCTCGGCACGGAAGCCCTCGGATACTGGGATGCCGTCGCCGGAGGAAAGGACTGGAACGAGAGCTTTTCGAACCTCGGAACCCAGATCTTCCGTTCAAGGGTTCCCGGCGGGGACATCGTGGAGGCCGTGGTCATGGAGAACTATACCCGGGCGGCCATCGGCGTGGTCTACCTCCTCTTTCCCACGGCGGCCATCCCCGAGGCCCTCTACGGAATGAGCGTGGCGGCGGCGGAATGGTCCGTGGGGCAGTGGCAGCAGTGGCTCTACAGCGAGATGGTGGACGCCCTCTACGAGGGGACGGAGTTCGAGCGGGAGGGGGACCGGTGGCGGGTCAAGTCCATCACCTACGCCAATCCGGGCCGTTCTCCCGTTCCGGTGAGCCGGGAGGAGATCTTCACCCTTCCCGAAAAGGCCCCGGCCATATCGAACATCCTCCTTCCCCAGGTGAGCCGTGCCCCTTCCATCACCATGTACCATGAACTGCTCGTTCATTCCGCCATATCCGACGGGCAGGCGGACATCCCCGTGTGGCCCCGGCGGTACAAAAATCTGAGCCTCTACGGAGAAAAACTCTGGAGGGATTACGAAGGTGAAGTCAAAAAAATAACCCGGCAGTACTTCGCCGAGGTGCTGAAGGAACTGGAGAAGCGGAAGGAATTCCTCTCCGGAGCGGGGATGGAAAAACTCCGGGAGATAGAGAAGGAGCTTGGGTGCGCCAAACCCATCCTTGAGCTGACGGGGGACGCCGCAAAGGACCGCCCCGCCATGGAGAAGGTCCTTGAGGACTGGAAGGGATGGAAGGAGGTCCACGGAGAGCTCATGGCGCTTCGGGAAAAGTGGAAGGCCTTCTTTATCCTCGTGCGGAAACCGTCCTGTTCGGCCCTTTCGATCGAGATAAGCCGGGAGGAGGACGAAAGGGAGCTCGCCGCAGTCCGGCAGGCCCTTGCCGAAGCCCGGCGGGGCGTGGAGGAGATCGTCGGCCGGGAAAAAGCGGACTACAAGACAGTGCAGCCTGCGGCCCGGGCCCGGATGGGGGCGGTGATCTACCCCTCGGGCAGCCCCCAGCGACGAGAAATGATCGACGAATACCGGGAGTATCTCGACTCCCTCCGGGGGAAACAGTCTCCCCTTCTTCTCCGCATCGTCGGTCCGGAGGCCGTGGAAGTCGGAGGGGAGGCGAACTTCACTGCCCTTCTCGACCGGGAGGTCCGGTCCGTGCGGTACGACTGGGGGTTCGCCTCGGGCGGGGATGGAGAGGTCCTCGAGGGAGGAAAGACTGTCAGGGTCACATGGAACCCCGCTGAACCGGGAGTAAAGAAGCTCGAGGTCCATGCCCTGGCGGACATCCCGGGAACCGACTGGGTGCGGGCAGTCCACACAGTCACGGTGCTCACCCGGGAGGAGGCCCCGAAGGCGGAACTGCGCCTGACCGCCCCCGTCAAGGTTATGAATGCCGGGGAAAGGGTTCCTCTCACCGCAGAGACCGTCCGGTTCGGTCTTGGGGGAGCGGGGTTCACCCGCTACTTCTGGTTCATCAACGGCCGGCAGGTCCATGCCTCCGCAGAGAACGTCTTCTTCTTCGACGGGGTCGGGTACGAGGGACAGGTCGTCACCCTGAAGGTGGAGGGGAGGTCGGAGAACGCCATTGTGTCCGATTCCTCCCTTCGCCTTGCCGTGGAGCCGTCCCGGGGAAGTGAGAAGGATCTCAAGGTGCTCATCGCCCCCGAAATATCGGAGATTGCCGCCGGAAGTTCCCTCCGTCTGCGGGGGGTAGTCTTCCCCCGCTCGAGAGAAGGAAGACTGGAATATCAGTGGTCGGTGAACGGAGAGCCTGCCGGAAGCGGAACCACTCTCCTCTTCGACAGCGCCGGAAGAAAAGAGGGGCCCGTGGAGATCTCCCTCTACGCCCGTCAGGTCGCCGATGGGGAGTTCATCCTCTACGAAGGGCAGGCAGTCAGGGTAATCGAACTGGTCAAAGATGCCCCCGTCTCCCTTTCGCTCGCCCCCTACCCCCGGAAGACGGACGATGCCGCGGATATCAAAATCTGCGTCTCCAACCCCTTGAAGGACGTGACCTATTCGTGGTACGAATGGAACTCCGGGGGGCAGCGGTGGAGCGTCAATACCATAGCGGTCGCCCCCTGCATGACCAAGTCCCCCCGGGGTCTTTCGGGGCAGGATCTCCGCTTCCGGGTGGTGGCGGAGGACGGAAAAGGGCGGTCCGCCACCCTCGATACGGACTTCATCGCAGTCACCGATCCGCAATGGGAGCCCGCTGGCGAGGAAGAGGAACAGGAAGAGCCGGAAAAGCAGGAAGAGGAAAAGAAGCAAGAAGAGAAGAAGCGAGAAAAACAGCAGAAAGAAGAAAAACAGCAGAAAGAAGAAAAGCCTGTTCCCGAGCCGCAGGATGAGAAGAAGTCTCCGGCTGAAAAAGAAGGCGAAGAGCCCCCCGTCGAAACAGCCGAGACGAAGGGGGATGTCCGCCTTGTGGCCCCTGCCCGGGTGATGGAGGGGGACATTTTCACGGTTCGGGCGGAAATTCCGCCCACTATGGCAGAAAAGGCTGCCCCTTCCTACCGGTGGGGGCAGGAGAAGGATGCTCCAATCCGGCCCTACGCCCTTTTGAACGACGATGCAGGGGACGACAGGACCTCCGTCCCGGAGGGACAGATCCAGTTTCTTCCCAATGTCAATTTCCGGGGGAAGACGGGCAATGTAGGCATCTTCGTCTACGAGAAGCTAAAAAGCTATCAGAAGGGAACTCCCATGACCTCCCTGGCCGAAGGGTTTGCAACTCTTGAGGTGCAGCCCATGGGGTGCTCCGTGGCGGCGAGCTCTTTCTGGTCCGGCGGGCCGAACGAAGATGGTTTGACTCTCTTGCGGAGCAGACAGAAAGATGACCCCATGGAGTGGAAAGGGGAATTTCTGGTGGAGATCGGCACCTGGCCCCAGCGGACCATGGAGGCCCTCGAAAAAGAGGTCGAGCAGAACGAACCCTACGGTACGAAAGAAGCCGTCTCCATCGATGACTACAAGGGGTACATGATGGTCCGCACACTCCTCAGCAGAAAATTCGTCAGCAATCAGGAGGCCTTCGTCGGCAGCTTCAGCGGTTCAGCAGTTCTGAAGGGACGGGTCTTGAAGGGCGAAGTTTCCATCTGGTTTTCAGCGTCTCTCAATTGCACCAGTCCCTCCGATTCTCAGCGGGAGGAAGTTCAGAAAGAGGTGGACAAAGCCCTCTCCGCGCTCCGAGCGATTCTTGCCAGCATCAGAGTGGTCCCAGACCCCAAACGGACGACTTTTGAATCGGAGAAAGCCGGAGAAAAAAAAGAAGAAGGAGTCGTCTCGCTGAAGAGGATTTCCCCGGCCTGGGGGCCTGTCGCCGTGGGAACACCCCTCGATCTGCAGGCCTCCCTCGGGGAGGGGACGAAAGAGAAAGACGTTATCTTCCGCTTTGAACCGAGCACTGAGGTCGCCTTCTCCCCCGCTGAAAGCGGAGACGGGAGGACCCAGGCGGTCTTCTCGGAACCAGGAAAGGTGGGGATCTGGGTATCGGCCCTCCGTGAAAAGGGAGAGACCCTGGGCGAGTCTGACCAGATGGAGATTGAGGTCACAGGTCCTGTACTCTCCTTTACGGTCAATCCGAAGGATGTACGGGTCGGACAGGAGATCGAGGTGAAGGCCCTCACAAAACCGCCTCTGCCTGAAGGAGCCTTCGTCGTGTGGAATCTGAAGGGGAAATCCCGCAGGCAGGGGGCCCTCGCGGCAGATACTACCCGATTCTCCTTTCTCGCCGAGGAGATGGGCAGCTACACCGCCGAGGCCGAGGTGCGCAGTCCCAGGGGGGAAACTCTGGCAAAGGGTACAGCCCCAATCGAGATCAAGGGGTATGATGTGGCCGTGACCATCCTCGGGCCCGCAGGGCCCCGTCCGCAGGAATGGGTGGAGGGGAAGGGCCTTCAAACCCTGGAAAAGAACACCTTCCTCCGGGACGAGCACGTGAAGGGGAAGGCGGAGATCAAAGATAAGGATGTGCCGAAGGACCTCCGCTGGAAGTGGATTCCCGGAGAGGGGACATCCCTTGTCTCCACGGGCATAGGTTCCGAGGCGACTCTCTACGGCACTGGGGCGGGCACGGCATCGGTCAAAGTGGAGATCCGGAACGCCGAAGGACTGCTCCTCGGCACGGGGTCCGCCTCCTTTCCGGTGGTTGAGCTGCCTCCGGAGCTGTCTTCTTCTTCTCTGAAGGTGTCCATAACCCCTGAGTCGGCCGATCTCACGGTGAACGGTTCGGCCGTCTTCACGGCCTCTTCGGAGGGGGGAAAGCCCCCCTACCGCTATGAATGGAGCGGAGACGCAGCGGGAACTACAGAAAAGGTTACCCTCGTTGCGGACTCTCCGGGAAAAAAGACTCTCACAGTGACGGTGACGGATGCGTTGAAGAAAAAAGAACGGGCAACCCTTTCAGTGGACGTGAAGCCCTTTTCTGTGACCATTACCGGTCTTCCCGAAAGGGCGTCCCTCGGCGAATCCCTCTCCTGCCGGGTGGATTACCCTCTCTCTCCTCCGGGATCGGGGGTCAATCGAAATCCCGTCCCCCTGATCCGTCTCGCCGGGGATCCTGTGATTCTCTGGAATCCTTCCAGCGGAACGGGGCCCGGATTTTACGGCAGAGCGGCTCAGCCCGGAGAGGCCTCTGTATGGGCGGAGGCCCGAAACAGAAAGGGAGAGCTCCTCGGGACGTCGGAGAAGGTCACCGTCTCCGTAGCTGAGCCCCGTCTTTCCCTGATCCTTCCCGATACGGTTCAGCCCGGAAAGCTCTTCCGGGCGTCAGTGGAGCTGCCGGAGGAGACAAAGGGAAAGAACCTCCTCACCTTCAAGTGGAAGGACTCCCTCCGGACGGAACTGCGGTGGGGGAGCGAAGAGGGGTGGGAGAACCTGGGGCCCGTCTACGGCCTTGATCCCCTGTCGGTCTACGTCCTCGTGGAGGGAAAACAGGGGACCTTCCGGACGGAACTTGAGGGGACCGTCCGGGTGGAGCCCCTGAAGGTCGATATACAGGTCGCAAGGGTCTCGGGGGTGGACAAAATAGTTCACCCCGACGGCAGAGTGGACTACCCGGCGGAGGGGGAATGGATGGAGGGGAAGACCCTCACCCTGAAGGCCGTCCCCCTGGTCAGAAACGACGGAGCCGCCTGGGAATGGTCCCTGGACGGAGGAGGGCGCCTGGAATCAGGAGTTCCGCCGGATGCCCATCTAACTCTTCCGGCCCCAGGAAAGATCTCCGTGACGGCCGTGATGAAGCTCGGAGGAAAAGAGGCGGGCCGGGGGGTCATTGAACTGTCCGTCCCCCATTCGGCGAAGAAGGGGGAGGCTGCCCGGGAGTACCTCACCGCTCAAAACGCCGAAAAGAGCCGCTCCTTCGAATCGGCCGTTGCCTCCATGGAAAAAGCCGCGGCCCTCGACCCGGAAAATCCGGCCATTGCCCGGGAGCTTGCCCGGATGAAGGGTGCCCTCAATCGTGCCCGGGCCGATTCGAAACGGGAAAAGGCCCTCGAGCTCTGGAAGGTTGCGGGGCAACTGCAGAAGGAGGAAAAGTACGAGGAAGCGATCGGAAAATATCGGGAGGGGCTTGAGCTCTCCAGGGAGCCCTCGGTGGAGGAGCACGTGAAAAAGCTTGAGGCCCTCCTTGCCGCTCTCCGGAAGAAGGAGGCTGAGGAGGCCGCAGCCAGGGAGCGGGCGGAAGCCCTCTGGAAGCAGGCCGCCGCCCTTCAGGTGGCGAAGGAGTACCGGGGGGCCATCGAAAAATATCGGGCAGGGCTGGCCCTCTCCCCCGATGCCAAGGTGGAGGAGCACGTCCGGAAGCTTGAGGAGTTCCTCGCCCGGCAGGAGCAGGAGGCTCTCGAACGGGCTGAAAAAGACAAACTCGAACGGGAGCGCAAGGCAGCCCTTGACCGTGCTGCCAGAGAGAAGGCCGAGGCGGCCCGGAAGGCGGAGCTTGACCGCGCCGCCAGAGAGAAGGCGGCCAGAGAGAAAGCTGTCCTGGAAAAACAGGAAGCCGAACGGGCGGCGGCGGAAAAAGAAAAGGCCAGGAAAGAGGCCGAATCCGCCGGGAAAAAGCCCGACTCCTCCTGGGGCGGCTGGAAAGAGTACACCGTGGCCGGAATTGCCTTCGAGATCCCGAGTACCGGGTTTGAGAGCGTGAAAAAGACAACGGGGGCGGAAAACGGAAAATTCCCCTATCTTAATTTCGACTTTTACTTGAAGGGGAAGAGAGTGGCCGTCGTCCGGGTGGGAACGCTCCGCCCAGGGCTGAAGGACGGGGACATAAAATCCTTCTACACGGGCAAAAGCAGCAACCGGATTTTCGATACCCTCACGGGAGAGGGATCGGCCACAGTCGGAGGGAGAAGGGCCTACTTCCTCGAGGGGACAGCTCCGGGGATCACCCGGAAATTCTTCTTCGTCTCCGACGGAGGCGAGGGGGGCACAGGGGCCTATCTTCATGTCCTCGCCGCTCAGGGGAAGGGATGGACGCAGTACAAGCCTCTCTTCGACCAGGTCGCCGCAAAAATGCGCTTCGGCTCCGCACCAAAGAGCGGAGGTTCCGGAAAGAAACCCGCTGAACCGGGAAAGACCCCACCGTCGGGGTGGAAGTCCGTCTCCGTCGGCACAGTGAAGTTCTCCGTCCCTGCCGCGTGGAAATCTGAGACCATGCAGGAGCACGATGTGGAACGGCTCCATCTTTTCTTTGAGGGAAGCGTCGACAGCCCCTCCCTCGGCGTCTCCGGCGGAGTCCTCAAGGATTATGCCAAGGCGAAAAGAGAGCTGGAGGGAGCCCGGCAGATCACCCTGAACGGCATCAAGGTCTTCCGCAGCGACGACGGGCCGGCCATCTCCCTTCTCTTCCCCCCCGTGGGCGGCAGCAAGGCAGTGGGAATTATCCTCTTCCGCGGCCAGGGAGGAAAACAGGAAATCCTTGACAAGATCTACAACAGCATCACCCAATAAACCGGGGTCAGGTCTTGCATAATAGCAGCTTGCAGTCAAATAAAAACGAATCTTACGAAACGCATATTAAATTCAGCTGCTAAAGTCCGGCTGTTCGTCGAAGTTTCTTGTGAATAAATTAGTAAATGCTTTATTTCAAGACCTGACCCCCTGGAAGGGACCCCTTGGAAGGAGTGATTATCATCAGGAAAATCGCAGGTATTCTTCTCTTATTATTCTCTCTGCACCCTCTGGCGGGAAGGGCGGAGAGCACGGAAACCCTTCTCTCAAAGATGACTCTGGAGGAAAAGGTCGGACAGATTATGATGGTCTTTTTCGAAGGGAGCACCCTTTCCGAGAACCTCCGGAAGTTCGTTGCCGAGCTGAAGGTTGGAGGGGTAATTCTCTACTCGAGCCGGAACAACATCGAATCCGTCGGGCAGGTAGCCGAACTTAACTGGGCAATACAGCAAACCGCCCGTGACGCCGGTTCACCTCCTCTTTTCATTTCTATCGATCAGGAGGGGGGACTCGTAAGCCGCATCCGGGAAGGGGTGACTCTCTTTCCGGGGAACATGGCCCTTGGAGCGATAGGGTATCCATCCCTCGCAGGTCGTGTCGCTGCCGTCATGGGAGAGGAACTGGCGAGTCTCGGCATCAACGTAAACTTCGCCCCTGTGGTGGATGTGAACAACAACCCCATGAACCCCATCATCGGAGTCCGTTCCTTCGGCTCCGCCCCCCGGGCAGTTGCCCGTCTCGGGTCTGCCATGATCTCCTCCTTTATGGAAAAGGGCGTCCTCCCCGCGGCAAAGCACTTCCCCGGACATGGGGACACGGAGGTGGATTCTCATAGTGGGCTTCCTCTTATCTCTGTCTCCAGAGACCGTCTTGAAAACGTCGAATTTCCCCCTTTTCAGGCAGCAATAGATGCGGGCGTTCCCATGGTCATGACAGCCCATGTCCTGGTTCCGTCCCTCGACGAAAAAAATCCTGCCACCCTCTCTTCATCCATCCTCGGAATGCTCCGTTCCGAAATGGGGTTCAAAGGGCTTATCATCACTGACTCAATGGGAATGGCAGCGCTGAAAAAAGAAAGAACTCCGGAGGAAGCGGCGATCGGCGCATTCAATGCAGGAGCCGATATTCTCCTCTTCGGGGCGGACAAGGGCCATGAGGAGACCGAGCACTTCGGAATATACTCCGCCCTGCTGGATTCCTGCCGCACTGGCAAAATATCCATGGCCCGCCTTGACGAAGCCGTCGGGAGAATCCTGGCGGCAAAAGAAACCCTTGGACTTTTTGGGAGGAACTGGCGGCCGGCCTTTTCTCCCTGTCTATCGCCGGATGGAAGCGCAACCGCCCGGGAGGCTGCCCTGCGGAGCATCACCGTCGCCCGAAACAGAAGAGATATCCTTCAGACTGTACGGGATGGAAAGAAACGCCCCCTTCTCTGGCCAAGGGAACGCATCGCCGCCGGCACTGTCTTCGCCGAATTTTTCCCTTCCGTGGATCTCATTGAAGTTCCCGAGAAGCCGGAAGAGAGGGACATGGCGGATGCCCTTCGGCGAACGGGAGATGCTGACAGGGTGCTGATCGCAGACTATGACAGCGGGAGAAACCCGGAGTGGCTCGAGCTTGTGCGGAAGGTGGGGGAAGACCGAACTCTCCTCCTCTCCCTCCGGACACCCTACGC
>JALHFZ010000136.1 GCA_022837505.1 Synergistaceae bacterium
CGTGGACAAATACACCGTCATCGTGAAGACCCGCGGTCCTCTCGGCGGCTGGCTCGAGGGGATGAAGCACCCCTACGCGAGCATTTTCAATAAGAAGGCCGTGGAGGACGGAGGGGAAGAGTACTTCAGAAACCCCGTGGGAACGGGCCCCTTCAAGTTCAAGAACTGGGTGAAGGGCGAAAAGGTGGAACTCGAGCGCTTTGAGGAGTATCACGGCAAAAAGGCCAACTTCAAAAACCTGAACTTCCTCGTCATCCCGGACGACAGCAGCCGGGTCATCGCCCTCGAGACCGGCAAGGTCGATATGATCTACGGCGTTCCGCCGAGCGACCTTATGCGCCTCAACAGCTCCCAGAAGACCAAGGTGGTCTCTGCTCCCGGCCTTCGCCTTATCTACCTCGGCGCGAATACCCAGAAGAAGCCTCTGGACGATCCGAGGGTCCGCCTCGCCCTGGAATACGGAGTGAATAAAGAGGCCTTCGGCCTGGTGGTGTATCAGGGAAATTCCACCCAGCCCGCAGGCCCTCTGGTGACCGCCAGTACCTTCACTCCGAAAGACGCCACTCCCTTTCCCTATGACCCCAAAAAGGCGAAGGAGCTGCTCAAGGAGGCGGGGTTCCCCGACGGGCTGACCCTCAATCTCTGGACGGGAAGCCTTCAGGACAACGTCAACGGCGCCACGGTGCTTCAGTCCATGCTCGCCCAGGTGGGGATCACCATCAAAATCCAGGTGTTCGAGCCGAGCGCGCTCATGGCGGCCATAACAAAAAACAATGACCATGACCTCTACATCGCCCAGTGGGGCATGCAGACGAGCAGGAACGCCGGAGACTTCTGGCTCAGCCTCTTTTCCTCCGGAAGCGTGCCCGCCTCAAACTGGGCGATGCTGAAGGACGACGAGATGGACAGGCTTCTTGCCCTGGGGCAGTCCACTGTGGATCAGGGAGCCCGCACGGAAGTTCTTCAAAAGATCTGGGACAGGCTTGCCGTGCTTCACCCCATAGTGCCCCTTGTGATTCCCAACGAACTCTACGGAGCCCGCAAGGACCTCCGGGGCGTGGAGGATCTCGCCGACGGTCAGATAAACTACCTGGGCAACCTGCATATCACCGAGTAGCCTTTTTTCGTGCCTTCTCCGGGGTGATGGGGGGTCTTTGCCCTCATCGCCCCGGGGTGCAGGCGGGCGAGGGGAAGTATCTTTCTTTTTTCTCTACTCAAAGGAGGAGTGCCTTGTGAAAGGGGAACGATTCAAGAGACTTGCGGAACTTCTGGATGAGAGAGCTCTGGACGCCCTGTTCATTGCCCCCTCCTCGGATCTCAAATATCTGACCGGCCTCGACCTGAGACAATGCTCCCGGCTGAAAGGCCTTTTCGTCCCCCGGGAGGGCAGCTCCTTTTTTCTCTGCCCCTCCCTGTACATGGAGGATCTGCGGAGCCTTGAAGGGGAGATTCCCGTCGTCGAGTGGAAGGACGGAGAGGGGTTTCAGAAGGCCTTCAAAAAAGGGCTGGAGATCTCGGGCCTTGAAGGGGGAATAAAGCTCGCCTTCACGAAAGGGATTGAGGCCGGGGACATGATCGATCTCGTGGAAGGGCTGGACATCACCTGCGCCAACGGCTTCACCCTTCTCTCCCCTCTGCGGTCCGTAAAATCCGCGGAGGAACAGGCGCTCATGCGGAAGGCATCTCTCATGAACGACAGAATGATGGAGGCCCTCCTGACCTACCTGCGCCCGGGATTGCGGGAAAGGGAAATCGTGAAGTTCGTCATGAATTTCCATGAATCCCACGGGGGCAAACCACGGGTTCCCGGCGTGGCGACGGGGGTGAACAGCGCCTCCCCCCACTACAGCGGAACAAACGACCGGGCCGTGGAGGATCAGGATATCGTCATGGTGGACTGCGGAGGGTGGTACGACGGCTACAGCCACGATATGACCAGGACATTTTTTATCGGAGGGGTCACAGAGGAGCAGCGGAAGGTCTATGAAATCGTCCTCAGCGCCCAGGAGAGTGCCGAGAAAATGGCCCGGACAGGGTCCATACCGGCGGAGCTTGATGCAGCCGCCCGGGAGATCATCACCCGTGCCGGCTACGGCGAGGCCTTCAATCACAGGCTCGGCCACGGCATAGGAATGGACGGACATGAGCCGCCCTATATCTCCCCGTCCAACAGAGAGCCCCTTGTGGAGGGAAACTGTTTCAGCATAGAACCGGGAATTTACCTCAGGGGCAGGTTCGGAGTGCGCATCGAAAACCTTCTTATGCTCACATCCTCCGGAACAGAAGTGATCAACAACTTTCCGAAGGATCTTACAATACTGTAGAACCCTCTGAGCACCCATGGGCCTTTCTCCCCTGGCGGCAGGCCCATGGGGGTGAGGTAAAAGAGCGCGCTCATGGAGACGGCGATCTTCACC
>JALHFZ010000137.1 GCA_022837505.1 Synergistaceae bacterium
CATCACCGCCACTCTTTGAGCCGATTCGGCCACAATCCCCAGATTATGGGTGATGAGAAGAATGGACATGGTCCGCTCTTTTTTCAGACCCTCCATAAGTTCGAGGATCTGGGCCTGGATGGTGACGTCGAGAGCAGTGGTGGGCTCGTCGGCGATGAGCAGCTCGGGGTTGAGCGAAAGGGCCATGGCGATCATCACCCGCTGGCGCATCCCGCCGCTGAGAAGATGCGGATAGGCGTCCACTCGCTTTTCAGGTCCCGGGATTCCTACCTTTGTTAACATTTCCACAGCCCGCTCACGGGCTTTCCGTTTCGACATCGCGCCGTGGGCAAGAATCCCCTCGACAATCTGTCTTCCCACAGTATACACGGGGTTTAAAGAAGTCATGGGCTCCTGGAAGATCATGGAGATGTCCTTCCCACGAATTTTCATCATTTCCTCATTTTTCAGAGTGACGAGGTTTCTGTTTTTGAAAAAAATTCTTCCCGAGACGATCTTTCCGTGGGGTCGGGGGATAAGCCCCATTACCGCGAGGGAGGTCATGGACTTGCCGCTTCCCGACTCCCCGACAAGACCGAGGGTCTCTCCTCTTGCGATATGCAGGTTCAATCCGTCCACAGGGTAGATGTCCCCGGCGGGAGAGGGAAAGCTCACTCGCAGGTCCTCTATGGAAAGAAGGGGCACGCCCTTGTCTTCCGGCATCCCTACACCCCCTCGATGTCCCGGCGGAAATGGGGATCGAGCCGATCCCGGAGCACGTCTCCGGCGAGGTTGAAGGAGAGAACCGTGAGGACGATGCACGCCCCGGGAAAGATGAGCAGCCAGGGGGCCCTGGTGAGGTACATCCGCCCCTCGCTCAGCATGTTCCCCCAACTCGGGATGGAAGGGGGGATGCCCAGGCCGAGAAAGTCAAGAGCCGCCATGTCGAGCAGGGAAAAAGCGAAGGTGAAGGTCGCCTGGACGATAAGAGGAGACATCATGTTGGGAAGGATGTGCCGGAAGATGATGTCTATCTGTCTGACCCCGGAGGAGATCGCCGCCTCGATGTAGGGCTCTTCCCGCAGTTTCAGGGTGAGGCCGTAGACGATCCGGGTGGTCCGGGTGAGGTAGGTGGCCCCCACGGCGAGGATGACGTTGACCATCCCCCGGCCGAGGATGGAGACGAGCACCAGGGCGAGCAGCAGGGGGGGGAAAGCCATGAGGACGTCGATGAGGCGCATGAGGTAGGGCTCCACCCCCTTGATGTACCCCGAGGTCACTCCGGCGAGGATTCCGAGGGAGAGGGAGAAGAGAATGACCCCCGCAGACCCGATGAGGCTCGTCCGGGCACCGTAGACCACCCGGCTGAAGATGTCCCGGCCGAAATTGTCCGTGCCGAACCAGTAGGTTCCGTCGGGGGGCCTGAGCTTGTCCACAGGGTTGAGGGCCTGGGGGTCGAAGGGGGCGATGAGGGGGGCGAGGAGGGCGAAAATGATCATGACCCCGATGATGATAAGCCCCGCGAAAGCGATCTTCCGTTTATAAAAGGCCGAGAGAAATTTCATGGGAGAACTCCTAACTGTACCGGATTCTCGGGTCGAGAAGAGCGTATGAGAGGTCCACCAGAAGATTGATGGCCATATAGAGAAAGGCGATGATCAGGATGATCCCCTGGATGGTGGGGTAGTCCCTCCGCAGGACGGATTCCACCACGAGCCTGCCGATCCCCGGAAGGGAGAAGACCGTCTCGGTGACCACGGTGCCTGAGACGAGGGCCACGAAGGTAAAGCCGAGGGCGGAGACCACGGAGATCAGGGAGTTTCGGAAGATGTGGCGGATATTCACCTTTCCCTCCGTCAGCCCCTTGGCCCGGGCCGTCTTGACGTAGTCGGCCTTCGCCACGTCGAGCATGCTCGACCGGGTCAGGCGGATGATGAGGGCGGAATTGGGGGCGGCCAGGGTGATGCACGGGAGGACGAGATACCGGAGGTTCGTCCAGTCGCCGGATTTGAGAATGGAGGGGAACCCGGAGGTGGGCAGCCACCGGAAGGTGACGGAGAAGAGCAGCATGAGGTTCAGCCCCAGCCAGAAGGTGGGGACGGAAGCGAAGAACATGGAGATCCCCGAGAAGAACTGGTCGAGCCAGCTGTTGTATCGGACGGCGGAGAGAATGCCGATGGGAATTCCCACCAGGATGATCAGAATCATGGAGATGATGGCGATGAGGATGCTCACCTCCGCCCGGTCGGCGATGACCGAGAGGACGGGCTCGTGAAAAAAGACGGAGGTGCCGAAATCTCCCCGGACCACCCCTGAGATCCACCGGCCGTACTGCACATAGAGGGGGCGGTTGAGCCCCATGGCCTCCCGGAGGCCCTCCACGTGCTCGGGGGTGGCCTGGTCGCCGAGCATGATCTGGGCCGGGTCGCCGG
>JALHFZ010000138.1 GCA_022837505.1 Synergistaceae bacterium
GCCCTCTTCGGAAGGACGGCAAAGCTCCCCCAGGTCTCCCTCGAGCCTCCTGCGAGCGTCATCGGAAACAACACCGTCGGCTCGATCCAGGCGGGGATCCTCTTCGGAAACGCCGGCCTCGTGGACAGCCTCGTGAGGCGCATCTGGAGAGAGCTCGGCGGCGAGACGCCGGTAATCGCCACGGGGGGGCATGCCGCCGTGCTCGCCTCCCTCTCGGAGACCATCACCGCCGTCGTCCCCTCCCTGACTCTGGACGGGCTGAGGATCATCTACGGGAGGAACTGTCCCCGGTGATCCCCCTGCCTCCGGTGCTGAGGGGAGAAGGGGAGAGAGAGCTCGTCACCGTGGGGGGGCTGAGACTTTCGAACCCCCTCCTCCTGGCCCCCCTGGCGGGGGTGACCATCCCGTCCATAAGACTTTTCTACTCCCGCCTCGGTGCGGGGGGTGTCCATACGGAGATGGTGAGCGGCGCGGGACTGCTCCGGAGCAACCGGAAGACCGCCCATATGCTCGCCGCCCTTCCGGGAGAAGCCCCTCTCATCCTGCAGCTCTTCGCAGGGGACGAGGCGACCCTTCTTTCGGGGGCCGAAAGAGCCCTGGAGGAACGCCCCTTCCCCGCCCTGGGGATCAACATGGCCTGCCCCATGCCCAAGGTGCTGAAAAAAGGTGCGGGTTCGCGCCTTCTTGAACGACCTGAAGTGGCCTTTGAAATGGTGCGGTCTCTGGCCGCCCTTGGCCTCCCCGTCTGGCCGAAGATACGGAAATGCCCCCCCTCCTTTCCCCTTTCCACTGAAGCCTTCTGCGAGGGGCTTCTGAATGCCGGCGCCGCCCTTGTGACCATTCACGGCAGGACGCCCGCCGCCCGGTATTCCGGAGAGGCCGACCGGACCATCGTCGGCAGCTGCGCGGCCCTTTTTCCGGAGAAAATATGCGCCTCCGGAGACGTCTACACTCCGGAGCAGGCCGCAGGGTATCTGGACCAGGGGTGCGCTGCCGTCATGCTGGCCCGGGGAGCCCTGGCGGACCCCTTTCTTTTCCCCCGGACGCTGGCATTTCTCGGCCATGACGTGCATAATAGCTACAGAAATCCATCCCCGGATTTTCAGGTGCAGCTTTTGTTGTCCTTCGGCGACCTGATCTGCGCGGAGGAGGGCCAGAAAAAGGCCGTTCTCTTTCTGAAGCGCCTGCTCGCCGGCATGTTCAAGGGGGAGCGGGGTGTCGGCGCCCTCCGGCGAGACGCCGCTTCCCATAACTCATGGCCTGAGCTTCGGGGATTGCTTGCGGAATGGACCGGGTATTTTGAAAGGAGAGACTGACACAGTGGATGAACAGAAGAAGAAAAACAAGAACCAGCCTGCAGTAAAACCCGAGATTCCCGCTGAGGATGAGATCGTCCGCCAGCGGAAGGATAAGCTCGAGAGGCTCCGGGCCGAGGAGGGGTACGACCCCTACCTGGTGGAGAAGTGGGATCGCAGTCACTCCCTCTCCTGGGTGAAGAAGAACTTCTCCCATCTCGCCGACGATGAACTTGACGAGACCGTCACCCTCACCACGGCGGGGAGGATCATGACCCTGAGAAAACACGGCAAGGCCACCTTCGCCAACCTTGCCGACGAGACGGAGACCCTGCAGCTCTACTTTCAGTTCAATACCATGGGGGAGGAGAAATACTCCTTCGTGAAGAAATGGGTCGACTCGGGGGACTGGGTCGGCATCGTCGGCCACCCCTTCCGCACCCAGAGGGGAGAGCTGACCATCATGGTCACCGACTGCGTCCTTCTGTGCAAGGCCCTGCGCCCCCTTCCCGAGAAATGGCACGGCCTCAGGGACACGGAGGTCCGGTACCGTCAGCGCTACATGGACCTCCTCGCCAACCCCGATGTGCGGGAGACCTTCCGGAAGCGGTCGAGGATCATCTCCTCCATCCGCAGGACCCTGGAGGATCACGGAACCCTTGAGGTGGAGACCCCCATCCTCTCCGTCCTTGCGGGAGGAGCGAACGCCCGCCCCTTCAGCACCTTCCACAACGCCCTCGGAATGGGGATGTTCCTTCGGATCGCCACGGAACTCTATCTGAAGCGCCTCATCGTCGGAATGTTCGGACGGGTCTACGAGATGGGGAAGAACTTCCGGAACGAGGGGCTGAGCATCATGCACAACCCCGAGTTCACCGCCATGGAGGTCTACTGGGCCTACTCCGACTATGAGGATATGATGGATCTCACCGAGGAGATCATCCGGAACGCCGCAAGGGAGGTCCATCCGGGGGATGAGCCCCTGATCGTGCGATACCAGGACGTCGATCTGAATTTCGAGAAGCCCTTCCGGAGGGCGTCCATGCTCGACCTCGTGACGGAGTACACCGGGACGGACTTCCGGACCGTCAAGGACGACGAGGAGGCCCGGC
>JALHFZ010000054.1 GCA_022837505.1 Synergistaceae bacterium
ACGCCGTTCAGAGGAGTGCGGATCTCGTGGCTCATGTTGGCGAGGAACTCGGACTTCGCCCTGCTGGCCTGAACGGCCGCCTGTCTGAGAGCTTCCTCCTCTCTGACGGACTCCCTCAGCCTCTTCTCGGCGATCCTTCTCCTCCTGATATTCTTCCACAGGATGAAAAGCCCGAGGGACTGAAGGAAAAAGGCTGCTCCCACCACCCCGAAGAGCAGCCGGTTCCGGCTCTCTACCCCCCGGGCATCCGCCAGGGCGTCGGTGACGTCCGTATTGATGGAGAAGATATACTGCCGCCCCTGGATTTGTACGGGGTAGGAGATGGATTCCACGTCCCTCACTGTTCCGTCCGCCAGGCGGTGGCGGAAGAGAAATCTGTTTTTTTTGCCGAGCCGGGCGCTCTCCATGGTCGAAAAAAGTTCACCCTGGGGCATCCCGTTGATCTCGGCGATATTTCTGCCCCGGAGGACGGGGTAGCCGTAGAAATTCCTGGCCGCCCGGTTGCCGTCGAGGATGGTCCCCGAGGCCGGGTCGATCAGGAGCATGATTGATCCGTGCTCCTCGAAGAGGTCGTAGCCGAAGACAGTATCCTCAACGAAGGTGTCCCAGTTCTCGAGGATATTCTGGCGGGTCCGGAAGACCACCTGGGAGCCGGGGGGAAGCTGATTTTCGAGGATGCCCTGCTCTTCGAGGGCCGTTCCGTTGAAGACGAAGCGGTTGGGGCTGTCCATCAGCACGGGGATATCCCCGGCCTTTTTTCCGCCCAGAATTTCAAGGGCCATCCGGGCGGCCGCCTCCCCCTGGGAAGAGCCGTGGACGACATGGCCCCCCAGGAGTCCGTGGGGGAGATGGGTCTCCCAGAATCCCAGAACGGGCGCCTGGGCGGCGGTTTTCACAAGATCAATCCCCTCCCGGGCGGAAAAATTTTCCCCCCCCGGAGTTCTGAAATAGTTGAGTAAGAGAACCAGGGAATCCTCCGGCAGGGCACCGAGGCGCCTTGCGAGCTCGTCGGGCTCAAGATTCCTGAGGAAGGGCATGTCGATCCCCTCCTCTTTGAGGTCGGCCGCGGTTTTTTCAATGGCCCCGTCAATCCAGCCGGCCCTCCATACCCCTGAGACGACGGCAACGGTCTTCACCTTCGGGAACAAGGAAAGCCCCGCCCGCAGGGTTTCCTCGAGAGAAATCTCCTCATTGACCCCGGTGATGGAGCTCTGCCCCAGAAGACGGCCGGGGGTGAATGCGTTGACGCCGCAGAAGACCACGGGAGGATCTCCGAAAAGCTCCTCTCTGAAGCGGAGAAGAAAATCCAGGGCTTCGTCGTCGCTGCAGAGGATGACGTCAAAGACGATCCTCTGTTTCGTGTAGCGCTCCCGGAAAAGGGAGTGAAGGATTTGGAGGTTCTCCTCCCCGGGAGCCCGGAGGGCATCGAGATACTCCACGTAGAAGGTGAGGTCCTTCTTCCCCGAGGCCTGAAACTCCTTCATCATCCCCGAGTGGACGGACTCGGTCCATTCGAACCCCGGGTAGAAGCTGTGGAGGATCAGTACATTCTGATTCTTCTCCTCCCCCCGGGCGGGGAGAGCAAAGAGAAGAAAAGAAAAGAAAAAGACAAGCACCATGAATCCCCCCGGAAGGGGGGAGCGGAGGGAAAAGGAACATTTTGAAGAAATACGGGAGGATCCACTATCTGTCACGGGGCACCTCGGCAAAGCCAGCCCTCCGAAGGGGAATGGGCGGAAGAGCGTACCTTATTTCAGGCAGGCTGAATATTTTTTTATTTTTATATTCTACAGCACTGCGGGAGGAAGCGCATCTTTTATCCATAAAGTTTTTTATAATATTCTGCTTTTAAGTAAATTAAAAGCCTCCAAACATGGCATTTATAAGAATATCCAACATCAATTTCCTCACATATTCCCTCACATCTGGTTGGAAACCCTGCGGGTCGGCCCTCCCGGGATATCCCGAACGGTACTTTTCGATCTTCTCCTCCTCTTCTGACCAGGAGGCTCTGGTACAATATTGCCACGGCCCTTTATCCGGCCGACGCGAAAGGACGATGGTCTCAATGGCGCTTTCCTTTTCCCCCCTCTCCATCGACGGAGCCGGCGAATACCGGCGGCTCTACAGTCTCTGTTCGAGAAAATCCTCTTACTACTCCTTCGGCAGCCTCTGGGCATGGCGGAATATCTACGGCCTCTCCTGGGCCTTCGAGGAGGGGCTCTGCTGGATCCGTACCGAAAAGGGGGTCCTCTGGGCTCCCGTGGGCCCCTGGGACGAGATCCCCTGGGCAGAGCTTATGCCCCGGCTCTTTCCCGGGCCGGAGACCTTCCGCTTCGTCCCCGACGGCCTCGCCCACAGGCTGAAGGAAGCCCTCGGAGGGAGAATACAGGCCATCAATGTCCGTTCCCAGTGGGAATACATCCATTCGGTGAAGGACCTCATCGCCCTCCGGGGAAACCGCTTCTCGAAAAAGCGAAGCCATTTCCGCCAATTCATGAAGCACTATTCCTTCACCTACCGCTCCCTCGGCCCGGAGGACGGAGAGGCGATACTCGAGGCTCAGCGGCGGTGGCTCCAGGAGAGGGAACCCTCAGGGGCCCTTCTCAGGGAGAACGAGGCCATCGAGGAGATGGTCCGGGAGTGGGAGGCTGTCCCCTCCCTTCTGGGAGGGCTCATCGAAGTGAAGGGAGTACCCGTGGCCTACACTATCGCCGAGGGGATTACAGACCATATCCTCGTGATCCATTTCGAGAAGGCCCTCTCGGCATACAACGGAGGGTATCAGGCGATCAACCGCCTCTTTCTGCAGAAGACGGCATCCTCCTACACCCTCGTCAACCGGGAGGAGGATCTGGGGGACAAGGGGATGAGGGTTGCGAAGATGTCCTACAACCCCGTGGATTTTCTGAGGAAATACGTTATTAAATGGATGCCCCTGTAGGGCCGCGGAAGAAGAAAGAAAACCGACCAGCCTTCACCCTCGTGGAGGTGCTCGTTGTGGTTGCCCTCTTCGGGCTCATAGCCTCCCTTGTCTTCGCCCCCTCCGTCTCCCTCGTCCGACGCCTTCAGGATGTCCGGAGGGAGCGAAGCAGGGAACAGGTCACGGACTACGTGCTCCGCCGTCTTCCCGGGGAGATGCGCCTCTCTCCGGGGGCTTTCCCCGGGGGGCCCGCCGTGGTCCTCCTTCACAGGGACGTTCTCGGAGGGGAGGCCGACGACAGGCTCGCCTTCTGGAGCGACGGAGGGGGGGTCGTCGGAGCCCGGGCCTGGAGGATCGTCCGGCCGAAGGCGGGCGGAAGGGAAAGGGGAGGGCTCTACCGCTGGATTCTCCCCCTCTCCGCCCCTTCCGCCGTGGACTGGGAGGATCTTGACCCCGAAAAGGGGCAGCTTCTTTTTGCCGGAGCCCTGTCCTTCCGGATAGGCCTTCTCCCCTTCGGCGAGAAGGAGTGGACGGACGAATACGCCGGGCCTCGGCCGAGGGGAATCAGGATGAAGATAAAGACGGAGAAGGAGGAGTTTTCCCGTGAAGACTGGCTTCCTCCCCAATAGCCTCTCCGCCGGCCCGAGGCGGGGGATGGTCCTCCTCTCCGTCCTCCTGGTCTCCCTTTTCCTCCTCTCCGCCTCCACGGGGTTCGCCCTCTTTGTCCGAAGCTCCATGAGGCGCTTCGACCGGGAGCAGCGTCTCTTCACCGCGAGGATGGTCTGCGAGGCACTCCTCCCCGCGGCAAAGGAGATTATCCTCCTCCACCCCGGGGGAGCCCATTCCCCCCTTGACGAGGATTTTGCCCTCCGGACCGTCTCCTTTCCCGACGCCGGAGTGCTGGTGAACCTCTCCATCCTTCCCCTCGACGACGGAATCCCCCTGAACAAACTCTTTCTTCCCGACGGCCGGACCCTCCGAACCGAACTCGAGGGCCCCTGGGAGAAGCTCTGGAAGGAGCTCGGGGCAGAAAATCTCGGAAAGCCCGTTCTCGACTTTATCGATTCCGACCGGGAGCCCCGCCTGGGGGGGGAGGAGCGGGATGACTTTCCGAACCGCCCCCTTCTCTCCCTGAAGGAGCTACTCTTCGTGCCGGGGATGACCGAGCAGATCCTGAGGGGAGAGGGGAAGGGGAAGGGCCTTGCCTCCCTGGGAACCCTGTGGTCAGGGGGGAAGATCAACGTCAACTCCGCTCCTCCGGCCGTCCTTGCCCTGCTCAGCGGCCTGGACGGGCGGGCGGCCGCTGCCGTTGCGGAGGGGCGGATACGCAAGCCCTTCGCCTCCATGGATGACCTCACGGCCCTTGCCGATTTTCCGTCCTCGGCCGTTCCCGCCCTCGTCAATATCCTCTCCTTCACGAGCGCATATTTTAAGATTTCCCTGGAAGTGATTTTTGCGGATGGCGAAAGGGTCCCTATGGAGGTTATACTTGACTGCAGTTCTTCGATCCCCGCGACGGTTCGATGGGAGGAGCAGTCCGATGGCTAGTCCGCAGGCAACATCAATATTTCTTAAAAGCCCCGGGGGATGGAGCAGCCTCTCCGGAGATGGCGCAGCAGTTCCTTCTCGGGGGGCCCTCCTTCTCGTCCCCTTCGCTACCCTCTCGGTCCACCCCTTCTCCTTCGCCTTCCGCTCCCCAAAGGACGTGCGGGATGCCCTCGCCCTCCGTTTCCGCCCCCTTCTGTCGGGGGAAACCCCTGTGGAGGTCCTCCCCATGGTCCTCGGAAGGAAGGACGGCGGCGTCTCCGGCGCGGCCTGGTGCCTCAGCGGGGAGGAGATCCCCGATGCCGCCCCCGGCCTCCCCCTTGAGAAGAACGTCGTCTGGCCCCTCCCCCTGGCCCTGGCCTCCGCCGTGAACGGCGACGGCATCGCCGTCTATTCCGGGGAAGGCCTTCTGGTCTCGGCCCTCTTCCGTAAGGGGGTCCCCCTCTTCTGCCGGTGCCGTGCGCCCGAGGGCGAAGAGGATGGGGCGGAGGAGG
Organism: Synergistaceae bacterium; assembly: GCA_022837505.1. Taxonomy (GTDB): domain Bacteria; phylum Synergistota; class Synergistia; order Synergistales; family Aminobacteriaceae; genus JALHFZ01. The sequence goes on from JALHFZ010000054.1 coordinate 4,963, forward strand.
AGAAGCGCTGGTGCCTTGACCTCGCCGCCTCCCTCGGGGAGGAGATGGGCGAAGAGGACGTCTGGATCGGCGAGGGGGAGGAAATCCTCCGCTCCGCCGCGGAGGCTACCGCTTCCCGCTACCCTGCCTTTTTCTCCGTCAATTTCTCCCGCCCCGCCCTGGCGGCATCCCGGGCCAGAGAGCGCACCGCGGGGATGTATCGCCGCCTGGCCGCCTGGGCGGCAGCGGCGGGGCTCTTTTTCTGCCTGATACAGTGGACTCTGGCGGGGCAGATCCGTTCGTCCGTCGCCGCCTTTTCTCACCAGGGGGAGACCCTCTACCGGGAGGTCTTCGGATCGGACGAGCGTGTGGTGGACCCCCTCTCCCAGGCCCGGGGAAAGATAGCCCTCCTGTCGGGGGGAGGTAAGAAGGACAATTCCCTTTCCCTCCTCCTTGCCCGCCTCGGCAAAGCCTGGACCGAAGAGGGCTCCCGGCGGGGGGACTTCCCCGTCCTCGAACAGCTCCGCTTTTCCGGCGAGGGCCTTGACGTCACGGGGACGGCGGAGCGCATGGAGGCGATCTCCGCCCTCCGGACCGCCGCGGGGGGAGAGGGTTTCCGCCCGTCCATCGGCGACATTCAGCAGATTCCGGGGGGCGGGCTCCGCTTTACCCTCTCCCTGAAGAGGAGCGAATCATGAATCTCCGTTCTTTTTTTGACAGAACCCCGGGATTTTCCTCCCTGCCGGGGATCAGGGACCGCACAACCCTTCTGCTTCTCCTCCTGGCCCTTCTTGCCTGGACGGCCGGATTCTCCTTCTGGCGGGACGGAGGAGACCTCAGAAACCGCCGTGCCCTTGCGGAGGGGCGGTTCAACGACCTCCTCGCCGTCCTGAGGGAGTACCGCTCCCTTGCGGGAGAATCTGCAAGGGGGGGAGAGGGCACGCCGGCGGTTCTTCCGGCGGATCAGGATCTGCTGACCACGGTCTCCACGGTGGTCAGCTCCCTCGGCCTCCGGTCGAGCATGGTCAGCCTCAGCACCGCCTCGGGAAGGGGAGGGGAAGACGGGGTATCCATCACCCTTGAGGGGATCACCACGGAAAATCTCGCCACCTTCCTTCAGGAGATCGAGCGGCGCGGCCTTACGGCAAGCTCCGCCGAGATCCGGGCTGTCCGGGGCACCCCTTCGTCGGGGAAGCCCCCCCTCCGCACTCTGAGCGCGTCGCTCCTCCTGGGGAGGGCATGATGGGACGGACCGGAAAGATCCTTCTCCTGGTTTTCGCAGCTCTGGCGGGGTTTGCCCTCTCCTTCTACGTCTTTTTCCCCTTGGACGGGGCGGTGCGGACCCTCTGGCGGGATGCCGCCCGGAAGGCTGCAGCGGAGGGGTTTGTCCTCGATTCTTCGGGAATCGAGACGAAGCGTTTCCCCCTCTCCGTCGCCTTTCTGAACCTCCGGGTGACCTCCCCCCTCCTCTCCGCCGAAGCCGGACGGGCGGAGTTCGCCCCCTCCCTTCTCTCCTCCCTCAAAAACCTCAGCCCGGCGGGGCGCCTTCGCCTCGAGCGGGTCACCATCGTCCTCCCCCTTCCGGGGGAAGCTCCCCTCTTCCTCTCAGCCCTCGAAGGGGTGCTCACCGCTCGAAAGGAGGGCCTTGAAGGGGAGATTCTGAAATCCGAGGGGGACCTTGAAATATCCGGGCACGCCTCCCTCTCCTCCGGAAAGAGGGGGATCGAAGCGGCTGATCTGCTCTTTCAAGGGGCCCGCAGCACTCTTCTCGAATCCTTTGCGCCCCTTCTCGGGCTGAAAAAAGAGCCCTCCGGAGGGTGGCGCCTTCTGAAGAAAGGAAAGGCGGAAAAATGAAAGGACTCACTCTGTTCAAAAAGGGAAAGGGGAGCCTCTTTTCCTCAGCGGCAGCCCTCGGCCTCGCCTTTTTTCTCTCAGCCCTGGGAGGGTACTGGGCAGCGGGCCTGGCGGAGGAATCCCTGATCGCCCGGGAGATTGCCTCCGCCCGGGATGTCCTCACGGGGCCGCTCCCCGGAAGCGCCCTCCCCAAGGGAGAGAGCAGGGAGTCCACCCTGAAGGATTTTGTCGCGGGCGACCCCTTTCTGACCGGTGCCGCCCCTTCTGCGGCAAAGGTCGAAGAGCCCTCTTCCAAGGAGCTCACGGCGAGCGAACTCTATGAACTGGAGGGAATCCGCCTCGCCGGGACCCTGCCGGGGAACGCCATCTGGGTGGAAGAGGGAGGAGTGCAGCGGGTGATCCTCCAGGGGGAGAAGCTCAAGGGGTATGATCTCCTCTCCGTGGAGGACGACCGGATGATCCTCTCCCGGGGGCCCGCCACCGTCACCGTCTACCTCCGCTACGCCGGGCAGAATGTCGCCGCCGCCCCTCCCCCTCCCCCCGCACCCAGCCCCGTTCCGGCTCCGGCTCTGCCGGGAGTCACCGCAGCGGGCCCGGGGCAGAAGGGATCCATTCCCCGGGAGACGGTGAACAACCTCCTCCTCGACCCCCTGGACGAGATGAAAAAATTCCGCCTCCGCCCCAAGTTCGACGGAGGCAAGGCCCTGGGGGTGGAGGTGCAGTGGATGGACAATGCCAGCTTTCTCAATGCCCTCGGGGTGGAGAAGGGGGACGTTATCCAGACGGTGAACGGCCTCGAGATCAAAAACATGGGGGACGTGGTGAACGTCATCAACTCCCTCATGGGAGGGTCGAACTTCGACGTGAAGGTCCTCCGGCAGGGGCAGACCATGGACCTGAACTACAACATCAAATGAAAAGTGAAAAAAGTGTACGTACACTTGCGGACGGGGTAGGCCAAAAAAAAGTGCGGCGGGGGTTCACTCTGGTTGAGGTGATGGTTGCGGTGGCCGTCCTCGGCCTCGTGGCTGCGGGAAGCCTCCGCCTCTCCGCCCTCTCCCTCCGGGGGCTCAGCGACGTCCGGCAGGGGAGGGAAGACCTCGCCCTCTCCCGGTCCTACTGGATAGCCGCCGACTCGGGGGCCCTTGAGAACCGGGGAAGAGAAAAGGATGCCTCCTGGGAGGTGGAAACCTTCGATTTTCCCGGCCAGAGGGGATTGCCCCCCGCCTACCGCGTCAAAAAGGTTGTACTGTTGCCTGCAGAACTCTCCGGTGGGAGAATACCGGGTAAGCGGAACTCCATCGTCCTCTATGTACCCGAACTGAAACTCGTGAAGGGGAGAAAAGAATGACCCGGACAGCACGGCTTTGTTTCGCAGTTTTTCTCATTCTGTTTCTGGCCGGAGGAGCCCCGGCGGCGGAGCCTCCCGCAGAGACCCTCGCATCGGAGGACGAATCGGCCCTCATCGAATCCGCCCGGCGGATGCGGGCTTCAGGAAACGTCCAGTTCAACTTTCAGGATGTGGACATGGTGAAGTTCATCCGCTTCATGGCGGAGCTCCTGAATGAAAACCTCGTCCTCACCCCCGGCGTCAAGGGGAGCATCTCCGTCATCTCCCCCAAGCCCTTCCCCATGCGGGAGGCCCGGCAGGTCTTCATCTCCGTCCTCGAGATGAACGGCTACACCCTTCAGAAGGCCTCGGGGTTCAGCAAGATCATCCCCCTCCAGGCGGGAACGTCCGCCGAGTCGGATATCCGCTCGGGGCGGGTCGGCCCCGGCGAGGGGGAGCAGACCGTCTCCCAGGTGATCCCCCTGAACTACGTCACCGCCGACTTCATCGCCTCGGCGGTGGCCCAGACATCCGGCCGGACCGTCACGGTCCTTCCCGTGGGGCGGGGGAACGACCTCCTCCTCACCGGCCGGGCCACGGACGTGAACCGGGCAGTGGACCTCATCCTCGCCCTCGACCGGGCGGACAAGGTCTTCAAGTCGAAGACGGTGAAGATCGCCAGGGCCTCCCCCGAGCTGGTGGCGGCCCATATCGCCAATCTCGCCACCGTGCCGGGGAGCCCGGTCTTCGGCCTCGTGGTCCTTCCCGACGCCGCGGGGGAGCAGATCGTCCTCGCCGGAGAGGAGCGGGTGATCAACCGGGCTCTCAAGATCATCGCCGACCTCGACGTGATCCCCAAGTCGGGGGAGTTTCACGTCTACACCCTCCAGAATGCCGACGCCGCCGTGGTGGCGGAGCAGCTCTCGAAGATCCTCTCCGCCCAGGCCGCCCAGGCCGTCACCAAGGAGGGGAAGATCCCCACCACCGTGGTGCCCGACATCCCGTCAAACAGCCTCATCTTCGCCGCCCCCTCCGACCAGTACCAGGCATTGCTTCAGATCATCACCCAGATCGATACCCTCCCCCGGCAGGTCCTGCTGCGGGGTGTCATCGCCGAGGTCAACCTCACGAAACTCGACAACGCGGGGATCGACTGGGCCACCTGGGGTGGAGCCGTCACAGGGGACGCCGTCCTCGCGGGGCAGCTCAACATGGGTGCGGCGGGCATCCCCGGCACGATCCTCGACTGGTTCCAGAACCTGTCGAAGGAGGAGGTGCAGTACCGTACCGGAACTGATTCCAGCGGAAATCCAACCTACGGACTGAAGACGGAACATAGGGGCCTCGGCCTCGTCTACGCCTACATGGACCTGCTGAAGAAGTTCGATGCCCTGAACGTCCTCTCCATGCCTCGGCTCATGTGCACGAACAACCTCCCCAGCGAGCTTCAGGTGGGGCAGGTCATCCCCCAGCTCAAGTCAAAGCTCTCGGACGTCTCGAACCCGAGTGCCGTCCAGAACAGCTACGACTACAAGGATACGGGGCTCATCCTCAACGTGACGCCCTCCATCCGGAGCGGCAACCTCGTGGCCCTCGACGTGGAGCAGGTGGTGGAGGAAGTTCTCACCGCCATGACCGTCGACACCCCCGTCACGGGAAAACGGAAGATCAAGACGAACGTCCTCGTGAGCTCGGGGAACACGGTGATCCTCGGCGGGCTCATCAAGGAAGTTGAGAAGAGCATGAAGAGCAGGGTCCCCGGCCTCTCCTACATTCCCCTTATAGGCGGGCTCTTCACCCGGTCGGTGAAGCAGCGGGAGAAGATCGAGCTCATGATCTTCCTCACCCCCTATATTCTCGATACCCCGGGAGAGGCTGAACAGATCACCCGGGAGATCGTCTCGGGTGACCACGGCATGAGCGCCCCGGAGCAGTCCCTCTGGAAGCGCCTCGAGAAGGAATACCGGGAATCGGTGAAAAAACAGAGATGACGGAGGGTGCGGCCATGACTGGCAGAAAGCTTCCCGATCCCGAGGAGATCGCCCCCCTTATCCGGGGGAGCGTGAGCCTCGATGCCCTGAAGGGGGCGGGGATCCTCCCCCTCCGGGAGGAGAAGGACCGACTCGTGGTGGCCCTGACCTCCCTCGACCGCTTCCCCTTCGCGCAGGTCCTTGCCGCCTCCTTCGGAAAAGAGGCCGTCGGAGAACTTCACTCCCCGCAGGATATGGAGCTGCTGCTCAACCGCCTTTACGACCTCCGGGGAGGAATAGGGGACGAGACGGTCACCGCAATGATCGGCATCGACGACGGAGACGACCTCTTCCGGGAGGACGTCCAGAGCGACTCCGTGGACGTTCCGGTGATCAAGCTGGTGAACGGCCTCCTCCGGGAATCCCTCAAAATACGGGCCACGGACATCCACGTGGAACCCTGCGAATCGGAGGTGCTCGTCCGCTTTCGGGTGGACGGGGTGCTCCACGACCGTCTGCGCCTTCCCCGGAATCTCCAGGCTCCTCTGACGAGCCGCATCAAGGTCATGGCCCGAATGGACATCGCTGAGCGGTTCTCCCCCCAGGACGGCCGGATCGGTATCACCGTGGGGAACCGGGCCGTGGACATCCGGGTCAGCTCCATCCCCGTACAGCACGGCGAACGCCTCGCCCTCCGGCTTCTCGACAAGGGGTCGGGGCTCCTCTCCCTCGAGGAACTCGGCATGGATGCCCCCTCCCGGGAGACCATGGACCGGCTCATCCAGAACCCCCACGGCCTGCTGCTCTTCACCGGCCCCACGGGGTCTGGAAAGACAACCACCCTCTACGCCATCCTCCAGGCCCTCGCCCGCCCCTCAGTGAACATCATCACCGTGGAGGACCCCATCGAGTACGACCTCGGAGGGGTGGGGCAGATCCAGGTAAACGAAAAGGCGGGAGTCACCTTTCCATCGGCCCTCCGGTCAATTCTCCGGCAGGACCCCGACATCATCATGATCGGCGAGATGCGGGACTACGAGACGGCCCACATCGGCGTCCAGGCCTCCCTTACGGGACACCTCGTCCTCTCCACCCTTCACACGAACGACGCCATCTCCGCCGTGGTCCGCCTCATGGATATGGGGGTGGAACCCTATCTCGCCGCAGGTTCCCTCCTCGGCGCGGTGGCCCAGCGGCTTGTCCGGACGGTCTGCCCTCAGTGCGCCGAGGAGCATGAACCGCCCCCCCTCTTCCGCAGGGAAGGCCTTTTCTCCGTCGTCCGGGGGAAGGGGTGCGACTACTGCATGGGGACGGGGTTCCGGGGGCGGGTGGGGCTCTACGAGCAGTTTATCCTCGACGACGACATCCGGGAGGCTGTTGGGCAGAACCTTCCCCCCTCGAAAATCCGTGCAGCCGCCAGGGCGAAGGGGTTCCGTACCCTCTGGGAGCTCGGCGTGGACGCCCTGAGAGAGAAGAAAACCTCTCCGGAGGAGCTGCTTCGGGTCGTCTCCCCCGAGGAGTTTGGTCCTTCGGGTGAGGACCACTGATCCATGCCCTCCTACCGCTATTCCGCCTACGACGAGTCGGGGAAGATCCGCAAGGGAGTAGTCGACGCCCCCTCCTCCGTCCGGGCGGGAGAGATCCTGTCCGAGAAGGGGCTCGTCCCCGTGGATATCCGGGAGGGTGCCTCGGAGAAGGGGCATAAGGGGAGGCCCTTCGGGCTCTCCTATCACGCCCTCTTCTGCCGGGGGCTCGCCTCCTACCTCAGGCGGGGGGTTCCCCTCGCCGAGGCCCTGAAGTTTCTGAGCCGCCATTCATCGGAAAAAAGGGTGGCCGCGGCCTGCCTCGCCCTCAACGAGGGGGTGTTGGGGGGCAAACGCCTCTCCGCCGTCATGGAGGAGACGGGGCTCTTTCGCACCGACCTTCTGCGGATCGTCGAGTCGGGGGAGAAGACCTCCGCCCTGTCGGGAGTGCTCGAGCAGGCGGCCCAGCTCTACACCCTTCAGGACCGCCAGCGGCGAAAGATCCGCTCCGCCCTCACCTACCCGATCGCCATGACCCTTATCGGCATCATCGTGGTGACCTTTCTGCTCGTCTACGTGGTCCCCTCCCTCGCCGACCTCTTCACTGACATGGGGCAGAAGCTCCCTCTTCCCACGCGGATTCTGCTGGGAACTGCCGATTTTCTCCGTACCCGGTGGTGGTTTCTCCTCGCCGGAGGAGCTGTCCTCTTTATTTTTTTGAGAAAAATAAAAAAGGGGCGCCCCCTTCCCTTCTTCAGGCG
>JALHFZ010000055.1 GCA_022837505.1 Synergistaceae bacterium
GGAAGGAGCTACCCCTTGCGCATTCCGTCGAGGATGATCTTCTGCTCCGCCGAGGCGACGATCCCCCTGAGATAGGTAAGGGTGTCGGCGTTGACGCTGATGCTGTCCACCCCTTCCCGGACGAGGTGTTCGGCGAAATCGGGGTAGACCGAGGGGCCTTCGCCGCAGATGGAACAGGGGATGCTCCTCTTTTTCGCCGCCCGGATCAGCAGGGAGATGGCCTCAAGGACGGCGGGGTGGCGTTCGTCGAAATACCCCATGGACCCAAGGAGGGCCGAATCCCGGTCGACGCCGAGGATGAGCTGGGTGAGGTCGTTGCTGCCGATGGTGATGCCGTCGGCGAGGGCTGCGAACTGGTCCGCCTGGAGAACCACCGAGGGGACCTCCGCCATGAGCCATATCTTGAAGGAGGGGCCTGAGACGAGCCCCTCGGAGGCCATTATCCTTCTGACGGCCTCCATCTCCCCGAGGGTGCGGACGAAGGGGATGATAACCGAGAGGTTGGTTCGGCCGAAGTCCTCCCGGACCTTTCGGACGGCCCTGCATTCGAGCCTGAACCCCTCTTCGTATTCGGGGGAGACATACCGGGAGGCCCCCCTCCACCCGATCATGGGGTTGCTTTCCTCCGGCTCCGTCTCGCTCCCCCCCTGAAGGCGGCGGAAATCATCCGTGCGGAAATCGCTGAAACGCATGAGTACCGGCCTGGGCTCGAAGGCCCGGGCGACCGCCGCAAGGCCCTCAGCGAGCTTGTCGATGAAGAGCCCTCCCTGGTTCGTCCGGACGAGGTGCATGGGGTGGACGCCTATCCGGCCGGAGAAGATGAACTCCGTCCGGAGGAGCCCCACGCCGTCGGAGGGAAGGGCTGCCCACCGTTCGACCGAGGCGGGCCCTTCGAGGTTGAGGAAGATCTTCGTGGCCGTCACGACGGAGGGGAAAGGGGAAGCCGCCGGGACGGACGCTTTTTCTGAAGGGAGGTCCTCCGGAGGGGCGAAGGGGATCTTCTGAGGGGGAACGTCCCCGGGGGACGCCTCGTAGACTGCCCCCCGGGAGGCGTCCACGAGGACGGTCTGCCCTTCTTTCAGAAGTTCCGTGGCGGTTCGGGCTCCCACGATGCAGGGGACGCCCAGCTCCCGGGAGAGGATGGCCGCATGGCAGGTCCGTCCCCCTTCGTCGGTCACCACCCCTCCGGCTTTCCGAAGGGCCGATACCATGTCAGGGGTGATGCTTCGGGCCACAAGGATGTCCCCCCGGGCGATTTTTTCTCCGTCGGCCGGTCCCGTCACCAGGACAACCCTACCCGTTCCGGCTCCCGGCGACGCCGCGAGCCCGCGGCAGATGAGGCGCCGCTCCTGCCGGCCCTCCGGGCCGTTTCCGATTTCGTTTCGGGTCATTGTCTCTTCTCCTTCCTGAAAAGATTTCCGCGCCGGCATCCGCCGACGCGGAAAAAACAACCCTGTTCTAGCGGATGAGACCGAGGGCGGCGTGGGCGGCGGAGATCCGTGCCACGGGAACCCGGAAGGGAGAACAGCTGACGTAGTTCAGCCCGAGGGTGTGGCAGAAGGCGATGCTCTCGGGGTTGCCTCCGTGCTCGCCGCAGATCCCCACCGAGAGGTCGGGGTGCTCCCTCCGCCCTTTTTCCACGGCGATCTTCATGAGCTCTCCCACTCCGTCCCGGTCGAGGACATGGAAGGGGTTGACGGGCAGAATGCCCTTATCCTCGTAGATGCCGAGGAATTTGCCCTCGGCGTCATCCCTTGAGTATCCGAAGGCCGTCTGGGTGAGGTCATTCGTGCCGAAGCTGAAGAACTCGGCGGTGCGGGCGATCTCGTCCGCCACGAAGGCGGCGTGGGGGATCTCGATCATCGTTCCGGCGAGGTAGGAGAACTTCGGCCCGGCCTTCTCCCTGTATTCCGCGGCGATGTCGTCGATCAGGGTTCTGAAGAACTCCATCTCGGAGGCGACGCCCACGAGGGGGATCATGATCTCCGGGTGGACCTCCACCCCTTCCTCTATAAGCTGAAGGGCCGCATCGAAGATCGCCCGGGTCTGCATGGCCGGGATTTCCGGATAGACGATGCCGAGACGGCATCCCCGGAAGCCGAGCATGGGGTTTGATTCCTTGAGGCTTTCCACCTTGGCCATGACCTTGCGGACGTGATCGGCCTCGGGGGAGTTCTCTTTTCCGGCCGCTGTGAGTTCATCCAGCTCTTCCCTCAGGTCCGCCTCCTTGGGCATGAATTCATGGAGGGGAGGATCGAGGAAGCGGATGATGACGGGCAGGCCGGCCATCGCCTTGAGAATTCCGTAGAAATCCTCCGTCTGCATGACCTTGAGTTCCTCAAGGGCCTCGACCCGCTCTTCGTGCGTGTCTGCCACGATGAGGCGCTGCATGACGGGAAGCCGGTCGGCCGCCATGAACATGTGCTCCGTGCGGCAGAGGCCGATCCCCTTCGCTCCGAACTCCCTGCCCCTCCGGGCGTCCTCGGGGGTATCGCCGTTGGCCCATACCTGGAGGCGGGCGATCTCGTCGGACCAGACGAGAAGCTTCTTGAAGTCCTCGGTGAAGGAGGCCTCCTTGAGGGGGGCGCCGCCGAGAAGAACCCTGCCGGCGCTTCCGTCCACCGTGAGGGTATCCCCTTTCTTCACCACTACCGTTCCGTTCGTGATGGTCTCCTTGTTGAGATCGATGACGATCCCTTCGCACCCGCTGACGCAGGGTTTACCCAGGCCCCGGGCGACCACGGCGGCGTGGCTCGTCATTCCGCCTCTGCTCGTGACTATGGCTTCGGCGGCGAAGAGGCCGTGGATGTCGTCCGGGGAGGTCTCAGGCCGGGCGAGGATGACTTTCTTCCCTTCCTTCGCCATATCCACCGCGTCGTCGGGGTCGAAGCAGACCACCCCGACACCCGCTCCGGGGGAGGCGGGAAGCCCTTTGGTCAGAAGTTCGTTGCCGGCGCTCGGGTCCACCTGGCGGTGAAGGAGCATCTCCACCTGATCGGGGGTCACCCGGGAGACGGCTTTCTTCTTGTCGATGAGCCCCTCGTCCACCATATCCACGGCGATCTTGACCGCCGCGTTGGCGGAGCGCTTCCCCGTACGGGTCTGGAGAATGTAGAGCTTGCTCCGTTCAATGGTGAACTCGATATCCTGCATATCCTTGTAGGATGTCTCAAGGTCGCTCGTGATCTTGTCGAGCTGCCGGTACATCTCGGGCATGACGTCCCTGAGCTGGGCGATGGGCAGGGGGGTGCGGATCCCCGCGACCACGTCCTCCCCCTGGGCGTTGATGAGGAATTCGCCGTAGAGCTCCTTCGTACCGTCGGAGGGGTCCCGGGTGAAGCAGACGCCGGTACCGCAGTCATCCCCCAGGTTTCCGTAGACCATGGCGAGGATGTTCACCGCCGTCCCGAGGGTGTGGGGGATTTTGTGAAGCCTTCGGTAGGTGACGGCCCGGGGGTTTCCCCAGCTTTTGAAGACCGCCTCCACGGCGTTGCGGAGCTGGGCCTCGGGGTTGGCGGGGAAGTCGAATCCGGCCTTCTCCTTGAATATCTCTTTGAATCTCGCCACCACTTCGACGAGCTTTTTCTCGGGGATCTCGTTGTCGGAGGTCACTCCCAGGTCCTCTTTGACCTCATGGAGAACCTCCTCGAAGGCATCGCCGGTGACACCGTGGACTACGTTTCCGTACATCTGGATGAACCGCCGGTAGCTGTCGAAGGCGAACCTCCTGTCATTGGCGGCCTTTGCCAGGGATTCGACGGATTCGTCATTGAGGCCGAGGTTGAGGACCGTGTCCATCATGCCGGGCATGGAGACGGGAGCCCCGGAGCGGACCGACACCAGAAGGGGGTTTTCCCCTCTGCCGAAGGTCTTTCCCGTCTCTTTTTCAAGGGACTTCATCGCCTCGGTCACCGAACTCCAGACCGAGTCGAGGAATTTCGGATCTTCTCCGTACTTCAGGCAGGCCTCCGTGGTGAGGATAAACCCCGGAGGGACGGGAAGGCCGTACTGGACCATCTGGGCCAGGTTGGCTCCCTTGCCTCCGAGGAGGTTCTTCATCTCTGCATTGCCCTCTTGAAAACTGTACACAAACTTTTCTGCTGCCATTTCTATTCTGCACCTCCGTATAGTGAGTGAATTTCCCTTCTTGCTCTGTAAAGGGAGAGAATTTCATAGGCCGTTTCTTCGATGGAACGGCTGGTGACATCGAAGACGGTAATTCCGAGCCGTTCCATTATACCCGAAGCATAGGCGATTTCCCTTTCTATGGTACCGATCTGTCCGTACTCCGTCTCACCGGGGTTTAAGCCCATCATGGCCATCCGCCTGGTGCGGATCTCCCCGAGGACGGAGGAGGTGCGGACCAGGCCGAAGATCCTCCAGGAGGGGATGCGGAAGAGCTGGGGAGGGGGGTCGAGCCCCGGAACGAGGGGGATATTGGCGGCAAGAATTCCCCGGTGGGCGAGATAGACGCAGAGGGGGGACTTGCCCGTCCTCGAGATGCCGAGGACCACCACGTCCGCCTCGCCGAGGAGGGAGGGGTTTCCCCCGTCGTCTGCCCCGAGGGAATACTCCACCGCCCGCACCCTCCGGAAATATTCGGTATCCATGGGGTGAAGCAGCCCTCTGTCCTCCGAGGCCGGAAGGCCCAGGATTCTCTCGAGGCCCGACCGCAGCGGGGCGTAGCCGTCCCACTGCTCCACCCCCCGGCGGGAGCATTCCTCCTCAAGGGTGAGGCGGAGGTCCGCCCTGAGGAAGCACGAGAGGATGACTGCCCCCCGCTCCGCAGCCAGGGCGGCGATCTGGTCTATGTCCTCTGTCTTCCGGAGGGAGGGGAAGCGGCAGATCTCCACATCCCGTTTTTCAAACCGCCTTGTGCACCAGGCAGCGGCGACCTCAGCCTCTTCAGAAAGGGCATCGGAGAGGACGAAGAGCTCAACCGTCTCCCAGTGCTTCACCCCTCCGTCCATAGCAGGGTCATCGGGCCCGGAGGAAATCGAGGATCTCCTGGGCCGTCTCCTCCACCGCCCGGTCCGTCACGTCGTATATCCTCGCCCCGAGGGATTTCATATAGTCCCGGGCTGCCTTGATCTCCCGCTCTACCCGCTCGGGGCTCGCGTAGGATGAGACCTCCGGTTCGAGGCCGAGAAGGCGGAGCCGTTCCTGGCGGATCTGCACCAGCCGCGGGGCGGATATGAGCAGCCCCACGATCTTCGACGAGGGGACGGTTTTGAGTATCTCCGGGGGGTCCACCTCCGGTATGAGGGGGATGTTTGCGGCCTTGAACCCCTTGTTGGCGATATACATGGAGAGGGGGGTCTTCCCTGTCCGGGAGACGCCGAGGATGACGAGGTCGGCATCGGGAAGAAATTCCGTCCCCCGTCCGTCATCGCACTGGATGGCGAATTCCACGGCCTTAATCTTCTTGAAGTAGTCCTCGTCGAGCCGCCGGATCAGCCCGGGAGACTGGAGGGGGGGGCGGTCCAGGCGTTTTTCGAGGATATCCACCATGGGTCCGAGCAGGTCGACGCAGGTGAGGCCGTTTCGGGCGCATTTTTCCATCAGGGTGGCCCTGGTCTTTTTGTCCACCAGGGTGCAGACCACGAGGGAAGGGGCTTTGCGGGCCTCGGCGATGATTTCCTCAAGCTTCTCCGCCCCCTCCACGTAGCGGTAGCGCTGTATTTTCGAGAAGGAGACGTCAAACTGGCTTATGGCCGCCAGGGCGACGTATTCCGCCGTCTCCCCCGTGGAGTCGGAGACGATGATGAGGGAGAGGGTATCCATTATGCCCCCTTCAGAAGGCCGAGGTCCCCTACCTCGAGGAAGAGCCGGGAGCAGAGGGAGAGCAGGGCGATCCTGTTCTCCTTCACCCGGCTGTCGGGGTCCATGACGAGGACGTCATCGAAGAAGGCCGTGATGAAGGGGGAGAGCTCCGAGAGGGACTCCGCAAGGGCGTTCCAGTTCTGCTCCCGGAGGGCTTTGCCCACCGCCGGCTCAACCCGTTCGATCTCCCGGAAGAGATCCTCCTCGGCTTTTTTCGAGAAGAGCTCCGAGTCGGGACGGTCGCCGAGGGTCTCCTCCCGGGCCAGGATATTGCGCACCCGCACGGCGGCGGTGACGAGGTCGAGGAACCACTGCTGCCCCTGGATACTGGAAAAGACCTCGAGGAAACGGAGGACCTGCAGGGGGCGGTGCCCCGTGACGGAGATGGCGAGGAGGGCCATCTCGTGGCCGTACCCCTTTTCCTTGAGCTGCATGAGAAGCCGCTGGGAGAGGAAGGCCATAATTTTCTCCCGCAGTTCGTCCTCCACGGAGTTTGCCTCGCAGGATCGGGCGACGAGTTCCGCCATGTCCACATCGAGGGGGAGCCCCCAGAGGATTTCATTGATGCACCGGGCTGCCCTGCGGAGGCCGTAGGGGTCCTGGGAGCCCGAGGGCTCGAGGCCGGCCTTGTGGATGCTCACGATGATGTGGGTCCTTTCGGCGATGCCGAGGATGGCGCCGACGATGTCCGAGGGGATGGCCCCTCCGGCGGACCGGGGGAGGTACTGTTCGTAAATTGCCCGGGCGACCCGTTCCGGTTCGCCCCCCCGGAGGGCGTATTCCCTTCCCATGACCCCCTGAAGATCGGGAAATTCATAGACCATGGCCGTCACGAGATCGGCCTTGGCGAGCAGGGCCGCCCGGTCCACGAGGGGAAGGATATCCTCTTTGTCCAGGGCCCTGCAGAGGAAGCGGGCCAGTTCCCGGGTGGCCATGACCTTGGCGTGGAGGGTGCCCAGCTTCTCCTGATAGAGGATGGATTTGAGCTCCTCCACCTTCGAAGCGAGGGGGTCCTTTCTATCCTCCGCCCAGAAGAAGGCGGCGTCATCGAGGCGTGCCCGGAGGACCCGCTCGTTCCCCTCCCGGACGACATCCATATTGGAGGCCAGGTTGTTGCTGACCCCGACGAAGAAGGGGAGAAGACGGCCGTTCTTTCCCCGGACGGAGAAGTATTTCTGGTTTTTCTTCATGGAGGTGGTGAGGACCTCCTCGGGAATTTCGAGGTATTTGCGGTCGAAGGTTCCGAAGAAGGGGACGGGGTATTCCACGAGATAGAGATTTTCGCTGATTACCTCGGGGTCGAGCTCCACGGACCCCTCGAGATCCTTTTCAAGGGCTGAAATGGCGGCGAGCATCTTCTGCCGGCGCTTTTCCTGGTCGAGGAGGACATAGTTGTCGTAGAGGCGGTCGATGAAGTCCCCCGCATCGGAAAGGACGATCTGCCGCGCCCCCATGAAGCGGTGGCCGATGGTTATGTTGCCGCTCGTTATTTTGCCGTAGGGGAATACGAGGGGCTTATCATCCGCCATGGCGAGGATCCACCGCACCGGGCGGGCGAAGCGGACCCCCGATCCGTCCCAGTACATGCTCTTGGGGAAGGTGAGCTTTCTGATCAGCCCTGAGAAGAGGTCGGGGAGGATCTCCACCGAGGGTTTGCCCTTCTCCGAGACGGTAGCACAGGCGTATTTGACTTCATCAACTTCTACGGGGGTCAGGCTCTCCACGGGGACTCCCCTTCCCCGGGCGAACCCCTGGGCGGCCCGGGTGGGGATGCCGTTCACATCGAAGGCGGTCTTCCAGGCCGGACCCCGGAAGGTGGTCACAAGGTCTTTCTGGACATCGTCCACATCCCGGAAGACGAGGGCGATCCGCCGGGGAGTGGCGAAGACGGAGAGGTTCTTGAAGGTGATCCGGGCGGCGGCAAAATCCTCCCGGGCTGATTTTTCAAGAAAGGCGAGGGCATCGGGGATGAACCTCGAGGGGAGCTCCTCCGCTCCGATCTCGAGGACGAGATTTCGAATGGTCATCTGTACTGCCTCCTGGGGGATTCCGCCCCGAATTTGCCCGCAAAGGGCAGGCCCATTTCCTGACGCTGGGCGACATAGCTTTCGGCGCACCGGCTTGCGAGGGCACGGATTCTTCCGATGTACCCCGTCCGCTCCGTCACGCTGATGGCGTTCCGGGCGTCAAGAAGGTTGAAGGTGTGAGAGCACTTCAGAACATAATCGTAGGCGGGAAGGACGAGCCCGGCCGTCAGAATCCTGGCAGCTTCCTCCTCGTACATGGAGAAAAGGGAGAAAAGCATGGCCGTATCGGCGACCTCGAAGTTGTACCGGGAGAACTCCACCTCCCCCTGGTGATGGACATCGCCGTACTTCACGTCCCCAACCCACTGGAGGTCGTAGACGTTTTCCACCTTCTGAACGAACATGGCGATCCGTTCAATTCCGTAGGTGATCTCCGCCGGGACGAGGTCCATGTCGATCCCCCCCACCTGCTGGAAATAGGTGAACTGTGTGACCTCCATGCCGTCGAGCCAGACCTCCCATCCGAGCCCCCAGGCCCCCACGGTGGGGGATTCCCAGTCGTCCTCCACAAAGCGGATATCGTGGGCGGCCGGTTCGATCCCCAGGGCGGCGAGGCTCTGGAGGTAAAGATCGATGATGTTTGAGGGCGCGGGCTTGATGAGCACCTGGTATTGATAGTAGTGCTGGAGCCTGTTGGGATTCTCTCCGTAGCGGCCGTCCGTGGGCCGCCTGGAGGGTTCCACGTAGGCAACTTTCCACGGCTCGGGGCCGAGGGCCCGGAGGCACGTGGCGGGATTCATGGTCCCTGCGCCCACCTCTATATCATAGGGCTGCTGCACGACGCACCCCTGCTCGGCCCAGAAGCGCTCGAGGCGAAAGATGATTTCCTGAAAGTTCACGCCTATACCTCCTCATAAAAAATAAAAAGTCGATTCTGAAAAAATATATTTTATCGCAGCAGTTCAAAAAGGGGAAGGATCCGGGCCGCGGAGGAGCGCCAGAACCCTTCATCCTCCTCCTTTCCGCAAAACCGGGCTTTCACCTCCGAGGGGGAACCGGAGGCAGCCAGGGAGAGAAGGGCCCTTCCTTCCTCCGGCAGGACCCCTCCGGAGGACCCCCGGCCGCATTTTGAACACAGAAGGCCCCCCTCGGTCCACCGGCAGTCCCTGAGGGGGCCGCCGCAGGCCGGGCATTCCGTCAGGGAGGGGGCGAGCCCCTCGGAGTTGAGCCACCGCCAGAGAAAACGCCACTCCCCCACCCCGGGGGGCACTCCGGAGGCGAGAAGGAGGGATGTCCAGTAGAAGAGGGCGAGGACCTCGTCGGAGGGGTGTCCGGGCAGAAGGTGGCGGCAGAGGAGGCTGTCCCATTGGAGAAGGCGCCGCAGGACGAGGGGCTCTTTTCGAAGAAGCCAGAAGTCCTCCTTCACGTCCACGGACTTCAGGTAGAGTCTCCGGGTCCCCTTGTAGAGGTTGAAGTTCCCCCATACAAGGGGTTCGACAGCGCCGCCGAAGCGCACCCTTCCCCTGGCCGCTCCGGGGGCAGAGACCCAGACGGGCCCCGCCGAGCGGAGAAAGAGGTAGAGGGAGAGGTCGCCCTCCCGGGCGGCGATCCGCCGGAGGACCACGCCGGAGAGGCTGACCGTCCCCTGGGGAAGGGCATCGGTCATGATCAACCTTCCCGGATGCCGAGCCTTCTGAGGTCAGCCTCCGACTGCTTCCACCCCGGGCGGACCTTGATCCACAGGTCGAGGTAGACCCTGTGCCCCGTGAATTCCTCTATCTCGAGGCGGGACAGACGGCCGATCTCCCGTATCCTTGCCCCCTTGTCCCCGAGGAGTATCCTGCGCTGCCCCTCCCGCTCGACGTAGATCGTCGCCCGTATGTAGAGGACCTTTCTCTCGGGGTATTCCTCCGGGCTCTTGTAATCCTCCACCTCCACGGCGGCGCTGTGGGGGACCTCCTGGTGGCTGAGGAGGAGGACCTTTTCCCGGATGATCTCGGAGGCGAGAAATTTTTCCGGCCGGTCGACGAAGATATCCTCGTCATAAAGGGGGGGTCCCTCCGGAAGGAAGGCCAGCATACGCTCCACGAGGGCGTCGAGCCCCTGACCGGTCCGGGCGGAGACGGCAACGGCTCCGGCGAGGGAGGGGATGCGCTCTCCGTAAAGATCTCTCACCGGTGTGAGGCCGTCCCCCCTTCCGGCGAGGTCGCTTTTGTTGACCACGAGAAGGACGGGAGAATCGACCTCCGAGAGGATCGAGAGAATTTCTTCGTCCTCCCCTCCTACCTTCCTGTCCCCGGCCTCGACGATATAGCAGACGAGGTCGGCCGAGTCCATGGACTCGGCTGCGGCGTGAACGAGGGTCGTACCGAGCTTCGATTTCGCCTCGTGTATCCCCGGAGTATCGACGAAGACTATCTGATAGGAAGGTCCGTTGAGGACGCTGCGGATGGCGTTGCGGGTCGTCTGGGGCTTGTCCGACACGATGGAGACCTTGGCCCCCACGAGGCGGTTGACCAGGCTTGATTTTCCGGCGTTCGGGCGGCCCGCCAGCACGACCGTCCCCGCACGGAAGAGAGGGGTGGTCTCATCCATGGAAGGGATCTCCTTTCAGCGCGAAGGGGACGGGAAAGAGGTCGGCGAGGCTGAGGATGAGGGGTTCGGCCCCGTTTTCCAGGACGACGAGGAGCTCCGGGTTGAACTCGGCGAGAAACTGCCGGCAGGCGCCGCAGGGGAAGCAGGGTTCTCCCGGGCGGCCGGCGATGGCGATGGCCAGAGGGCGGCGTCCGCCCCGGACGACCATGGCCCCCACTGCGTTTCGCTCGGCGCACAGGCTCAGGCTGTAGGAGGCGTTTTCCACGTTGCAGCCGGGAAGAAAATCTTCCCTCCCCTCCTCGTAGAGGGCGGCCCCCACGGAGAAGCCGGAATAGGGGGCGTAGGCGAACATCCGCGCCCTCTTTGCCCATTCAAGGAGGCCGGCGGCAGGGGGCCAGGAGGAGGGCCATTCCCTCTCGCGGAAGGGGGTCATTCTCCGAACTCCTCTTCGGGAAGGGGGAGGACATAGTTATTCTCCCTTGGGTGGAGGCGGAGGAGCTTTATCCGGTGGTCCTCCACCTCGAGGACCTCGATCTCCCACTTCTTCCGGCCGTCGGGTCCGGCATAGAGGACCTTCTCCCCCGGAGAGGGGAAGTCCCCCGAGATGCACAGGACAAGGCCGCCGAGGCTTTCGGCGTCCTCGGACTCGAAGGGGGAATCGAGAAGGTCGCTGAGGTCTTCAAGGCTGACATGCCCCTCGACGAGATAGGTGCCCTCCTCCTCGGTGAGGAAGGAGGGGTTCTCCTTGTCGTATTCATCCTGAATTTCTCCGACGATCTCCTCGAGGAGGTCCTCCAGGGTGACGATCCCCGCCACGCCGCCGTATTCATCCACCACAACCGCCATATGGATATGCCGTCCCTTCATGGTATTGAAAAGCTCCACCACCCTCATGCTCTCGGGAACAAAGAGGGCGTCCCGCATGATCTTCGAGACCGGAGCGGTCAGATCGCCGGCGAGGAGGTTCGGAATGGTGTCCTTCACATAGAGGATCCCCACGATGTCGTCGGGGCTGTCCTCGTAGACCGGCACCCGGGAGTGGCCGTGGTTCTGAAAGACCTCCATGGCCTCGGAGAGGGTGGAATCGGAGGAGACGGCGTCCATGTCCGTCCGGGGGACCATGATCTCATAAACTCTGGTCTCCTCAAAGGAGATGATGCCGTGGATCATCCGGCGCTCCACCTCCTCAAGGGCTCCCGACTCCTCGCCGATGTTGACCATCTGTTCGAACTCCTCCCGGGTGACGAAGGGGTGGCGGGCCTTGAGATCGATCTTGAAGACTAACCCGAGCAGCCGCACGACACCCTGCATGGCCCAGAGGAAGGGGGCGAAGATCACGTCGAGAAGGCGCAGAAGGGGGAGGGTCACCACGAGGAGGATCTCCGAGCGGATCATGGCGACGCTCTTGGGAAAGATCTCGCCGAAGATGACGATCACCACGGTCATGACGGCCACGGAGAGGTAGATCCCCCCCGCGCCGAGGACGTCGATGGCAAAGGAGGTGGCCACGGCGCTCGCTGCGATGTTCACCAGGTTGTTGCTCACGAGGACGATGGTGAGGACCCGCTGGATGTCCCGAAGGAGCCACTGGAAATACCGCTTCTGCAGGGGGTATTTTTCGATCAGGGCGAGGATCTTGCTCCGCCCCGACGACGTGATGGCCGTCTCGGAGGCGCTGAAAAAGGCGGAGAGGGCGATGAGGCCCAGCAGAAGAAAGAAGGACTTCGAGAGAAAGATGCTCATCCCTGTTCCCCCGCAATCAGAGCGGCACGGATGCGCTCCTGCACTTCCTCCATGGTCTTCTCCCTCTCGGGGGTGTCGTGGTCCCATGCGAGAAGATGCAGGAATCCGTGGGCAAGCATCAGGGCCATGGCGCTTCCGTAGGCTTCCTCCCCCTCCGATTCGCTCCGGACGTACTCCGGGCAGATGAGGAT
>JALHFZ010000139.1 GCA_022837505.1 Synergistaceae bacterium
ATATAGGCGATGCCGATGAACTGGGACATGACGAAGGCCGCCGCTCCCATGATGGGGGGCATGAGCTGTCCCCCTGTGGATGCCGCCGCTTCGACCGCCGCGGCAAACTCGGGTTTGTAGCCGATGCTCTTCATGAGGGGAATGGTAAAGGTTCCGGTGGTCACCGTATTTGCCACGGAGCTCCCCGAAATGGTGCCGAAGAAGCCGCTGGCGAGCACCGCAACTTTCGCCGGTCCGCCGATCTGGTGTCCCGTCGCCGCAAGGGCGAGGTCGATGAAGAATTTCCCGAGGCCTGTCTTGTGAAGAAAGGCTCCGAAGAGAATGAACATGTAGACGAAGGTGGCCGCGACGCCGAGGGGCATTCCGAGAATTCCTTCGGTGGTAACGTACATGTGGGTGATGATCCGGGTCAGAGAGAATCCCCGGTGGGCGAACATCCCGGGAAAGACCGGTCCCCAATAGGCGTAGACAAGAAAGAATATGGCCACAAGGGTTATGGGAAGGCCCACAACCCTCCGGGAGGCTTCAAGGACGAGAAGAATGCAGATCGCGCCGAAGATCAGATCTCCCATTACAGGCAAGCCGGCCCGCATCATGAGATCATGATATTCCACTACCACATAGGCTCCCACCATGATACCGAGGACCGCCAGCGCGATGTCCAGGGGTTTTATCCCATCCTTCCTGCGGCTGAGCCTGGCAGGGTAAAGAAGATAGACGAGGACGAGGGCAAATCCGAGATGGATGGAACGCTGAATCTGGGCTTCAAAGACTCCGAAGGCTGCGGTGTAAAGCTGAAAAAGGGAGAAGGCGATGCATATCCACCGCACAAGGTTCATCCAGAATGATCCGAGGGTTCGTGTGGCTGACTCTCTGTCGTACTTTTCAAGAATTTTCTCTACATCTATAGTTTCCGACGCTCTTTCCGCTGCCGCGGAGTCGAGAATATCCAGATCTTCCTGAGGGGCATTCTCTCGATTCTCTGCCATGGCCGTTCCTCCTCGATGAATTCTTTTAATGGGAAAAAAATGAAAAAAGCAGCGGGCGGACCTCTCCCCGGAAAGAAAGGGGCTTGCCCGGTGTTCCGAAGCGGGTAAAGGGAATCTCCTTATTCCGGAGAAGGAGATGGTAATCAGCGAATCGCCCGATTCGGAAGGTTATCTCCCCGAGGGGCTGGGCATACCCCGAAATCCGAAACTTTCCGCCTCCGCTGGAGAAGACCTTACTTCCGTCCACGAGAAAGGGAAGCCCCGCTCCGAAATCCTCGTAGATGGTCTCCCGAAGTTCGATGTCCCCCTCCGTATTGATGAAGAAAACTTCTATTACCGGGGTTTTCTGAACGGAATGAATGTACCGGACTGAAAATGTCTCTCCTTTTGCAAGGGGAAAGACAGCGAGGACTTCATCATCCCGGCTCCTGAGGATAAGGGACTTCAGGGGAGTGCAGCCGATCACGGTCAGAAAAAGAAAAAAGGATAACAGAATGAGGGCGCGGCGGGTCAGGGGAATTCTCAGTCCCTTCCTGAAAAGATGAAAATCAGGAAGGGAGGCTCCGTTGCCGGAGCCTCCCTTCCCGGGGGAAAGTTATTATTTCATTATTCCTTTTTCTTTGTAGTATTTCACAGCCCCTGGGTGAACGGGGACGGAGATTCCGTCCAGGGCCTTTTCGATGCTCACGGTTTTCCCCTTGTGATGGGCGTTGCCTAGGGCCTCGAGGTTTTCAAAGAGGGCCTTGGTGATGGCATAGACCACATCCTCGGAAAGTTCCTTCCGGGCAGCGAGGATCGCCTGTACAGCAACGGTCTCAACGGGTTTTTCGAGTCCCCGGTAGCTGTTGGCGGGGAGGACGTCCCTGGCGAAGAAGGGGTATTTCTTCAGAAGCTCTTCTCTCTTCTCTCCTTCGATGGGGATGAAGACTATTTCCTGAAGGGTGCTGATGTCCTGGATCGAAGGATTGGGAGTTCCCGTGGTGTAGATGAAGGCATCCACAAGGCGGTCTTTGAAATGGTCCGTAGTCTCCGCATAGGAGATGAAATGGGGCTTGAAGTCATCGTAGCTGAATCCGTAGACGTCAAATATCTGGCGGGCGTTGGCTTCGTTGCCGCTTCCGGGAGCTCCCACGGAGATGTTCTTTCCCTTGAACCCCTCGAGGGTCGTGATGCCGCTTTCCTTAGAGGCGACAAGGTGGATTGTCTCGGGATAGAGACGGGCGATGGCGGTGATGTTGCCGATCTTTCTGTCCTTGAAGAATTCCGTACCGTTGACCGCATAGTCCGACAGGTCATTCTGGACGATGATGAGGTCGACATCTCCGGCGGCGAGGAGATTGATGTTCTCGATGGATGCGCCTGTTGACTGGGCCGTGATGTTCACCATGCCGTTTGAATTATCGCTGAT
>JALHFZ010000140.1 GCA_022837505.1 Synergistaceae bacterium
TCGAAGCTTCGAATTCCCCGTTCGCAGAGGATGACCCGGCTGTTTCCCCCCGCGAGGATGTATTCCGCCGCGCAGAGCCACTCGTCCACCGTGGCGGCCATCCCCCGCTTCAGCAGCACGGGCCTGTTCAATCCGCCGAGGGTCTTGAGAAGGGAGAAGTTCTGCATGTTCCGCGTTCCCACCTGGAGGATGTCCACATGGGGGGCGACCCATTCCACCTCTTCTGAGGACATGACCTCCGTGATCACGGGAAGCCCCGTGACATTTCTGGCCTCCATCAGGAGGTCGATCCCCTCGCTGCCCATCCCCTGGAAGGCGTAGGGGTGAGATCGCGGCTTGAAGGCCCCGCCCCGCAGCACCCGGGCTCCCGCCCTCTTCACTCCCAGGGCCGTCTCGATGAGCTGCCCCCGGCTTTCCACGGCGCAGGGGCCGGCCATGACCACGGGGTCTCCGCCGCCGATCTCAAGGGATGGAGCGATCTTCATTGGTTTTGAGGGGCCCCCTATCTGCAGGCTGGCTAGGGGGTAGCAGCAGCTTGTTGTATGTACGCGCCCCACTCCGGGGAGGGAGGAAAGGGGGGTGAAAGGGGAGATTCCTTCGGCATCGGCCACGATATAGGATGCTTTTTCCCCCGATACTTTTTTGAAGTTCTGTCCGGCCCGCACAAGGCAATCGCATGCCCTGTTCAGATCGTCTCCGGTGCTGTTTCTCGTCATTTCAACCACGATCATGTTCCCTTCCTCCTTTGCTCAGTTTTTCGACCGATAAAAAAAGCCGGAACCGAGGTATAGAAACCCGGTTCCGGCGAATGTCCCTTTCTTTTTTCCGATTACTGCTGCGTTCAGTCTGCTGGCAGCGGTATCGGTGAAGAAGCCGAGGACGGATCTCTACGGGAAGTATGACCGGTGGCATAATAATACAGCCACTGGCCGCCGGTAAAAGCGAAGCCGCAATATCCGTACTCTGTAAAGAGGGCCTTCGGCAATACCGTGCAATCCGTCATGGTCAGTCTCCTTTCTTCTGTTTTCCGCTGGGTGGTATTGGTGAACTATTCTAGTGCTATCCGGAGATTTGTCAATAGGTGGAGCGAAAATTTATTTCTTCAGCGTTCGAACGTAGTTTTCCGTCCGGTCCATGGCTTTCTCCAGAGTCTCCATGGACTGGGTGCAGGCGATACGGATGTACCCTTGGCCGCATGCTCCGAAGGCCGAACCGGGCAGGGTGGCCACATGGCCTTCCTCCAGAAGCCCCCAGGCGAACTCCTCGCTCGTCTTTCCCGTTCCGCGGATGTCCGGGAAGAGGTAGAATGCCCCCTCCGGCTTGGCACAGCAGATTCCGGGCATGGCGTTGAGGCGGTCGGAGACGTAGGAGAGCCGGGAGAAGAAGATCTCCGCCCGTTCCGCCATCTTGTCGTCCTGGGTGTTCAGAGCGTAGAGGGCCGCCCTCTGGGTGGGGACGTTGACGCCGTAGGTCTGGTTGGCTCCGAGCAGGGTCATGGTGCGGATGAGGGGTGTCGGCCCTATGGCATATCCGATGCGCCAGCCGGTCATGCAGTGGCTCTTCGAAAGGCCGCCCATGGTGAGGGTCCGCTCCTTCATCCCCGGAAGGGCGGCGAAGGGGATGTGTTCCCCCTTATAGACGAGGGAGTCGTAGATTTCATCGGACAGTACGGTGAGGTCGTATTTTTCGGCCACGGAGGCGATGGCCTCCATCTGTCCACGGGTCATGACCCTTCCGGTGGGGTTGCTCGGAGAGCAGATCATGAGGACCTTCGACCGGGGGGTGATCACCTTTTCCAGGGCTTCGGCGGTGGGGACGAACCCGTCCTCCTCGGTGGTCGCCAGGTGAACCGCCTTTCCCTGGTGCTGGTAGATCTGGTCGAAGTAGGGGGCAAAGCAGGGCTCCGCGGTGATGACCTCGTCGCCGGGGTCGAGAAGGGCCTGGAGGGCGAGATGAACGGACTGGACCCCGCCTGCCATCATCTGCACCTCGTCGGGGGTGGATTTCAGCCCGTATCTGCGGTCCCAGTAGTCGCAGACCGCCTGGCGGACGTCGGCGTACCCCTGGATGGGGCCGTAGTGGGTGTATCCGTCCTTCGCCGCCCGGGCGGCTTCGTCGATGATGTCCAATTCAGTGGTGAAATCCGGTTCCCCTATTTCCAGATGGGCGACGTCGGTGTCGGCAGCGGCGGCCATAAAAAGCTTCAGCATGGGGGAAGGCTTCAGAGCGCTGTAGCGTTCGGCGAACTTCATTGTATCCTCTCCTCGTTCCGTGAATTCGCTCCACTCTATCATATCGGAAGGGAGAAAAAAACGCCCCCGTCCGGAAGAACGGGGGCGAAAGGGCGGAATCTCTATTCGTACTCCTTCAGCA
>JALHFZ010000141.1 GCA_022837505.1 Synergistaceae bacterium
TTGTGCAAGAAGGATGGTTTTTGCTTTGATGGCGACGACATGGATTTATGGGAGGGGCTCATATTCAAGAACCCTCAAAAAGTATTCAATATGGGGAGCGGAAGTTCAATTCCTGTGTGCAACTTCAAACTTATCACCGGAGAAGAATTAAAATGCCATATGGTCACGCTGGATTCTGCCAAAAACTACCCTTCCATTGAAATAGCCAAATTAATGTCAAATTTATGGTATTCAGATTAGCCGAGAAGTACGGCCACGAGGAGGCATGGAAATGAAAAGAATTTTGCTTTGGGGATTGGTTATCGGGGCTTTGCTTTTCGGGGTGTACGGCGAGGCCATGGCAAAATTGCCGAAGGACTATCAGGAGTTCAAAGCCCGCTACCAGAAAGAGGGACGCACCATGGAAGGAGCAGCCCACCTTTATTTCGAAGCGGTATTCAGCTATCTGAACGAAAACACCCGGGCCGAGGCCTCGAAGATGCTGCGCTACGCCATGTATCTGCCCATGCCCCTTGAACAGTCGAACAATTACAGAACTTTCGTTGAGCGCTTGAATGACAGTGAATTTCACTATATTTTCAGGAGCTTCGCCGCAGGCACAACCCCTGAAAATAACTATGCCATGTCGCCGGACAACTTTAAGCTCGAATTCGTTTCGAAGAGAAAAGAATCCGATTTCACTCAACTTTTCCTGAGGAGTTCCGGGGCGGACAGCCCCCGGTCGATCTGGATGCAGGAGCAGAACGGCCTGTGGTATACCATAAACAATGCATCGACCTATGCGCAGGTTCGCGAACCCAAGACGGCTGTTGACGCGCGGCGCAATGCCCATGACGCCGATTACGACGTATTGCTGCCGAAGCCGGAGCAAGAAAAAACAAACTAGGAAAAGAACAAAAATCTCGATTCAGGCGTAGATTTAGATGATCTTTGGTGATCAACGAATTGAGGAGCAAAGACGGTCAGACCTGCACTCTAAAAATTTCTCCATGCTTCAGGGAGTCGAAAAAAGAAAGGTTTAAAAAACACTGCACCCTTCGGATAAAAAACACGCCTGAATCTAAACCGTACACCGGGGTCCTCTTATTTAAAAGGAGGATCCCGGTTTTTATCTTGCGCCGATTTCCGGAATATGATATATGAATATGTGAGCATATGTGCATATATCAAAGGGGAGGTTCATTATGGTCCCTCAAACTCCGGAAACTGAATCCACCCGTTCTATTAATTTCCTGGCCTCTGCCATGCCGGCGGAGGAAACCCTCTCCGAACTGGCCGATCTCTTTCACGTCCTCGGCGATCTTACCCGCATCCGTATTCTCTGTGCCCTGTCTATCTCGGAGCTGCGGGTGAGCGAGATTGCTGAACTTCTTTCCATGAGTTCCTCCGCCATCTCCCATCAGCTCCGGGTACTGAGGCAGGCCCGGCTGGTACGGTTGACTCGAAAGGGACGGTCTTCAATTTATGCCCTCGACGACGACCACGTGCGGACCATTTTTGATCAGGGCTTTCGCCATGTCAGGCACAGCGCCCCCTGGGGAAAGGATAACAGTCATGCATAGTCATTCAGAAGGGAAACTAAAAGCCCTTCCCTGGAGGGACATGGTCCGCCTCACCGCTGGTTTGGGTCTCTGGCTCGGAGCCATTTTTCTGCCCCTGGACGGGCGAACCCGCCTGCTTCTTTTTCTCGCCGCCTACTTCACCGCGGGGATAAACGTCCTCCGGTCCGTGGCCGGAAATCTGCGCCGGGGGGAGATCTTCGACGAATTCTTCCTCATGGCCATAGCGACGGGAGGAGCCTTCGCCATCGGCGACTATTCCGAGGCCGTGGCGGTCATGCTCTTCTACGAGACGGGGGAGATGATTCAGCATCTCGCCGTGGAACGGTCGAAGAGCTCCATCCTCTCCCTCATCGACATCCGACCCGATGAGGCGACGGTGATCGAAGGGGGAGGGGAGCGGACGGTCCGGGCGGCGGACGTGGACGTGGGGCAGCTCCTTCTGGTGAAGCCGGGGGAGCGCATCCCCCTTGACGGAGAGGTGGCGGAGGGGCGGTCATCCCTCGACACGTCATCCCTCACGGGGGAATCCATCCCTCAGGATGTCGCGGCGGGGGACGATGTTCTGGCCGGAAGCGTGAACCTCGGCGGAAGCCTTACCCTGCTGGTAACCAAACCCTACGGCGATTCCACCCTGTCGAAGGGGCTGCGCCTCATCGAGGAGGCCCGGGAGCGGAAGGCCCCCACGGAGCGGTTCATCACATCCTTCGCGAAAAAATACACCCCCTCCGTGGTGGGAGCGGCGGCCCTGCTGGCCATAATCCCACCGCTCATGAATATGGGCCCCTTCCGGGAGTGGGGGTACCG
>JALHFZ010000056.1 GCA_022837505.1 Synergistaceae bacterium
GTCACCACGTTGGCGATGGACGAGCCGGAGATCATGCCCGTCATCATCGAGGACAACACGGCCGCCTTGGCCGGTCCGCCCACGGTGTTCTTGGTCATGGCGAAGGCCAGGCGGATGAAGAATTCTCCGGCTCCCGTTTTTTCAAGAAACGCCCCGAAGATGATGAAGGGCGCCACATAGAGGATCATCATTCGGGCGGAGATACCGTAAAATCCTTCCAGTCCGGCGTAGACGACGTTGACCACTGCGGAGAGATCTGCCCCCCTGTGGCCGAAGGGCCCGGGGATGAGATTGCCGAAAAAGGCGTAGGCAAGGAGGACAAGGGAGACGGATGTCAGTGCCCACCCTATCACCCTCCGCCCCACGTCAAGGGCGACGATGATAAGCATCGTTCCCATGATCACATCCATGGGTTCGAGACTGCCGAGGCGCATGAACCGTTCGTTTGAGTCGTACATGGCATAGAGAGATGCCGCGATGGTCAGGGCGATAACGAGAAGGTCCACCCAGAAGGAGAGAACCCGGTGGTTCTGTTTCCGGGAGAAGGGGTAGACGATTGCAGTCATTATAAAGATGACCATGAGAAAGACCGCGTGCTTTACGACGACGTCCGTACCGATGAAGACCGTCCAGTAGAGGATGAGGAAGGACAATCCCGCAAGGCCGAACCGGACGAGGGAGAGCCATATTCCTGAAAATGACCTTTCGATGGAAGCTTCCTGAGGGATCGGGATTTCAGATTCTTTTGGTTCGGGGCTCCTGGTGCTACCTGCCATGAAGTCGGCTCCTTTCGCAGTGCCGGGCGCCCTGGTGACGAGGACGCCCGGCTCTAATGAAAAATTCTTCTACTTCAGAACGCCTGCTTCCTTATAGAATCTCTCCGCCCCGGGGTGAAGGGGGATGGGAGTCCATTTCGCGGCGTTCTCAAGGGACATCCCCTTGCCGGCGGAATGGACCTTTCCCATGTAGGCAAGGCCCTCAGGGCTGTAGGCAGCCTTGACCATGCTGTAGACGAGGTTCTCGTCCACGTCAGCCCGGACGCCCCACATGGCGCCGGAGCCGACGGTCTCCACTTCGTGGTCGATTCCCTTGTAGGTGCCGGCGGGAACGGAGAGGGGGAGATACTGGGGCATTTCGGCGATGAGTTTGTCCCGATAGCCGGGAGCAAAGGTGATGAGGACGAGGTCATGGGTCAGGGAAAGCTCGGAGAGGGTGGGCGTCGGGAGGGTGGAGGTCTCCATGACTGCGTCAACCTGTCCTGCCTTCAGGGCTTCCATGGCTTCTCTGGCGGGAAGATAGACGATTTTTTTGAAATCTTTCTCGGGATCGAGGCCGTGGATCTTCACCCAGTGGAAGAACTGCTGGTGCATGGAGCCGCCGGGTGAGCCTGCGCAGACGACTTTGTCCTTGAGATCGAGGTAGGTTTTGATTCCCGTGCTCTTGAGGGTGAAGGGCTGGCCGTACTGAAGATAAAGGATTCCCACGCCCCGCATCTTGTCGTAGACCTTTTTGTAGGGGGCTTTTCCCTCGAAGGCGAGGGGAGGGTCGATGGTGTTCAGCATTCCAATCTCAGCCTGGCCGGAATCGAGCTTGTTGATGTTCTCGTTGACTCCGCCGGAGGTGACGGCAGTGATCTCAACTTCGGGAACATTTTTCGTGATAAAGTCGGCCAGTCCGCCGCCGATGGCGTAAAATCCGCCTCCCATGGAACCTGTGGTGAAGTTCAGCTGTGTGGGAGCCGCCAGGGCCGCTCCGCAGAAAAGAAATACCCCAAGGATCGCGAGCAGTACCGTGAATCTCTTCATCGTGTTTCCCCCTTTAAGATTTTTTTGGTGCCTATTTCTGATCTCCCTGGCCGAGGCTGAAGACCGGCCTCAGTTCGGGATTCAGAAAACACTGGGCTTCCAGGGCGTACCCTTCGGGATCTTCGAAGAAGAAGGCTTCAATCTGAATATCCGGTTTGTCGAGGAGTTCCGAGGTAAGCTTGACCCCCTGCTCCTTCAGATAGTCATACCAGCCCTTGACATCGTCGACCACGAAGGTGACGAGGACTGAGCTTTCCTTTACCGGAGCCGTGCAGTGGCCGTGCTTTTCGTCCACGATGCCGAGGAAGGCCGTTCCCCCCACCTTGTAGATGCGGCAGGTCCCCTGGTCATCCGCAAGCTCGAACCCCATGATGCGCTCATAGAAATCGATCGCCGCCGTCAGGTCCTTATAGTAAAAAAAGGTAATTTGAGAAGCTACTTTGTGCATTTAAATTCTCCTTTTCCTTTTGAAGTGAAAACTCAATGGTGTTCACGGGAGGACATGGCCGTAGGGTACGGCCCCTCCCAGTTCTCTTCCCTCTCCCTCCTTCCAGTATTCGCAGTTTTCAAGAACATGGGCTTCGATGATTTTGCGGGCCTGCTCACCCTCACCCGATTCGAGCACGGAGACGATTTCCTCGTGCTGGTCCCAGCTGGGACGCCGGGGAGAACTGCCCGTTTCGATCTCCTCTATTCCGGTGTAGAAGGTGGCGTAGAGCAGGGTATACATGATGGATCTCCAGAAGACAGGGGCGAAGGACCGGAGGAGGTAGCGGTTGCCCGACCCCCGGACGAGAGCGAAGTGAAAGTTGCCGTTGAGGGCCGCATACTCTCCCCTTCTGGAACCGTTGGCGTAGAGCTCCTTCTGTTTCATTATGATGGCGAAAAGTTCGGCGGAAAGGTCCCCGGGAAGGCGGCCTGCGAGCAGAGAAGCGGCCATCCCCTCAAGGGCGGCCCGGGCGTGAAAGACCTCTGTCATGTCCGGGCGGGTGAGGGGGGGCAGAAAATACCCCTTCCGGCCGGGTGTTTTGGAGAGAAGCCCTTCGGCGGTGAGGCGGCCGAGGGCATGCCGCAGGGGTGTGCGGCTCATGGAGAACCGTTCCGCAAGCTCCGTCTCGTAGAGCCGCTCCCCCGGGCGGATCTCCCGGGTGCGGATCAGTTCGAAGATCGTCTGAAATGCTCGTTCATCAGCCTGCAGATTCAGAGGAGCCACAGAGACAACCCTCCAGGAGAAGAATAGGAAAAGTGTGTATCCATTGTGCGTATCCATAAAGTGCTTATGGGCATTATATATTATGCAGGATTGAAGTCAATGGGCTTGTAAAAAAAGGCTCTTCCGGAGAAGCCCCGGAAGAGCCTTTTTTTCTGATGCTGATTTTTACCAGTATGGAGTCAGATGCTACTTGACGTCCATTTCGTAGGCGAGGATGGACTTGTCGGCCCGAGGCTCGAAGACGACATTCTTCTTCTTGCCGTAGAGGTCCTGCTGGAAGTAGAGGGGGACGATCCCACCGTCCTCGACGATCATCTGAGCGGCTCTTTCGAGAATCTCTCCCCGTTTCGCCGGGTCGGCCGTGCCGCCCGCTTCATCAATCAGGTCGTCGAAGGCAGGGTTGGCATAGTGGCCGCGGTTGGAGCCGCCCTTGGCGGGGTTCTTCCCCCGGGTGTAGAAGAGCACGCTTGCCATCTCGCCCACGTCGATGGGCTCGGACCAGCCGGTCATGACGAGGCTGGACTTGTCCCCCGGGCGGACGAAATCAAAGAAGACCGACTTGGGGTGAAGGCGAAGCTCGACCTGGATCCCCACCTTGGTCAGCTGGCTCGCGAGGGCCTGGGCGACCTGTCCGTCGTTGGGATACCGGCCGTTGGGGGCGTCGAGATAGACCTTGAACCCGTCGGGGTAGCCCGCTTCGGCAAGGAGCTTCTTCGCCTGATCGGGGTCATAGACGGGGGGAGCGATCTTATCGGAGTACCCCCGCCGTCCCTCAAGGACCATCTGGTTTGTGGCATAGGCGTTCCCGTTCATGATCATCTTGACGATGGAACCACGGTTAATTGCCAGGGAGAGGGCCTTGCGGACCCGCAAATCTGTCAGGGGGTTCTTGTCGAGGCCGATGATTCCGGGCCCCTGGGGGCGATGGGCGTCCACGTGGAGGTAGATGAGCCGTTCGCTCGGACGGTCGACGACTTCGATCCCCTCAGTAGCCTTCACTTTGTCCACGTCCCGTACGGGGACGTCCTCGATGATGTCCACTTCTCCAGTGAGAAGGGCCGCCGTGCGGGTCGCCGCGTTGCTGATGGGGCGGATGGTGACCTTCTTGATCGCCGGTGCGCCCCCCCAGTAGGATTCGTTGGCCTTCATGGTGATGTGGTCTTCCTTGACCCATTCCTCGAAGATGTATGGTCCGGTCCCCATGGGGGCCAGGTTGAAGGCGGCGTCACCGATCTTCGTGCGGTACGCCTTCGGAAGGATGCGCAGGGAAGCGAGGGACTCGAGAAGGATTGCGGAGGGTTCATTGGTGATGATTTTGATCGTGTGGGGGTCGATGACCTGCACTTCCTTGATGGCGGAGGTGAAGTTCTTGTTCAGGGTCGTGCGGTTGACATCGATGGTGTAGACCACGTCCTCACCGGTGAAGTCCGTGCCGTCGTGGAACTTCACGTCCTTGCGGAGGGTGAAGGTCCAGGTGAGGTTGTCGTCGCCGATGGTCCAGGATGTGGCCAGGGCCGGTTCGGGGAGCCCAAGGGCGTTGTTGTTGAGAAGCCCGTCGTACATGTACCGCCCCATAGTGTTGGTGATGGTCTCGTCCTGCTGGGAAGGGTCCATGAAAAGCGCGTCCGACCCGAGGCCGATGACGATGCTCTTCTCCGCCCCGACCGCCCCCGCGACTGCGAGGAGCGACAGGGTCAGTGCCAGAAATACTGCAGCCAATCGTTTCTTCATTCGTGTTTCCTCCTTATGTTATATATGGTCCTCACTCCGGCCAAGGGGCCGGCAGCTTTCAATAAAGATGACAGGCGACGGCCCGTCCGTCAAGTATGCGAAGTTTCGGTCGGTTGGTTTCGCAAATGCTCATTTTCTGGGGGCAGCGGCTTGCGAAGGGGCACCCGACGGGAAGGTGTATGGGGCTCGGCACGTCCCCCGAAAGGGGAACGGCAGCGATCTTCCTGTCGAGGGTCGGTGCGACCGCCAGGAGCGCCTGAGTGTAGGGGTGCAGCGGCTTTTCAAAGATACGATCCCGCTCCCCCTGCTCCACGATGAACCCCAGGTACATGATCCCCAGCCTCTCGGTGACGTGGCGGACCACGGAGAGGTCGTGGGCGATGAAGAGATAGGAGAGGTTGAATTCGTCCCGGAGGTCCATCATAAGGTTCAGCACCTGGGCCTGGATGGAGACGTCGAGGGCCGAGACGGGCTCGTCCGCCGCGAGGAATGTAGGGTTCGTGGCGAGGGCCCGGGCGATGCCGATCCGCTGCCGCTGCCCCCCCGAGAACTGGTGGGGGTAGCGGTCCGCCTGCTCGGGGCGGAAGCCCACAATATCGAGCAGCCGGAGCATTTTGACATGGGCCTCTTCCCTGTCCGCCGCCTCCCTGTGAAAGAGCATGGGCTCCATGACGATCTCCCTGATCCTCTGCCGGGGGTTCAGGGAGGCGTAGGGGTCTTGAAAGATCATCTGCATCTTCTTCCGGACGGGCATCATCTCCGCCGGGGTGAACTTCGTAATATCCTGGCCGTCGAAGAGGAGCGTCCCCGATTTCGGCTCGAGAAGGCGGACGATCGTCCTGGCTGTGGTCGACTTGCCGCACCCGGACTCCCCCACAAGGCTGAAGACCTCCCCCCGCCGGACGGAAAAGGAGACGCCGTTGACGGCGTGGACGGTCTTCTTCGGACGGCCCGTCAGCCTGTCGAGGATTCCGTAGGGTTGCGTGAAGGTCTGAACGAGGTCCGAGACCTCGAGAATATTTTTTGGGTCGTGCATTTTTCCCGTATTATTCATGCCCCTCCCCTTCCTCCGCCATTCCCGCGGGGTGATAGCAGGCCGCCTTCCGCCCCGGAGAGAGAAGGCGCATCTCCGGCACATCCTGAAGGCATCGTTCCGTCGCCCGGGAGCAGCGGGGGGCGAAGGAGCACCCCTTCGGAAGGTCGAAGAGGCTTGGCACCATCCCCGAGATCTGGGGAAGGCGGGGCGTCCGCGCCCCGGCCATCTTCGGTATGGACTCGAGCAGCCCCTTCGTGTAGGGGTGATGAGGGTTGGCTATGAGGTCCTTTGTGGGCCCCTCCTCCACAATTTTTCCGCAGTACATCACGGCGACCCGGTGGGTCATCTCCGAGACGACGGCCAGATCGTGGGTGATGAGGATGAGGGCCGAGCCGAACTTGTGCACCAGGTTCTCCATGAGCTTCAGTATCTGGGCCTGGACGGTCACGTCGAGGGCCGTGGTGGGCTCGTCGGCGATGATGAGCCGGGGGTTCACCGCAAGGGCGATGGCGATGACCACCCGCTGGCG
The DNA here is from genome assembly GCA_022837505.1 of Synergistaceae bacterium. Taxonomy (GTDB): domain Bacteria; phylum Synergistota; class Synergistia; order Synergistales; family Aminobacteriaceae; genus JALHFZ01. The sequence goes on from JALHFZ010000056.1 coordinate 6,315, forward strand.
CATCCCTCCGGAGAACTGGTGGGGGTAGTTGTTGATCCGGTCCGCCGGGTTCGGGATCCCCACCTCCGTCAGCAGGTCCAGTATCCGCTGCTTTCGTTCGGCCGAGGAGAGGTCCGTGTGCAGGGCGAGCATCTCGTCGATCTGTGAGCCGATGGTCTGCAGAGGGTTGAGGGAGGTCATGGGGTCCTGGAAGATCATGGAGATCTCCTTTCCCCGGATGCGGCGCATCTCCTCCTCGGACTTCTTCAGCAGGTCCTCCCCCCGGAAGAAGACCTCCCCTCCGGAGATCCTCCCCGGCAGGTCGATCAGGCCCAGCAGGGAGAAGCCCGTGACGGATTTTCCGCCCCCCGACTCCCCCACGATCCCCAGGATCTCCCCTTCCTTCAGAGTAAAGTCCACGCCGTCCACCGCCTTCACGGTCCCCCGGAAGAGCTCGAAACAGGTTTTGAGATTTTTCACTTCCAGCAGATATTCAGCCATGGCAGCCCCCTACTTCAGCCGGGGATTGAATTCATCCCGGAGAAAATCTCCGAGAAGATTTATCCCGAAGACAAGCAGCATGATGAACATGCCCGGAAAGACGGAGGACCACCAGAGGCCGCTGAAGAGGACGTCGTAGCCGTTCTTGACGAGCAGCCCCAGGGAGGGCTTCGTGACGGGGACCCCCACGCCGAGGTAGCTCAGAGTGGCCTCCGTGAGGATGACCGTCCCCACCTGGATCGTGGCGATGACGATCAGGGGGGTCAGAATATTGGGCAGCACATGGCGGAAGATGACGGGGAAGGGGGAGAGGCCGATGAGCTTCGCCGCGTCGATATACTCCTTCTTTTTCTCCACAAGGACGGAGCTGCGCACCGTCCGGGCGTAGAGCACCCATCCCACGATGGTCAGGGCGAAGACGAGCTTGCCGAACCCCCGACCGAAGGCCGCCATGATGAAGAGGGCCACCAGCATGGCCGGAAAGGAGAGCTGGACGTCCACGAGGCGCATGAGGAGGCTGTCCAGCCTTCCGCCGAAGTACCCCGCCACGAGGCCGAGGAATGTCCCGATGACGCAGGAGAGGAGCACCACTATCAGGCCGATCCCCATGGAGATCCTGCTGCCGTAGACCATGGCGCTCAGCAGGTCCCGTCCCTGTTCGTCCGTTCCCAGGGGGAAGGCCCTCTCCCCCCCGTCCATCCACATGGGGGGCTTATAGGCGTCCATGAGGTCGAGCCCTCCGATGTCGTAGGGGTTCTGGGGGGTGAAGAAGGGGCCGATCAGCACCATGACCAGAAAGAATATCACGATCACCAGCCCGATGACGGCACCGGGGTTTCGCAGAAAATTATGGAACAGTTCGCTCCGGAAAAAGTTGCCGAGTCTGTTTTTCATCCCGTCACCTCAGATCGATCCGGGGGTCTATGAGGGTATAGACAATATCCACCATGAAGTTGATGAAGACGAACATGGCCGCCACGATCATGAGGTAGGCCACGATAATGGGCCGGTCGGAGGTGTTGATCGAGTCCACCAGCAGCTTCCCCATTCCCGGCCAGGCGAAGATGGTCTCCGTGACGGTGGCGAAGGCGATGAGGGTGCCGATCTGGATGCCGAAGACGGTCACCACCGGGACGAGGGCGTTCTTCAGGGCGTGGCGGAAGAGCAGGTTTTTCCACGATACTCCCTTGGCCCGGGCGAACTTTATGAAGTCCTGGCGCATGACCTCCATGATCTGGGCCCGGATGAGGCGGATGAGCATGGCCAGGGTCCCCATGGCGAGGGTGACCGCCGGAAGGATGATGTGCCGAAAGCCGTCCCGGGTGAGAAAGGCGAAGGGGATTCCGAAGAGAGTGGCCGTCTCCCCCCGTCCGGAGGAGGGGAGGAGCCCCTTCTCCACGGCGAAGTAGAAGATGAAGAGGATCCCCAGCCAGAAGGAGGGGAGGGATATGCCCAGAAGGGAGCCCCCCATGATGATCCGGCTCAAAGGGTTGTTCGGCCACGCCCCGGCGAAGACACCGCAGGGAAGGGCCACCGCCAGGGAGATCAGGATGGAGAAGAAGACGAGCTCCAGGGTGGCGGGCATCCGCTCCACGATCAGCGTCAGGGCGGGGCGCTTGAAGATGTAGGAGACCCCGAGGTCCCCCCGCAGAAGGTTGCCGAGGAAGACTCTGTACTGAACCCACAGGGGCTGGTCGAGGCCGAGGGCGACCCTGGCCTCGGCGATCTGGGCGTCCGTCGCCGTGGGGGGGACGATCATGAGCACCGGGTCCCCCGTGAAGCTCATGACGAAGAAGACGATGAGGGAGACGGCGAAGAGGACGGCAATCATCTGAAAAATACGCTTTATCAGATATTTAAGCATTCAGTTCTTCTACCCCCAGGAGGTTCTCAGCACTGGTTCGGCCGGACTTTTTCATTGAATTCCCGGTCGATCCGTGCACGGAGATCACCGTCTGTGAGGACATCCAGGGCCGTCATGGCCAGCCCCTTGGCTGCGAGGATCACCGCCTCATCCCCCCGGGGGCTCGCGGCGGCCCTGCGGAAGGATTCATGATGGGCCACCACCTCTCCCGGCTCGGCGATGGCAAGATATTCGTGGATGGCCGGAACGACCAGGGAGACGTTGCCGATGTCGGAGGACCCCACCTGGGCGGTGTAGTCGGGGTAGTTCATGGTGACCCCGAGGGGCTCCATGTTCGCCTTGAAGGCCTCCCCCAGGGCCAGGTTCGGATACCGCTCGGCGTAGATGGCCGCTCCGGTGAGCTTGTATTCCGCCCCCGTCAGCAGTGCCGCCGATCTGGCCATGCGGTCGAGGTCGTCAAAAATCTTGAGAAGAGTCTTCTTTTTTCCGGCCCGCACGAGGAAAGAGGCGCGGGCGTACTCGGGGATGACGTTGGAGGCCGTTCCACCCGCCGTGATGATCCCGTTGATCTTGCTCTCGTTTGTCCAGGTCTGGCTGAGGCTGTCGATGCCGTGAAAGAGGGCTCTGAGAGAGGTGAGGGCGTTGATCCCGTCCGATGGGCTCGACGAGTGGGCGGCCCGGCCGAAGAATTCCGCCTCCACCTGCTGGGCGGCCAGACCGTGCCGGGCGATGAGATTCTGGGTGGCGGGGTGGATCATGAGGGCGCAGGTGAAGCCGTCGAAGACCCCCGAGTCGGCCATGGGGATCTTGCCCCCCGCCGTCTCCTCCGCGGGAGTGCCGAAGACGAAGACCTCTCCGGGGATGCCCCGGCACTTCATGGTCTCCGAGAGAGCGATGGCCGCCCCCACGGCGCCCGCGGCAATGATGTTGTGTCCGCAGGCGTGTCCCACGCCGTCAAGGGCGTCGTACTCGGAGAGCAGGGCGATCCTGACGCCGTTCGGACTGTTGTAGGGGGCGGCGGCCCGAAAGGCCGTCTCCATGCCGCAGAAGGGGATCTCCACGGCAAAACCATATTTTTCGAGAAGCTCCTTCTGCCATCGGGCGGCCCTGTGTTCCTGCCACCCAAGTTCGGGGGTGGCGTGGATGTCGTGGCTCAGGGTGAGGAGTTCCTCCCGAAGGTTTTCTACTGTGGCCGCTATATGATCTTTCATTGAGGGCATTTCTGTACTTCCTCCCGGGTGTTCGGATATTTTATGGAGATATGTTCCAGGCTGTAGTGGTCCGGCAGGTTCGTGAGTAGCGTTCTGAAGGGCCGTCTGATTTCCCTGAGATTGTGCCGGATAAACCGTACGTTTGCCTGTCTCGGCATTTTTACAGGTTTTTCTGTTCCCGCAGTTTTTCTGGGCTTTCACTATACCAGTTTTCGGGGAATGTGTCTGCCTCTCCGTACGGATCGAGGGAGGGAGACAGGTATTCAATCCCCAGAAGTTCCGTGATGAAAACCTGCATGACCCCGCAGACAATGGTTCCGTCGGCGAGGTGTCCTCCGAAGGTGGGGACGTTCCATCCTCCTCCGGCCACGAAGTGCATGGCCACGAAGGACTCCTCCGTGCCGTCCTTCTTTTTCCGGATGCCTATCATCCCGCCGATGGCGCAGAGCATGCTGAGGTTGTCCACCACGGCGATGTCCTCCCGATGCCAGTTCTCCGGGGCCGACGGGTCGGGCACCCACATGAGGTATTTGCACGGTTTGAAGGCCCCCATGAAAGTGGCATGAACCTTTCCGTACCGGATTCCCTTTTCTCTGGCGAAGCGGGCGATGGCAAGGTTCGGGTCGGCTTTTGTGGTCAGGCGCAGGATGAACTCCCTTCCCCGGGTCGCCTCCACGGCGTGGTATTCAGAAGGATCCGATGCGGGGAGTTCCCAGGAATCGGGCTTGTTTTCGGGCATAAGTATGTTCCTCCTTGAGGGGTTATGTTTCACCTGTTTGTAGGTTCTCATTAAAAAAATTTTACAGCAGCTCAAAACGCTTCGTTTTCTCCAGTTATCCACAGAAAAAGAGGGAAAGACACTTTTAAATGGGACTTTTCCACCATTTCAAGGCCTTTTTCTCTCTTTCGGGGATTTTTTGAGACATTCCCCCCTTAAGACACAGCAAATATATGGCTTTTTTGCCACACAATCAAGGAGATTTTTGATTATTTTAAAACAATCTGGCTTCCAAAAAACAGGCCACGCTCAATCGCTACCACAAATAATTTTACGAGGGCGTTGACAGAGAATGAATCCATCTGGTAATATTTCGTCAGATGCAGAAATGACAAAATGACAGGAGATGCTCATGGAATCGATTCTATCCATTTCAAAAGCGCTCGGCGAAAAGAACAGGCTCCGCGTCTTTCTGGCGCTCATGCACACGAAAGAGCTTTGCGTCTGCGAGGTGGGAGAATTCCTGGGCCTCGCTCCCGCCACAGTCTCCCGTCACATGAGCATTCTCTGCCAGGCGAAACTCGTCGACTCTCAAAAACGAGGGAAGTGGGTCTACTACAGCATTAAGCCCACTGTAGCCCCGGAGTTGCTCCAATGGATGCAAAATTCCATTGTCGATTCCTCTTTGGTTGCTGAAGACGGGAAGAGGATCGAGAGCCTCGTCAGGGAATATCAAGACAAAGACTGTAGAAAAGTGTGTTCATCCGAAGAGAGGTGAAATAACGTGAACAAAAAGCCAAAGGTGCTCTTTCTCTGCACCTGAACTCGTGCCGCAGCCAGATGGCCGAGGGGTGGGCTCGTCATTTCCATAGCGGCGCCGTCAAGGCGTATTCCGCCGGAATCGAGGGCCACAGATTAAATCCGTTTGCTGTCGAGGCCATGAAGGAGGCGGGAGTGGACATCTCAGGACAGCGCTCCAAGAATGTGACGGAGCTGCTGGACGTCCCCTTCGACTACGCAATCACCCTATGCGGCGACGCTGACGAGCGGTGCCCGTTCTTTCCGGGGGAGACTGGAGTGATCCACGTCGGCTTCGATGACCCGCCGAAGCTGGCGCTCGTCGAAGAGGCCGAGGAGGAGAAAATGGACTGCTACCGCTGGGTACGCGACGAGATACGCGCGTTAGTCGAGGATCTTCCCGGTTTTCTTAAAAATCTTCCGGAAGAAAAAAGGAGCTAGAACAAGTATGGACGACATTCGCAACTACGTAAAAGAACGGTACGCGCAGGCAATTAAGAACAAATCCTCGTGCTGCGGCTCGGGAGGGTGCTGCGGCGGAACGGCGGGCCCATTCGACATCCTGAGCATGACGCGCGGCAACTACGACGGCGCCGTACTGGAGAAAACCCCCGAGCAGATGGCCGACCAGTCCTTCGGCTGCGGCAATCCGTTCACCGAGGCGCGCATCCATCCGGGCGAGACCGTCCTCGACCTCGGAAGCGGAGCGGGTCTGGATCTTTTTCTGGCATCGGAGATGACCGGTCCTTTCGGCAGAGTCATCGGGCTCGACATGACGGAC
>JALHFZ010000142.1:0-2338 GCA_022837505.1 Synergistaceae bacterium
ATATCTTCCCCGTCGAGGACCGGGCCGAAACAGGCTAAAACATCGGCGCCTCTATGAAGAAGCTCAAGCTCCCGAAGGCGTTTTTCGAGCCGTTCCTTTCGACGCCGGAGAGACTGGAAGATGGCTTCAGGGGACGAGGCAAGCCTGCGCTGCAGTATGGTGAGGGCAAAACCCACGGTGCCCGCCCTGCTGCCGTTGGCCAGGGCTTCAGCCCGGTTGAATTCCTCCCGGACGTATTCCGTGACCTCGTTGTACAGCTTCGCCTCCTGATCTGAGAGGCGATAGGGAACGGTGTAGGCGATCCGTTCAGGGAAGAGAGGTGTTCCGTCCATCTTGAGGAGGTTTTCCTTCACCATGCGGCGCATGAGGTCGGAGATTTCCACCTGGTGCACTCCGTCCCGAAAGCGTCCTTCAAACCGGTCGCCGTCCAGAAGAGCGAGAAAAAGCTGGAAATCCGCCTCCTTTCCGTTGTGGGGCGTGGCAGTCATGAGGAGGAAGTGACGGGTCAGGCCGGAGAGAAGCTGGCCGAGGCGATAGCGCTTCGTGTACTTGACCTCTCCGCCGAAGAAGGTGGCGGAGAGCTTGTGAGCCTCGTCGCAGACCACGAGGTCGTAGCGGCAGTCGGATGCGCTGAGCTTCCCCTGGACGTCTTCGTTGCGGGAAAGCTTATCGAGTCTTGCGATGGCAAGATCGTTTTCGAGAAACCAGTTGCCCGTGCGGGCAGCCTGAAAATTGTCGTTGGTGAGAATTTCGAAGGGAAGATGAAAACGGCGGTACAGCTCGTCCTGCCATTGCTCCGCGATGCTGCCGGGGCAGACGATGAGGCATCTTTTGAGGTCTCCCCTGGCTATAAGCTCTTTAATGAGAAGGCCTGCCATGATGGTCTTTCCCGATCCCGGATCGTCGGCAAGAAGAAAGCGGAGAGGCGTGCGGGGCAGCATGGCCTCGTAGACCGCGGTGATCTGATGGGGAAGAGGGTCGACGAGGGACGTATGGACGGCAAGGACGGGGTCGAAGAGATGGGCGAGGCGGATTCTGCGGGCTTCGGAAACCAGTCGGAAAAGAGCTCCGTCGCCGTCGAAGCTCCAGGGCCGGCCCATCTTTACCATTTCCAGCCTTGCTTCATCGTGGCGGTAGAGGATTTCCTCTGCGACGCCGCCCGAGGGGCTTCGATAGATCAGAGTGAGAGCCTCCGACCCGTGCCACTCGACCTTCACAACAGTTACGGACGCGTCGGGCAGAATGCCTCCCACCGAGGATTCGGGCTGCAGATCTTCCAGTCTCAACGGCGTCACCTTCCTTGAAAAGCTTCTTTTGAAAAAAACTTGAAGGGAGCGGTAGAACTTACTCAAGGCATTTCCCCGGGAAAAGCGGGAATTTGACTGCCTTTCAAAACCGGAGTTCAATAAAGATGTTTCCTTGCCCTTAGAATAGCAAATAGGGAACATAAAAGGAACTGCCTGCTTGGCCTGAATTCGCGGATTCAGACAGGTCAGGAACATTCACCCAACTGCGCCTTGTACACCTCAATACTGCCATGGGAAGAGCTCTGATTTCAATTTCCAAGCTCATCTTTTGATCGACGGATCGATTTGTATCAGAGATTCGGGTTATTATGGGGCCGCTTTCTTTTTGGGGTCTCTACAGGGCCCATCAGACCAACTATCTCCATTACTCCCCTCTTCCCCGAAAAAAGCACTCCGAAACCTTGCTCCGGTTTCGGGGTGCATTCATCTCTGGTAAGGGTTTTTATGCTACTTGCGTAAGAAGCATAAATGGAATTATCAGCAGCAGCACTCCGGGGAAAGAAGCCGCCCCTATGCTGCAACCACCTCCGCTACCCGGAACCGGAGGCGTAACTTCCAACTCGTATGCCCCTAAGCCATAGCCGTTCCCCCGGGGGCGTGATACCTCCCGCTGGTCCATGGACGGGCACCGGCGGAGGTTCCATTGTCGATGGCCGAACTGCCGGTGGCTATGGCATGGGACTGGGTCATTTCCCCGTTTTCGGCCAGGGAGCCGAGCTTCGGGTCGCCGGTGTAGATGTGTGTGCGTGCTGTGGAGCCCCCCTTGACCACGGAGTAGGAAACCGTCGATGCTTCCATGGTTTCATTTCCCATCAAAGAAATTCCGCATCAAAACAAAGGTTGCCTTATCTCGGAAATTGACACGTACTAATATACGTATATAATCGAAATATCCGCTGGAAAAGGTGGTTATCCGATGCGATACAGCTCAAAAGAAATGATCACCCTTCTTACTGCTGACGGATGGGAACTTGTAGATGCTGAGGGAAGTCTCCATCACTTCAAACACCCGACAAAAAAAGGGAAAGTAA
>JALHFZ010000142.1:2366-3117 GCA_022837505.1 Synergistaceae bacterium
GTAACGGTTCCGCACCCCAGGAAAACACTTCACCCGAAAACTGCGGCGACCATTCTCCGGCAATCCGGTCTGAAGCAAACTCATCGTACTGAAGAGGAGGGATAAAAATGAAAGACACGTACATGTATCCTGCGATTTTTACGGCGGATGCCGATGGATACGCGGTCGAGTTCCTTGATCTTCCCGGATGCGCAACCTGTGCCGACACAGAAGAAGAGGCACTGAAAAGTGCCCGAGAGGTTTTATCATGGCATCTTTGGGACAGAGAAAGGAGCGGCGAGTCAATTCCAGAACCAACACCGGTCAAGACGCTCGCTGAGCGGCTGGACACTGAGGAATACATCGTCGTTGTGGACGTCTTCATGCCCGCCTACCGCAACGCCAAAAAAAACAAGGCGACGAAGGTCACCACCACGATCCCGCTGTGGATGAAAACAGAGGCGGATCATCGAAAGCTGAACTATTCCGACCTGCTGAAAGAGGCCATCCGGGAGAAACTGGGTGACCTTCCCCGGATTTGACGGACACTATGCGACCATTACCGCGTTTCCTTAAAAATTTCATTCTGCAAACCCTCTGCGCTCTGCTGATCCTGGCCTCCCTTGCTCTGGGGGCCGAAGGCAGGGAGACTGCAAAGTACATCTTCCTCTTCATCGGCGACGGCATGGGGGAGGCCCAGGTCAGGGCCGCGGAGCTGTACTCCTCTACCGCAGGAGAGGGAAAACTCGCCTTCAGCGCCTTTCCCGTCCGG
>JALHFZ010000057.1 GCA_022837505.1 Synergistaceae bacterium
GAAGAGGGCTCCATCTCGAGCATCGACCTCCGGGACTGGCTCGGTCGTCTCGGCAAAACCATGGACAATTCTCCCGCAAAGGAGATCGCCGACCTCGAGAGCGCCATCTCCCGGCTTATCATCGCCACGGATAAAGGCCCTATGCTCCCCTTCAGCAAAGGCCTTTCAATATATGCCCCCCTCCGGGAGAACAATGTGCGGATCGGCTACGCCGAACTCGACTTCAACGGAAAAACCGGATGGCTCGCTACCCTGTCCGCCCTCTACAATAAACAGAAGGCCGAGGGAATGGCCCCTCCGAAAGTCACCGCCATCGAGATCGGAACCGCAAAACTCAAACAGGGTGTGCAGAAGGCCAAGGGCGGAAAAGATGTAGACATCACTTCCTCGCCTGAAATCACCCCCCTCTCCGCAGGGAGCGCCGACGGGAGCTACGTGAAGCTCTCCATCGAGGGGAAGGCCATCCTCTGGGGGTACGGCGGCTTCGCCTACTCGGACACTCCCGACGGAGTGTACACCATGACGTCAGACGCGATCCTCCTCGACGAAAACCTCGACCCCGAGGCTCGGGGGAAACGATTCGAAGAGGCCGCCGAGGTCTCCGACGCCCTGACCCCCGTCTACGTGGACGGAAAAAACGAGCTTCTCTACCAGGTCGGCGCTCTCGTCCACAAGCTCGCGAACGGCGACAAGAGCGTGGCCGTCACCGTGAACTACCGGGACGTATCGGACCTGTTTCACTTCACCATCGATGGAACCTACTCCGACCCCTGGATGAAGGGGGAAGTTCCGGCCCAATTCATCGTGGATACAAGAACCTACAACATCGTGGCCATGATCTCCATCATATTCACCGAGAACGGCGTCGCCGTCACGGATCTGACACCCAGGCCCGAGGGAATTTTCCGGCCGTCCCTGATCACCTTCGACCTCACCGGTCAGAGCAAAATCGTTCCGGGCGAGCCCATTCAGTGGGGAGAGGGACTGGACGTCCTCTTCGAACCCATACCCGCCGGCAAGGTCCTCCGGATCCTGGGCAAGGCGGAGTCCATAGGAGGACGGGGAACCACCCTGGTGAGCAACCCGGTGCAGGTGAAGGCAAACCAGGAGATAGAACCCTTTCTCGATGCCACCCGCCGGTTCGGAGCGGCGAAGCTGCCGGGAAGATACACTTCCTTCATCGGCATCCCTCAGCGCAACAACCAGGGCATGATCATGGCGCCTGCGGGCACTCTGATAGAAATCAAGGCAACAGGCGAGCCGGATGTCTTCACTACCGTACTCGACGTATACAACGAAAAACCGGTGACCATGAGCCTTCTCTGGGAACCGAGGGGCCTCCCCCACTTTACCGCCTACATGAAGAACGAGCAGGGCGAGGGGTATACCCCCGTTGAGAGGCGATTCGCCCTCCTTCAGTCCGACGAGAAGACCCATGCCTGGACGACCCTCGATGCCTACACCCTTGATAAAATGGTCCTCGTCCCCCTCGACGAGCTGAACTTCCCCACCGGATTCATGAACGGAAGCTGGACGGGAAACGACGGAAGCTCTCTTGAGTTCGGGCAGGGATCGGCGGTCTACGTCTCGGAGAAGGGAGCCAGGACAGAGGGGAGATCCGCGGTTAAGAACAATTTCTTCGCTATAACCCCGGCCTCCGGTACGCCTCTCGGTTTCTTCTTCGGTTATAACCCGGAGCAGAACATCATGGTGGCAACCTTCCCGGACGAAGGAACAGCAGTCATTTACAACCGCAAAGGGCAGGCACCTGCCGTAGTTCCGCAGCCGCAGCCAATACCCCAGCAGCCACAGTATCCTCAACAGCCCCAACCCATGCCCCAGCAGCCTCAGTATCCCCAGCAGATGCCCGTGGGGCTCAACGGAGTCTGGGGGGCCTACATCAACGGCCAGCAGATTGTGATGCAGATTCAGGGAAACCAGTACCAGATGTGGATAAACGGCATGCCCTATCAAACAGGGCTCTTCCAGATCCAGGGGAACGTGCTCCAGGGGCAGACGTCCATGGGGGTGTTCTTCTCTCAATACCTGCTCGTCAATCCCAATGGAATGGAATTCATGCTGACGGACATGCAGACGGGCCTGGTGGTGGTCTATCAGCGAATGCAGTGACCTCGAGAATTAATTGAAGGGCGTACAGCGAAGGAGGCGGCAGAACATTCTGCCACCCCCTTCGCTTCCTTTATTTTCAGCCCATATCTTGGTTCAGCACTACCGGTTCAGAATGGACCTAAGCATCTCCTGCCGCGGCGATTCATTGCCAGGGGAATCATGCTCAAGGATTCAGGCTTCCCACTGCCTTAAATCCGGATGGCTCCAAAGCGAATATTTTCCAGGAAGTCCGGATGAAAGGTAAATTCCACCCCGCCGAGCATGATGATTTAGTGGTTGAGTTTGTGTTCCTCAGGTTGGCCAGACTGATGGTAAGTTAACCTTCATATCGTCGAGCACCTCTTTCACTCGGAGAACCCCGGCTTTTAGACGCCTCGAAAAGAAGAGACAGAATATTTCATGCGAAGTTACTCTCCTCTCTTGTTTCTACTACTGATACCCCTGCCTGCTTCTGCTTTTCTCCTTGACGAATTTTCGCGCGTTCTTTATTCCGCCCATTTCGGCGAACATGCTCGTGATCTTTTCAGTCTCGATCTGCCGGGAATTCAGCCCCTCATACCGGGCTTCCTTTTTCAGCTTGAGGTAACTGGCAAGCCTTTCCGGAGAAAGCCTTCCATCGCTTGCAGCTTCAAGGACTGCACAATAGGGTTCTTTGGTATGGGTGCAGTCTCGGAATCTGCACCTAGCCGCAAGATCGTCGATATCGGAAAACGCTTTAGCAAGGTCTGTCCTTTCGATTCCGAGTTCCCTCATTCCGGGGGTATCGATAACCATGCTGCCATTCGGAAGAAAGATCAGTTCCCGCCTGGTGGTGGCATGGCGCCCCTTGTCATCGTTCCGAAGGGTCCGGGTCTGAAGGAGGTCCCTGCCGAGCAGCCTGTTGATCATGGTCGATTTGCCGACGCCGGACGAACCGATGAAAGCGACCGTCTGACCGAACCCCAGGTATTTTTGAAGGGAAGCCCATCCTTCGTCCGTCAGGCTCGACGTCATGAGAACCTCTGCCCCGCAGGCGATACCTTCCGCTTCCGACTGTTTTTGGTTACGATCGCCGCATAGATCGGCTTTCGTCAGTACAATGACCGGAGTCGCTCCGCTGTCCCAGGCTATACCGAGGTACCGCTCCATCCTCCGCAGGTTGTAGTCTCTATTCAGCGACATGCAGAGAAAGAGTGTATCGATGTTCGCCGCCACTAGCTGTTCATCCTGCGAAGTACCCGCAGCTTTCCGGATAAAGGCGCTTTTTCTCGGCAGAACGCGGCGGATGATGGCATTTCCGCCTCCGTCGTCAATCCTGTCGAGCAGGACAAAATCTCCCACAGCGGGATATTCGGACAGGGTATGAACCTCGAAGCGGAATTTCCCTGAAATTTCCGCCGTCACTTCTCCCTTCTCCGTCGCCGTCTTGTAGAGATCCCTGGATTGAGAAACGACCCGGCCGATGTAAAGATCATTATACAAATCTGACTCAGCGATAAATTCTTGGCTGAGCCCGATATTTTTCAAAAATTTACTATCCAATTTTATTCCCTCCAAAAAGTTTTTTTAGATGACTTTTGGGAGGCGTCGACCCGTTCTTAGAGGGTATTCACCTCCGGACGGCCCGCAAGATCCAGCGTGTTTGTATTGAATAGAGACATATAACAACAACTCCTTCAGAATCGGATTGTATAGTGCCGGTTAATGATGGCAGAAAACTGCAGATTTTTTTGTTTCATTTAATTGCACGGCAGAAATGCATCGCTGCCTGAGATTCAGATATTTATTCAAAAGAGCATTCGAAAATTCCCTTTTTTCTATACGGATTTCCGCTCCCGCCAGCGGTCGAGAGCGACCGTGAGGGCCAGGAGATGATCCCGCTCCTCCTGGATAAGACGGCCAAGCCCCTCCTCTTCCGACGGGAAGTCCCCTTTTTCCTTCATCTCCGTATAGAAGGCGATGGCGTTCTTTTCCACCTTCATGGCCTTTTCGAGGATGCGGCCGAAGTCGTCCCCCTCCTCAGCCAGAGCGTCTGCCGGGAAGATGCGCTTGAAGAAGGCCTCCCGGATGGAGGGGTCGCTTCCTGCGGTTCCGGGGGCAGGGGGCTTTTCGTCCATGCCCCTGAGGATTTGGCGGAACCACTCTTCGTGGGTCTCCTCCATGTCGGCGAGGCCCTGGAGAAGCAGCTGGTCATCTCCGGTAAAACGATCGGAGGCATCTTTGTAGAATTCAGCCCCCCGCCGCTCAAGCTCCACTGCCACGGCAAGGATATCTCTTTTATGGAGACCTTCTGTCATTGCTCTCTCCTCATTTCATTTTTCAGTACACAGGAGACCTGATTAAACGTCTCCGCGCTCTACTTCGAGCAGGTATGAATGATGTCCGGATAAAAAAGAGAGAGGGCCAGCGTAATTAGTTCTCCCTTTTGTCCGCGACTCTTTTACTCAATACAGTATTTTTCTGGGAAGTTTTTTAGCCTGGTCAATCCACCCCTGCACCTGATTTTCCGATGGAAGCTGGCGGACTAGTTTTTTTTCGGCGTTGATCTCAGCAAGTTTTTTGTGGAGATTGTCGGCCCTTCGCTGGGCAAGCTCCGGAACGGTATCCACTCCTGAAGCCTCCAGGAGGTCGGCATACTCCTCCCCAACCCCTTTGATTCGAAAAAGGTCAACATGATTCACCCATTCCAGAATCAGCTTGCCGGAAATTCCTGACTTCTCAGCGAGGTCCTCCCGGCCTTTCTTCGTAGAGCCCATTTCAAGGAGCATTTCTGTTGTAGCGACGCCGGCTGCACGGAGTTTGTCAGCGTACACCTCGCCGATGCCTTCTACCATTTCGAGCTTCGCCATGTTTAGTCGCCTTCCTTTCATTGTTTTCACCTGAAGAGGGATGTGATAGAAATTACTATCTTTAAACGAAACTATAGCAAACTCCGGCATAAAGTCAATGCAATTTCAAAGAGTCAGCCGATTTTCCAGGAGGTGAGAAACCGGGCTTTCTCGTCTCCTTCGAAACCTCGCAGAGAGGAACACCAAGTTTCTTTTTCTTCGTCACAGGGGGCGCTTTTTGCTGCGATCATTTCTCCACGCTCCGCAGGCCTCAGAAACTCTCCGTCAATCCTCCTGAGGGTCGACGAATCGGCCACCGAGTCGGGCAGACCTTCCACCGCCCAGGAAAAATAGACGGCGTTGTTCACATGGCCGTTTCTGTCCAGATCCCATCGACGGACTGAGAAGAGAGCCTCGAAAGTCCATTCCTCAGGGGAAGGAATTTTCAACAGGTCTCCCGGCACAGGGTGTATCTCGCTCGTGTAGCGTTCCGTGGAATAGCGATCCAGCCGGAGGGGGCGTTTTTTCTCCACATCGATGAGGATCCAGCTCGTCCACGCTTCCGCAACGGGGCCCTCTTCGTCCCATACAGAAAAAGCCCGGTTCGAATAGAGATTCCGGTGGGGCTCGTGCCAGGTTTTCACCGTGAGGGTCCGGCCGCTTTCGGGGTAGCGGACCATGGTGAGGCTGTACTGGCGCAGAACCCAGCTGACACCCAGGGGAAGAAGGTCTGAGACGGTCATGGCCATGCGCCCGGCATCCCGGTCAGCCATGTCCTGGAGGATGTCGAGGAGAACGGGGAGCTTCATGCGCCCGTCGGGGCCGATGCCGGCATAGGGAATCGGGTAGGATGCTTCGAACATGGAAATCCTTCCTTTCAGGAGCGGTCGGCCCAGGGGAAAAGTATTTCCTTCGGGCCCGATGCTCATCAGTTAATGCTACTGTATAAGAAGGTTAATTAGCAAGAAAAAACCCCCTGTTTTCATGCCTGAAAAACTCAACCTGAGGGGCCTTGCCGGCCAGAGGCTGTGTCCAGAACAATTCAGAATAATATTCCACGGACCATAACCTTCCGGGCAACATTTTTCCCGTCCCGCTTCGGAGTGGCTTTATCGCAGTCCGACCACAATTTTTGAAAAGAGGAATTGACAGAAGAATTATTTTATGATAATAATGGGACAGACTGTCCCATTTATGGAGGTTCTGCCATGGCACCGGCATCGAAGATCATAACCCTCATGGAAATTCTCTGCGCCTCCGCTCCTCTCTCCCTGCGGGAGATCGAGGACCGGACGGGCATTCCCCGAAGCACCGCCCATCGCCTTCTTCTCTCCCTCCAGGAGGCGGGGTGGGTCTTTCAGGACCCCGGGGGAGACGGCTACCGCCCGGCCACCCGATTTTTGTTTCTCTCCCGATCGTCCTCTCTCTACGATGAACTGATCCGCGCGGCGGACCCCGAAATGCGCTCCCTCATGAAGAGCACGGGGAACACGTCAGTCCTGAGCGTCCTCGAGGGGACGGCGGGACTGTGCATCCACTCGGTGGAGCCCTCTTCCTCGGTGAAGTTCACGGCCCACCGGGGGATGGCCGTCCCCCTCTCCGCCGGAGCAACAGGGAAAATTCTTCTCGCCTACGCCCCTCCCGAGGTGCGCTCAAAGGTGCTCTCCTCCTCCCCCGACCCCGCCGCCCTTGAAAAAGAGATCGAGCTCATCCGCCACCGAGGGTACGCCTCGAGCCGGGAGGAATGGATCGCCCACGCGGGGGACATCAGCGTTCCCCTCTTCGACGGAAGGGGGCGCTTTGTCGCCCAGCTCGGCATCGCGGGGATCGCCGAACAGGTCTTTCGGAATTTCGACGAAAATCTCCGTCTTTTGAAATCAGCCGCCCAGGCGGTGGAACAGCGTTTTGAGAAAACCATGGAGGTGGTATGAAATGAACCAGGTAAACGAAATGAACCGGGACGCCATGACCATACGACTCGAAGGCCCCCTGCCTGACTATCCGGTCTTCCAGGAGGGAATACGCCGGGCACCCGACCGGGGGTGGACCCTGAACGCCGCCGAGACGGAACTGGCCCTGAAAAACGCCCTGCGGTACGTTCCCGAGGAATTCCACGGCGAGCTGATCCCCGAATTTCTCGAGGAGCTCCGCACCAGAGGGCGGATCTACGCCTACCGCTTCCGCCCGGAAGGGTGCCTGCGAGGGCTCAGCATCGACCAGTACCAGGGAAAGTGCGTCGCGGGGAAGGCCTTTCAGGTCATGATCGACAACAACCTCGACTTCGACATCGCCCTCTACCCCTACGAGCTGGTCACCTACGGCGAGACGGGACAGGTCTGCCAGAACTGGCTTCAGTACCGCCTGCTCAAAAAGTACCTCGAAGAGCTGACGGAGGATACCACCCTCGTGGTGGAGAGCGGACACCCCCTCGGCCTTTTCCGGTCCCGCCCGGAAGCCCCCCGGGTGATCCTCACCAACGGCCTTCTCGTGGGGCTCTTCGACAACCAGGAGGAGTGGCACCGGGGGATGCAGCTCGGGGTCACCAACTACGGCCAGATGACCGCCGGAGGGTGGATGTACATCGGCCCCCAGGGGATCGTCCACGGGACCTTCAACACCCTGCTCAACGCCGCCCGCCAGCGCCTCGGGGTGGGACCGAAGGAGACCCTCGAGGGGGTTCTCTTCGTCTCCTCCGGGCTCGGCGGAATGAGCGGCGCCCAGCCGAAGGCCATGGAGATCGCGGGAGGGGTGGCGATCGTCGCCGAGGTGGATTCTTCCCGCATCGAAACCCGCCACTGCCAGGGATGGGTGTCCAAGGTCGCCGAGAGCGCCGAAGAGGCCTTTGCCCTGGCGAAGGAGGCGGTTGAAGGGAAAAAGCCCCTCTCCATCGCCTATCACGGCAATATCGTCGACCTCCTCCAGTACGCCGTGGACAAGGAAATTTCCATCCCCCTGCTCTCCGACCAGACCTCCTGCCACGCCCCCTACGACGGAGGATACTGCCCCCAGGGGCTCTCCTTCGAAGAGCGGACGAAGATGCTCTCCGAGGATTCTGCAGAATACCGCCGCCTAGTGGACATCTCCCTCAAGAAGCATTTTGAGCTGATAAAGACCCTGAGCGACCGGGGAACCTACTTCTTCGACTACGGCAACTCCTTCCTCCGGGCCGTCTTCGACGCCGGCGTCAGCGAGGTCTGCAGGAACGGAAAGAATACTTACGACGGGTTCATCTGGCCCTCCTACGTGGAGGACATCATGGGGCCCATGCTCTTCGACTACGGCTACGGCCCCTTCCGCTGGGTCTGCCTCAGCCGCGACCCGGAGGACCTGCGAAAGACAGACAGAGCTGCCATGGCCTGCATCGACCCCGACCGCCGCTCCCAGGACTACGACAACTGGGTCTGGATCCGGGACGCCGAGAAGAACGCCCTCGTGGTGGGAACCCAGGCGCGGATTCTCTACTCCGACGCCGAGGGGCGCACAAAAATCGCCCTCAAATTCAACGAGATGGTCCGCAAGGGGGAGATCGGCCCCGTCATGCTCGGCCGGGACCACCACGACGTCTCGGGGACGGACTCCCCCTACAGGGAGACATCCAACATCAAGGACGGCAGCAACATCTGCGCCGATATGGCCACGGCCTGCTTCGCCGGAAACGCCGCCCGGGGGATGACCCTCTGCGCCCTCCACAACGGAGGGGGCGTGGGGATCGGCAAGGCCATCAACGGAGGGTTCGGCCTCGTCCTCGACGGAACGGAGCGCACCGACGAGATCATCAAATCCGCCATGATGTGGGACGTCCTCGGCGGAGTGGCCCGCAGAGCCTGGGCCCGGAACCCCAACGCCATGGAGACGAGCCGGGAGGTGAACCGGAACTATCCCGACGGCTACCACATCACCCTCCCCTACACCGTGGATGACGAGAAGGCCGCCCGGGCGGTGGAGGCCCTTTTCGAAGAGAAAGGCGGCCGGTAGAGGGCGAAGATGAAAATCCTGCACAAGACCCTCGCCGACTATAAAAGCATGCCGTGGAAGAACGGCGGCGGAACCACCCTGGAGATGGCAATCTCCCCCGAAGGGGCAACCCTTGGGGACGGGAGCTTTCTCTGGAGGGTCAGCTCGGCGGACGTCTCCACGGGAGGCCCCTTCTCCCTCTTTCCGGAACATGACCGCCTGCTCTTTCTCCTCTCGGGGGGAGGGATGATCCTGTCCGGAGAAGGACGCCAGCTCTCCCTGGGGCGTTCCCTCTGGGCCGAGAGATTCCGCGGAGACATACCCTGCGAGTGTACATTACCCCTGGGCCCGGTGAAGGACTTCAACGTGATCTGGAGGAGAGATGCCTTTGAATGCACTTTTCAGGAGCTTCACCCCGACGGACAGGAACTTCTTCCCCTCGAGGGAGACATTACGATCTTTTTTGCCCCCTCGGGGATCAGTGAGGCCTGCTGCGACCTTCTCCGCACCATGGATCTCGTGATCGCCGAGGACTATTCCCCCGGCGAGAAGGTCCCCATCGGGGGCATAGGGAACCCCCTGTTGGTTTTCACCCTGGAGAAAATATAAACAGAAAAAAGGCCTCTCCGGCGCCGGAGAGGCCTTTTTTCCGTTTTCACGAGAAGGCGGCGAGGAGGGAGATCCACAGGGGAACGGTGAGGCCCGACAGGATGGTGCTCACCGTGATGGTGGCCGCGGCGTGCTCGGCATCCATTCCGAAGACCTGGGAGAGAATGAAGCAGTCCACCGCCACGGGCATGGCGGCGATGAGGATTACGGTCTGAAAGACCACGGGGCTCACCGGCCAGAGGGTGAGGAGCATCCACGTGAGGGCGGGAAAGAGGAGCAGCTTCAGGGCCGCATCCCGCCACACCCGGGCGAACATCTTCGTCAGCCCCTCCAGCTTCAGGGATGCCCCGAGGGAGAGAAGGGCCATGCCGCTGGCGATGTTCCCCAGCAGTTTAAGGGTCTCGTCGAGCCAGGTGGGAAAGGCCCCGAACCCGAGCAGGGCCAGGGTGAATCCTCCGAGGCTCGAGAGAACCAGGGGATTTTTTCCGAGACTCACGGTGGTCCCCCGGAGGGTCTTCCATGAAATGCCCCCCGAGAGGGCGAGCTGCGCCCAGAGAATGGAGAGGATCTGGTAGCCGATGAAGGTGAAGGCCAGGTAGATGGAGAGCACCTCCACCCCCTTCACCCCAACGGCCACGGTGACGACCGGAAGCCCCATGAAGACCGTGTTCGACCGGATGAGCATCAGCGTTGAGGTGGCGGAGCGGACGGGGCCTTCTCCCGACAGTTTCGACAGCAGCCAGGCAAGGGGAGGGGCTGTCGCGAAGGAGACGTAGACCGCCAGAACCATGTGCCTGTCGAAAAGGGATGTCATATCCGCCCCGGCGGTCATCCGCAGGATCAGGGCGGGAATGGCCACCCAGTACAGTGCCCGGTTGATCTGGGCGAAGGCCTCGGGGGAGACCGTCCCCTTCCGCCGCAGCATCCACCCCGCGGCCATGACGAGCGCCACGGGAAGGATCACGAGAAAACCGTGCATGGGAGCTAGTTCAGTTCTCTGTGCTTCAGCAGGATCCGCACGGCGTTGGTGGCGGCCCCCACCCGGATATTGTCCGCCACGTTCCAGCAGAGGAAGCGGGTATCGTCGAAGGCCCGGAGGCGGCTCACGAAGACCGTATCGGTCCCCGCCCCGTCCTGAGGGGTCACCAGGTCCTCGGAATAGACCACGCTCTCGCTTCCCCTCAGGGCATCGGCCAGACCGGCGAGGGTGAAGGGCTTCCGGGTCTCGGCGAAGACGGCCTCTGAATGGCTGTAGAGCACGGGAACCCGCACGGTGGTGGGCCAGACGGAGATGTCGGGGTCACGGAAGATCTTGCGGGTCTCGTTCACCATCTTCATCTCCTCGTCGGTGAAGCCGTTGTCGAGGAGCGTTCCTATCTTCGGGATGACGTTGAGGTGAATCTGCTTGCCGAACTTCTTCGCCTCCGTGCTCCCCCGCATCTGTTCCTCGAGCTCGTCCATTCCTCCCCGCCCCGCCCCCGAGACGGACTGGTAGGTGCTCACCACGATGGAACGGATGCCGAAGAGCTCGTGGATCTTCGAGAGGCCGAGGACCATCTGGATGGTGGAACAGTTGGGGTTCGCCACGATCCCCTTCCGGTACCCCTTCAGCAAGTCTCCGTTGATCTCCGGCACCACCAGGGGTATATCCTCATCCATCCGGAAGGCAGAGGAATTGTCGATAACCACGCTCCCCGCCTCAGCCGCGAGGGGGGCGAACTCCCGGGAGACGGCCCCTCCCGCCGAGAAGAGAAGGTAGTCGTACCCCCTCTTCATGGCCCCAGCGGTGAGCTCCTTCACCTCGTATTCCTTCCCGGCGAAGGTCAGTTTCGACCCAGCACTTTTCGCCGAGGCATAGAAATCCACCCCTTCGGGGCGGACGGATTTTTCCTCCAGAATCCTGATTATCATCCGGCCCACTTCGCCGGTGGAGCCAACCACTGCCAGTTTCACACCCATCTCCTCCTTCAATAGAGAAACAGGCCCGCCCCACGAAGGAACGAGCCCGTAATTTCGCGGTTTGCAGGGATTATAGGAAGAGCGTCCCCTGCTGTCAAGAAAAAGTTTCCGTCCTGAAAAGTTTCCGCCCCGCTCTCCCCCGGAGAACGGCAGAGGTTAATTTTCCTTTCGTTCCTCCACCGGCTGCCCGTCGAGGTTGAAGAGGGGCATGTCCGTTTCGTCGTCCTGAGCCCGGGAGAGGGTGAGGCCGTCATAGACTTCGATGGCGATCTCCACGGTCACGGCCACGGGGTTGCCCTCCTCGACGATATGGCCGCCCCACATTCTTGCCGTGAGATCGCAGAAGGCTGCGTGAAGGTGCACCGCCAGCTCCCCCGAATCGGCCATCCTTCCGATCGTCCCGCTTCCCGTGATCAGCTCAATGGGGCCTTCGAGGGTTTTAGGAGGGCCGTATTTCAGCCCCGCCTTCTTCTCGCCATCGGGGATGGGCCAGACGAAGCAGACCTGGCTGAGGCTTCCGAGCATTGCGGTGATGGCTCCGGCATTGATCTCATGTTTTTCGCAGATCGCCCTGATGGCCGGAATCAGATCCGAGCCGGGGAAAATCCGGGCGAAAATCTTCCGGGGCTG
>JALHFZ010000058.1 GCA_022837505.1 Synergistaceae bacterium
AGCGCATCGGCGACCACGCCACCAACCTCGTCGAAATGTATCAGTTCCTTCAGGACCATAAGCTCAAGTTCTCCCCCAAGGCCCTCCACGGCCTCTCCCACAGGGAGATCGGAGATCATTCCGACGCCGTCTCCTATCTGGCCGAGGTGGCGGAGCCGATGCTTGACCGTATCCGGGGAATAACGGACGAGGAACTGCTCATGTCAGGAAAAGACCGCTTCGTCATGAAGGCGGGAGAACACAAGCTCCTCTATGCCCCCATCGACGAGGACGGCTGGCCCGTGGACAAGCGGGCAGCCCGGCATGTGACCACTTTCCTGTCGATCCTCACGGTGAACAACATGGTCAATCCCGACCAGACCATCCTTGTGGAGGGAATCCCCTCCTACCAGGAGATAATGGCCTCGGGGATCGGCCCTCTCTTTCATAACCCTGCAGAGGCCCCGGCAGACCGAGTCTACTACGAATAAAAAAGCCATGCCTTTGCTGATTCAAGAGCAAAAAGACCGGCCGGAGGGGATTCCCCTCCGGCCGGTCTTTTTGCTTTCCCCGTTTTCAGCTGACCCTACAGGAAAATACCTCTCATGCGGACTGCGTCGGCCACTCTCTGAATTGCGGCCATGAAGGCAGCCCGGCGCATTTTGACGTTCTTCTCCTTCGCATAGCTCCAGACTCTTTCGAAATTGTCCTTCATGATCCTGATGAGGCGCTCGTTGTACTCCTCTATGGACCAGAAGAATCCGCCAAGGTCCTGGCACCACTCGAAGTAGGAGCCGATGACTCCGCCGGAGTTGGCGAGGAAGTCGGGGACGATGAGGATTCCCTTTTCGTCGAGGATGGCGTCCCCTTCAGGGGTGATGGGGCCGTTTGCGGCCTCAACGATGTACTTCGCCCTGACCTTGTCGGCGTTCTTTCCGTTGATGACCCCTTCAAGGGCTGCCGGAATGAGAATGTCGCACTCGGCATAGAGCACTTCGGGAAGATCAAGCTTCTGGCATCCCTCGCAGGTGAACCCCTCAAGAAGGCGTTTGGGGTGGTTGGTCACGTGATCGAAGGCCTTCTGGATATCGAGGCCGTTCGGGGCAAAATAGGTCCCGGTGATATCGCTGATGCTCACGACCTTCGACCCGGCCTTGACCATGGTGAGGGCCGCATAGGAACCCACGTTGCCGAACCCCTGGATGGCGATTTTCGCCCCTTCAGGGCTCTTTCCGAGATTTCTGAGAAGTTCGAGGGCGCAGGTGGCGACACCGTAGCCGGTGGCTGCGGTGCGGCCTTTGGACCCCCAAACCGGAACGGGCTTGCCTGTGACAATGGCAGGTTCGAGCTGGTTCTTCATCTTGCTGATGGTGTCCATGAACCATACCATCTCTGGTCCGCCTGTTCCGACGTCGGGAGCAGGAACGTCAGTCATGGGACCGATGACGGGGGCCATGCGGGCTGCCCAGGTGCGGGCGATCTTTTCCTTTTCTTTTTTCGAAAGCTCGAGGGGATCGCAGGATACGCCGCCCTTTCCTCCGCCGTAGGGGATACCGGCGAGGGAGCACTTCCAGGTCATCATCATGCCGAGGGCCTCGCACTCGTCGAGGTTCACCTCGGGGTGGAACCGGACGCCGCCCTTGCCGGGGCCGACTGCGGATGAATGGAGCACCCGGTAGCCGTCGAAAACTCTGACGGAGCCGTCATCCATCTCAACGGGAATGGAGACGCAGGTTCGCCGCTCGGAATGGCTGAGAATATCGATGAGGCCGTCTTCGAGCCCCATCTCCTCAGCTGCCCCATAGAAATTCTTTAAAGCGGTGTCGAGAAGCACATTAGAGGAAGTACGCCGTACTACTGCCATTAAACACACCTCCTGTATAATAACGGCTTATGCCGTTTCAGACCATGAATATCATAACACTCTTTATTGAAAGTACAAACTAAGAAAGAAAAAAATCACAAAATAGTTCAAAATGCCCACGACAAAGACCGACAATTTGCCATTCTGCATTCTGCACTTCCGGTTTTGAGATCTATGCATCCCTGAGACTGCTGAAATCCCCCTTCCTCCGGGAATTATTCATGATCTGCCCCTCAAGATCACCCCGGGAGCTTCCACCTCCGTTTCCTGAGAAGGGTATCCATGTCCTCTGCGGGAGGGGCTGTTATCTTCCTGCCGGAGAGATCCGCAAGCTCCCCCTCCATCTCTCCGAAGCGGATGGAAAAGCTGTGAAGCTGAGGGCGGCGTATCCCCCTCTTTCTCCATTTTCCGTTGATCTCCTCCGTGCCGTAGCGGATGTCGCCGAGGATGGGATGGCCGATGGAGGCCATATGCACCCGGGCCTGGTGGGACCGCCCGGTCACAAGATCGATCTCCACCAGGGATATATCCCCTCCCCCGGAGAGGAGGCGGTACCGGGTAAGGGCCTCTTTGCCCTCTTCGTCCACCCGCACGGTATTGGAAGCGGAGTCCTTCAGAAGGGGGGAGGCTATTTCCCCCTCCTTGCCGGGGACCCCCGCCACGATGGCGAGATAGGTTTTGCTTATCTCCCTTCGCCGGAAGGCATCCTGCAGTATCCGCAGGGTTACCCCCGAGAGGGCCACGAGGATGACCCCCGTAGTGTTGCGGTCGAGCCTGTGAACCGCGTAGGCCCGCTCCTCCTCTCCGGCGAGGCGGAGCATGTACTTCACCCGGTCGAGGACGTTGTCCTGATCCTTCCTGTCCGGCTGGACGAGAAGGTTCACGGGCTTGTTCACGGCCCAGAGCCTGGGATCTTCGAAGAGAAGGGGCAGCGTCCGCCGGAAGGCGAACTCTCCGGCGCTCTCCTTCGGGCTTTCCCACGGGACATAGAGCTCCTGCCCTCCCGCCACCCGAAGATCGCATTTGGCCTTTTTTCCGTCAAGGCGCACCGATCCCGTACGGATCCCCTTCATGACGACGCTCAGGGGAAGGCCCGGCCAGACGGAGCGGATGACCTTGTCGAGCCGCCGGCCGTCGTCCGAGGGAGAGATGGTTATTTTACAGGCCATCGGTCTCCTCCCGCTTCCAGAACCGCCTCTGGGTTGACGGGTGATAGTCTGAGATCTCCCGCCCCTCCTCCATCTGGTCTGTAGCGTTCTTCCAGCAGAAGAGCCGGAAGTCCAGTTCGTCCGCGGCGCTCACTATCATTGCCTCGGGGGTTGCCGGAAGGACGGGCGAGCCGTACTCTCTGCATCCGTGGTGGCTCACGAGGATGTGTCCGATGGCGAGGGCTATCCCCTCATCCAGCCCGAACTCCCCTGCGAGGGCTGAGAAGGTGGTGTATCCGAGGACGATATGATCGATGACTGTCCCTTTCACCGTCATCTTGAGCCCCGGGGGGATTTCATAGGACTCCATCTTTCCGATGTCGTGAAGGAGGGCCCCACCGATGGCGAGGGGGAGGTTCACCTCCATCCCGGTTTCGCTATAGGTGCGGGCGAGGGAGCGGGCGGTCCTCGCCACGGCGATGGTGTGTTCGAGAAGCCCTCCGACATAGGCGTGATGGTGGGATACCGCCGCAGGGCAGCTGCGGAAGACCTCCCACAGCCCCTTGTCGAAGAAGGCGAAGGAAAGAAAATCTCCCACCGGTCCGGCGCATTCGGAGAGAAGCTCACGAAATTCCTCCTCAAGGCGGGCTTCGGGGATGGGAGACCGCTGGACATATTCATGGGGGGGATATTTTTTCTGATTGACAAAGGAGACTCCGTTGAAATTGTACTGGGTCTGCCCCCGGAACTCCGTTACCTGCCCCAGGAGTCCGAGGGTTTTTCCCTCCAGATCACGGAAAAGCTCAAATTCAAGGGGCTCTGCCACCGTCACGGGCTTCTCCCCCCGGGCATCCCACCACTGGGCGTTCGACCAGATTTTGCCCTCCAGGGTGCCCTCCCGGTCCATTAGGGCGATATCCCAGTAGTTCTTTCCGTTTTTGTCCCTCCGGAGGGAGCTTCTTGATACCACCGCGAAGAGGGTGAACTTTCCGTCCCGCTCGAGAGAGCGGATCTCCCCGGTGGTCAGTATTTTCTTTTCTTCCACACCATCACCTCATACATTTCAAAATAGTGCTACGCTCCGTATTTATCCAGCCGCCCGGCGTTGGCGAGCATGAGACCGAGGAGCTTATGCCCGGCCATGCGCCCTGCCGCGCCGATGCGGCATTCCCTTTCGCTGAAGCTTTTTGCGTCCCCCGACCGGACGAAGGGGCTTGAGAGAAGGAAGGGGGAGGGGTGCCAGGAGTGGGCGCTCATGGTGCTCGGCGTGCTGTGATCCCCCGTCACGGCCAGGACGTCGGGAGAGAGGGCGAGCAGGCGGGGCAGAAGGCCGTCCACGGTCTCCACCACCTCCCGCTTGGCGGAGAAATCGCCGTCCTCCCCCCGGCTGTCCGTATACTTCACATGGATATAGAAGAAGTCATAGTTCTTCCACTCCCGCTCAAGGGTATCGAAAAGTTCCTCCAGGGTCTCCCCCGCCTTCGCCACATCCATCCCCACGAGACGGGCCAGCCCCTTGTACATGGGGTAGGTGGCCACCGCCAGGGAGCGGATGCCGTAGAGGTCGGGAAGAAGGGGGATATCGGGGGGGGAAGAAAAACCCCTGAGAAGGCAGCAGTTCGCTTCTTTTTCATCCTTCAGAACCTCCGCCGCTCTCTTGATGAAAGCATTGACGACAGCGGCGGTCTTTTCCCCCTCGGGCTTCCTTGCCTCCGCCCAGCGCATGGGAACCCCCTCCTGCTGGGGGTCGGCGTCGGCCACCTCTTCAGAGATCCCCTTTCCGGACAGGACCAGGACGAACCGGTGTTCCTTCCCCGGATAGAGCCTCACCGAGACGCCGTCAATTTCCTTTATGTTTCTTGCCAGCTTCTCTACGAGAAGGGCGCTCTTCTCCGTGGCGATGCGGCCGGCCCGGCGGTCGAGGATGATGCCTTTGCCGTCCTTGGTGCAGAAATTGCCCCTCGCGGAGACGTCTCCCCACCCCACCTCCGCCCCCACGCCGATGGCCTCGAGGATTCCCCGCCCTATGCTGCACTCCAGGGGGTCGTAGCCGAAGAGAGAAAGGTGCCCCGGTCCGCTGCCCGGGGTAATCCCCGCATCCACCATATCGAGGAGGCCGAGCTCGCTCCTCTGTGCGAGGCTGTCGAAATTGGGCTTCGCCGCCGCCTCAAGCTCCGTCATCCCCTCGGGGCCGGGGAGCCCGCCCAGACCATCCATCACGAGAAGGACCATCTTCGTATCGTTTTTTCTAATGAGGGTCTTCAGAAGATCTGTTCTTTTCATAAAATATCTCACCTCCGCATAAATTTGTCGAAAGTTCCCGCTTTATTCTGCAAAACTCACCATATTTTATGTTATCATTTTCATAAAGGGTCCATACAATATTTCAAGGGGGTCTTCAAAGGTGAAATTTTCCGAACGAGTACTCGCCATGCAATCCTCACCCGTACGGCGCCTTCTGCCCTACGCTGAAAAAGCGAAGGCAAAGGGGAAAAAGATATATCCGCTGAATATCGGCCAGCCGGATATCAAAACGCCTCCGTCCTTTCTCGAATCGATCCGCAATTTCTCCCAGGATGTCATAGCCTACGCAACCTCCCAGGGGAACAACGACCTCCGGGATGCCATGAGCAGCTACTACAAGGAGTTCGACATCCCCTTCGAGCGGGAGGACATCATCGTCACCAACGGCGGCAGCGAGGCCCTTCTTTTCGCCTTCATGACCATCTGCGACCCCGGGGATGAAATTCTCATCCCCGAACCATTCTACGCCAATTATAACGCCTTTGCAGGGTGCGTGAACGTGAAAGTAGTTCCCATCACCACCAAAGCCGAAGAAGGGTTCCACCTTCCCCAGAAGGAGGAGATCGAAGCCCTCGTGACGCCGAGGACCAGGGCGATCCTCGTGGCCAACCCGGGCAACCCCACGGGGACGATCTATACAGCCGAGGAAATGGATGTCCTCGCCGACCTTGCAAAAAAACACGATCTCTACATCATTGCCGACGAAGTCTACCGGGAATTCGTCTACGACGGACTGAAGTACAAGAGCTTCGGCCATATGCCCGAGATCGCCGACCGGGTCGTCATCGTCGACTCCGTCTCGAAGCGGTACAGCGCCTGCGGTGCCCGGATCGGCTGCATCGCCTGCAAAAACAGGGACTTCATGGCCCAGGTGCTCAAGCTCGCCCAGGGGCGGCTGTGCGTCCCCACCCTCGAGCAGGTCGGAGCGACCGCCCTCTACAGCACCCCGAAGTCCTACCTCGAAGAGGTGAACAAGGAGTACCAGTCCCGGAGAAACACCCTCTACAACGCCCTGAAGAAGATGCCCGGGGTGGTCTGCGCCGAGCCCAAGGGAGCCTTCTACGTGATGGTGAAGCTCCCCGTGGACGACGCCGAGAAGTTCATCATCTGGATGCTCGAGGAATTCGACGTCAACGGCGAGACCGTCATGGCCTCCGCCGGCGAGGGGTTCTATGCCACCCCCGGCCTCGGAAAGCAGGAGTTTCGCCTTGCCTACGTGCTGAACAACGAAGATCTCGTGAAGGCCATGGATATCCTGAAGGCAGGCCTCGAGGCCTACCCCGGACGGATCGAGTCCGCCGTCGCCCAGTAGCCCCGTCCCTCCGCTCCCTTGCCCTTCCCGGTATACCGGGAAGGGCTTTTTGTGTTAGCATTACGGGGAGCAACTTCACATCCCAGGGAGAAAAACAGACCACGAAAGGAAGATTTCTGAATGCTTAAAGTCAGGGAAGGCATGCCCAAGGATTCCGGGCGGGGAATAGCCCGGATGGATCCTGAGGACATGGCCCGTCTCGGTTTTTCCGAAGGCCAGATTATCGACATCGAGGGGAAGGCCGTTACTCCGGCCCGCCTTCTCTCCTGCGATTCCGACATGGGAGAGGGAGGGGCCAAAGGGTTCCTTCAGATGGACGGCGTCCTCCGGGACAACGCCCAGGTAGGCATCGACGACAGGGTCACCATCCGGAAGGCGGACCACCACTTCGCGGGGAGCATCACCCTCCGCCCCCTCACCTCCACTACCCTGCTCGAAAAAGAGCGGGATGCCGTCTATATCCGCTCCCTTCTCGAGGGGATGCCCGTGCGGAAGAACGACCGGGTCAGGACGAACCTCTTCGGCAGCCGGATCTGCGATTTCCGGGTGATGGACACGACCCCCGAAGGAACGGTAATCATAAGCAAATCCACCTATGTCAACGTGGAAAAACAGGCGGAAGGGGAGAACAAGGCCAGGATCACCTACGAGGACATCGGCGGCCTCGGTCCGCAGATTCAGAGGATCAGGGAGATGATCGAGCTCCCCCTCCGGTTTCCCCAGGTCTTCGACCGCCTCGGGGTGCAGCCCCCCAAGGGGGTGCTCCTCTACGGCCCTCCCGGTACGGGAAAGACGGTCATCGCCCGGGCGGTCGCCGCAGAGACGGACGTCTACTTCACCCATATCTCCGGCCCGGAAATAATCGGCAAGTTCTACGGAGAGAGCGAGGAGCGCCTGCGGAATGTCTTCGAAGACGCCCAGTCCCACGCCCCTTCAATAATCTTCATCGACGAGATCGACGCCATCGCCCCGAAGCGGGAGGAGATGGGAGGAGAAAAACAGGTGGAGCGCCGGGTCGTCGCCCAGCTCCTCGCCCTGATGGACGGCCTTGAGTCCCGGGGGCAGATCGTGGTCATCGGGGCCACGAACATCCCCAACACCCTCGACCCCGCCCTGCGCCGTCCGGGAAGGTTCGACCGGGAGATATCCATCCCTATCCCCGACCGGACGGGGCGGAGGGAGATACTGACGATTCATACTCGGGGGATGCCCCTTGCGGCGGATGTCGACCTGAAGCGCCTCGCCGAGATGACCCACGGGTATGTGGGAGCGGATCTCGAGGCCCTGGCCAAGGAGGCCGCCATGGCGAGCCTCAGGGAGCTTCTGCCCGAGATCGACATGGAGATGGAGGACATCCCCTACGACCGGCTCCTCGCCATGGACGTGAACATGAACCACTTCCTCGAGGCCTTCAAGGAGGTGGAGCCCTCGGCCATCCGGGAGGTCTTTGTGGAGGTTCCGGATGTGACCTGGAGGGACATCGGCGGCCTCGAATCCATAAAAGAGGAGCTCCGGGACGCCGTCCAGTGGCCCCTCCAGCACGGAGAGATCTTTGATAAATACGACATCACCCCTCCCAGGGGGATTATGCTCCACGGCGTCTCCGGGACGGGCAAAACCCTCCTCGCCAAAGCACTGGCCCGAGAGAGCGGCGTCAATTTCATCTCCGTGAAGGGCCCCTCCCTCATGTCAAAGTACGTGGGAGAGAGCGAACGGGCGATCCGGGACGTCTTCCGGACGGCGAAGCAGGCCTCTCCGTCCATCCTCTACTTCGACGAGATCGAGTCCCTCGTCCCCGTCCGGGGGAAGGAGAGCGGCAGCGGCGCGAGCTTTACCGAGCGGGTAATCAGCCAGTTCCTCGCAGAGATGAGCGGCATTGAGGAGCTGAAGGGGGTCGTGGTCCTCGCCACGACGAACCGCATCGACCTCGTGGACCCATCCCTCCTGTCGGGAGGACGGTTCGACCTCATCCTCGAGCTTCCCCGCCCCGACGCCGCGGCCCGGGAGAAGATCTTCGAGATTCACCTGCGGAAAAAGCCCCTCTCTGCGGAGGTCAGAATCGCCACCCTCGCCCGGCTGACCGACGGACGGACGGGGGGGGATATCGCCTTCGTCTGCCGGAAGGCCGCCATGCTCGCCGTACGGGATCATCTGAAATCCCGGGACAACGGGGAGTTCATCCTCGAATGGAGACACTTCGAGACCGCCCTCAGCGAGATGCGGGGGCAGCCCGCCGCCTGCCCGCCCGAAAAAAACCGATAGAAGCCCCTTCTCATTCAATGATGAGCAGAAAAGCACCCCAGAAGTTGGACAAAATCCAACTTCTGGGGTGCTTTTCTATGACGAGGCAGAGAGCCGGAAGTCAAATACAGGGAGTCCCCATGATTAAGAAAGGAATCCCGACGTAAGAGGTGGCTTCTCGGTCTGGTACAAAGAGCAACGTAATGGCACGCCGATAAAACAGGACGGACAGAAGGAGAAAAGCTTGTTGCCGCTCTATCTTTTATTTATCTTTTCCAAGATAGAATTCATCCGCTCGTAGGTTATCGATCCATCCCCGAAGTTTATGGCAGCCCGGAGAGGCATAACTTTTACCATGTTTTCAACCATTTTTTCCACAATAACCTGTTCGGCCGCATCACCCGCCTGAGGATTTTCCTCCTTGAAAAGGGCTACAACCGAATCCCACAGGGGCTGGCAGGCTGCCATTGCCTCGGGATCCGCCATGATATCAGCAAAATTAGAGTTGATTGTATATACCACCGGCAGTTCAACTGTTGACTCTACGACAACTGTCTTTTTACATAGGATATCTCTGGAGGATTTCCCGATAAGGATATCAAACTCTCCTGTTTCCACATGCCAATCGTTTATTTCTGTATTATAGTAAGCAAAAGCACGTTTTCCCAGAGTAAAGGATACCCTTTTAGTTTCTCCGGGATTTAATGCCACTTTTTCAAATCCCTTGAGCTCTTTCAGAGGGCGAATAACCGAACTCTCCCGGTCACCCACATATAACTGTACAACTTCTTTTCCTGCGGACTTTCCCGTGTTGGTTACATCTACTTTCACTGTCAGAATATCCGTATCCTTAATGACATCGGCACTGACTTTCAAGTTAGAGTAATCAAAGGTTGTATAGCTCAATCCGTGACCAAAGGGGAAGAGTACATCGAGTTTCTTCTTGTCATAGTAACGGTAGCCGACAAATATCCCTTCCCGGTATTCTACGATGTCCTTTTCACCGAAGTAAAAGAGATAGGACGGATTATCCTCCAGTCTTAAGGGAAATGTCTCTGCCAATTTACCGCTCGGGTTTACATCACCAAATAAGACATCTACTGTAGCTTCTCCTACGCTCTCCCCTCCGAGGTATACCTCAAGAATGCCCTTTACATCCTGTACCCAGGGCATTTCCACAGGAGATCCGTTATGCAGTACAACCACCGTATCAGGCTGTACTGCTGCGACTTCTCGAATTAATCTGTTCTGGCACTCCGGAAGGGACATATGGCTCCGGTCATATCCTTCAGACTCAAATATGTCCGGAAGACCTGCAAAAATAACGGCTACCTTTGCTCGTTTTGCAGCTTCAACCGCTTCTTTGATTAAAGCTTCGTCTGCTATGTCTTCTTCTGCGTCATACCCCTTTGCGTAGGTGATGTTCGGGGCACCCTTCATAGTTTTCAGGGCGCTTGTAATTTTATAACTGTTGATATGGGAGCTTCCACCCCCCTGGAATCTGGGTTTTTCTGCAAATTCACCAATAAAGGCAATATCATCTCCCTTTTTAAGGGGGAGAATTCCGTCATTTTTCAAAAGAACCATGCATTCGGAAAGGATCTTCCTCGCCAACTGATGATGTTGTTCCTTGTCATAGGTCGCGTCAGGTTTTTTATTTTCAATATACCTGTTATGAACAGTTAAGATTCTCTCCACAGCTTGATCCAGGATTTTTTCATCGAGAGTTCCCTTCTTTACAGCCTCAACAATCCGTTTGTCATTGATGCCTCTGGAGGATGGCATTTCAAGGGCAACTCCGGCTTTAAGGGCTTCAACCCGGTCACCGACGGCTCCCCAGTCACTCACCACATACCCGTCAAATCCCCACTCACCTCTTAAGATATCTGTTAAGTACCGGGGGCTTTCCGATGCAAAAATCCCATTCACCTTGTTATAGGAGCACATGACTGTCCAGGGTTTCGCCTTTACGACCGCTCCTTCAAAGGCAGCCAGATATATTTCTCTCAGTGTTCTTTCATCTATCTCTGAACTGGAAGACATCCGCCTGTGCTCCTGATTATTGGCCAGAAAATGCTTCAGGCTTGTTCCGATATTTTTACTCTGTACTCCCTTGATATACTCAGTCGCCATCTCCGTAGACAGATAAGGATCCTCACTGAGGAATTCAAAATTTCTGCCGCACAGGGGGGAACGCTTGATATTCACTCCCGGTCCGAGGATAATGCCGACCTCCTCCGCCTGGCATTCATCCCCCAGGGCCGTGCCCATTTCCCGAATCAGGTCCCTGTCAAAAGAAGCCGCTATGGCAGATGCCGTGGGAAAACAAATCGCCTCGACACTTCCCGATACTCCGAGGTGATCTCCTCCGGCAGCCTGCTTGCGAAGGCCATGGGGTCCGTCGCTTAACATGATCCCCTGCACATTCAGACGTTCAACATCCTTTGTGAACCAGAAATTTCTTCCGGAACACAGCCCGGCTTTCTCTTCCAGGGTCATCTGGGAAATTACTTTTTTAACATCCACTAATAGGATCCCCTTTTATAAATCTATATTTTTTCCTGCCGTCCAACTCTTCAGGTCTGTCCGTCAACCATCGGAGGTTCTTCTTTTTCGCTTTTTACTCTTATTTTCCTCCGTCGTCCACGGGGAGGGGTTCATCCCTCTCGTCCGTATCGGGGACTTCCTCCATCTCCTCTTCTTCCGCCGGAGGGAGGATCGTTCCCCCACTGTCCGCACGAAGGGGAGGGGCTCCGTAGAGAGCTCTATAGACAGCGAGGTTCGCCATGACCTTCTGAACATAGTCGTTCGTCTCTTCGTAGGCTACAGCCTCGATCCACTCGTCCAGGGGGAGGTCCTTTCTTCCGTCAAGCCAGCGGCGGGCGGAGCCCCCTCCCGCATTGTAGGCCGCCACGGCGTATTCCGGCCGGGAGAAGGACTTCAGAAGACGGGCGATGTGGGCTGTGCCCATGGTTATGTTGTCCTCCGGATCGTAGAGGGAGTATTTCTTCATCCCCAGGGCTTTTGCCTCCCCCGCTGCCGTGCCCGGCATGAGCTGCATCAATCCCGCCGCTCCGGCCCAGCTCGTGACCGTGGGGTTGAAGGCGCTCTCCTGACGCATGATTGCCCACACAAGGTTGTCCTCCACGGAAAAACGCTCAGCGGAACGCTTCACGATCTCCCGGAAGGGGCGGGGGTAGAGAGATGCCGAGGCTGTCATCCTGCCAGGCGGCTATCCTGGCGGCCCTGTAGAGGGAGGGGGGGTCCCCCCGGTGGATGAGCTTTCTTCTGGCGTGGCTCACAAAGCCCCACCGCTCCAGCTCAAGGGGCTGAAGGCCAGCAAGAGAGGGGGGCCCTCCGGGGGCAAGGGGAAGGGGCTTTTCCGCCGTCAGGCGGGCATAGACCGAGAGGGGAAACTCCTTGCTCAGGGTCTGCAGTCGGGCTTTTTGTTCCTCCGCCCTACCGAGTTTTTCGTAGGCCCTGGCCTCCCAGTAGAGGACCCTGGCGCGCCAGGAGCGGGGCATTTCAGGGGAGACGCTCCTCTCCCAATTCTTCACCGCGCCGAGGGCGTTTCCGCTCTGCCAGTTTTTCCACCCCCGGTTCCACAGAATTCTCACAGCGTGGATCGAGTCGGGAGCTGCGGCGATCACTTTTTCCTCAAGGTCAGTTCGCTCCTTGCCCGATGCGTGGGTTGAGAGGGAATACCATGCCCGGGCCCGGTAGATCCCCTCCCGGGATTCCGCCACCTCCCGAAGCACCTGGAGAGCCCGCTCTCTCTGCGCCTTCGTGGCGAGGATGGAGATCCGGCGGATGGAGGACTCGGCATAGTCGGTACCCGTCCGGGCGAGGGGACTCCAGAGCTCGAGGGCCTCACCGTATTTCTTCTTTCGGTAGAGGGAATAGGCCCGGTAATACCGGGCCTTTCGGCCGTTTCTCGAGTCAAGGGGGACGTCCTTCAGGTACGAAATGGCCCGGTCAAACTGCCCCCGGAGATAGGCTCCGTATCCGAGGGCGAAGCGCACGTCCGTCTTCTCCTTCTGGCCGGAGGCCTCGAGGGCCTTGAGGGCAGCCGCGTTCTTCGGGCTGATGGTCAGCAGATTGAGAGCGTAGGCGGTCTTGTCCCCCGGAAGGGCGAGGAGCATGTTCAGCACGGTGGTCTGCTGCTGGACGGTTTCCGCCTCCTTGTACATCCTGACGAGGTGTTTTCTCCTTTCTTTCTCATCCTTTTCATCCGTGAGGCGGTAGAGGGCATAGGCGACATAATAGGCAACATCGGGAGGGGCGGCGGGAAGAAACTCCGACGCCAGACGGGCGGCCTGATCCTTTCTGTTCGTCCTCTCGAGGGCGAGAATGGTCAGGAGGGTTCCGTAGGGCCTGACCTCCTCAGGCCAGAAGGGGGCGCTCTTTTTCAGAAGGACTTCAGCCTCTTTCCACCGGTTCTGAAGCCAGAGGGCATTTGCCCCGAGGGATTCCTCCCTGGGGGTGAGCTTTTTTCCGGGGTCGGCGAGAAGTTCGTCGATCCCCTTCCAGTCTTTTTTTTCGAAGAGTGAATCCATAGTCTCTCCCCACCCCGCAGAGGGGGAAAGGAGTATTCCCAGGAGGATAAAAACCAGCAGATGCCCCGTGAACAGCTTTTTCTTCATCGTGACGCTCCTTTCTCTTCTTCAATCCCCCCATTGTAGAGGATTATCCGCAAAAGGAGCCCGTAGAATCCATTAACTCTCAGCGGCTGACCCGATTTCTTCCGCTCCCCTTGGCCCGGTAGAGGGCATCGTCGGCTTTGGTAAGGACAGTATCGA
>JALHFZ010000143.1:0-1128 GCA_022837505.1 Synergistaceae bacterium
CGGACTGCATATGCAATCCCCTGAGGACATTCCTCCGGGAGCGGGAATGGACGTCCTGAAAAAAACGCACTGGCAGCTCCACTTCATGAAAAGAACGTTCGTTGAAGGATTCGAAGAGGTGCCCCCGGTCATCCTCGAAAACACGCGGCTGAAGCACCACCAGGCCTTCCAGAGGAGTCAGCTTTTTCTGAAGCAGGTCACTCATAAAGATTCACAGGGTAAAATGAGAGGCATTCGATTTACCGCCCTTTCTCGAGGAGCGAAAGGAGATAGCATCCGTAGGTGCTTTTCGCAAGAGGACGGGCAAGCCGCTCGAGCTGATCCGCCTGGATGAACCCCTTTCCGTAGGCTATTTCTTCAGGGCAGGCAACCATGAGCCCCTGTCTGCTCTGAATCACCTCAACGTAATTTGAGGCCTGGAGGAGGCTCTCGTGGGTTCCCGTATCAAGCCATGCGAAACCCCGCCCCAGAATTTCAACCGACAGGCTCCCCTCGTCAAGATATCTCCTGTTCAAATCAGTTATCTCAAGTTCTCCCCTGGCCGATGGAAGGAGTGAGGAGGCATAGCTGACCACGTTTCTGTCGTAAAAATAAAGCCCCACCACGGCGAAGTCCGACCTGGGAGCCTGCGGTTTTTCTTCTATGCTCACGGCTTTTCCGTCCGGGCCGAACTCGACGACACCATACCGGGCGGGATCTTTAACCTGATAGCCGAATATTACCGCCCCCTCATCGATGGAGGCAGCCCGGGTGAGTATTTCTGAAAAACCCCTGCCGTAGAAAAGGTTATCGCCGAGAACCAGAGCGCACCCGTCTCCGCCGATAAAATTCTCTCCGATGAGAAAGGCCTGGGCCAGCCCCTCCGGCCGGGGCTGAACCGCGTAGGTAATGGATATGCCCCACTGGGCTCCGTCCTGCAGGAGCCTTTCAAAAAGAGACCTGTCCTCGGGAGTGCTGATGATGAGGATTTCCCGAATACCGGCCAGCATGAGGACTGAAAGGGGGTAATAGATCATGGGTTTGTCGTATATGGGCAGAAGCTGCTTGCTGACCGGAATGGTCAGAGGGTACAGCCGGGTTCCGCTTCCGCCGGCAAGGATGATCCCTTTTGTAATCATCTTTGTTCTC
>JALHFZ010000143.1:1191-3518 GCA_022837505.1 Synergistaceae bacterium
TCGGCACAGACGGCATACCGCCGGTCATGCCCCGGCCTGTCTGCCACCATTCTGATCTGCTTCCTGTAGGGAGAGCCGTCGGGAGAGGGGCGCAGACGGTCGAGGATCGAGCAGATTTTTTCGACGATCTCAATATTTGTCCGCTCGTTTTCTCCACCTATGACATAGGTTTCCCCCGGAATTCCTTCCTCGAGCACGGCGCAGAGGGCGCGGCAGTGATCATCCACAAACAGCCAGTCACGGACGTTGGCTCCGTCACCGTATACCG
This sequence comes from Synergistaceae bacterium, assembly GCA_022837505.1. Taxonomy (GTDB): domain Bacteria; phylum Synergistota; class Synergistia; order Synergistales; family Aminobacteriaceae; genus JALHFZ01. Next base: position 1,460 of record JALHFZ010000143.1, read on the forward strand.
GAAGGGTGTCTCCTGAGAGGGCCCGGAGAACCATATGGGGAATGAGCTTTTCGGGAAACTGGAAGGGGCCGTAGTTGTTCGAACAATTTGTGATCAAAACGGGAAGGGCGTAGGTTTTTCCGTAGGCCCGGACAAAATGATCCGAGGCGGCTTTCGATGCGGAATAGGGGGAGTTGGGAGCGTAGGGGGTTTCTTCCGTGAAAAATCCCCTTTCCCCGAGTGAACCATATACTTCGTCCGTCGATACATGAAGAAAACGGAAGGCCTTTTTCTCATTTTCCGGAAGGGAGGACCAGTATGCCCGGCATTCCCCCAGAAGCTTGCATGTCCCCACCACGTTTGTCTGCACAAAGGCTTCAGGAGATTCGATGGAACGGTCCACGTGGGATTCAGCCGCAAGGTTGACTACCCGGGTGGGGTGATATTCTTCAAGAAGGGATTTTACCTCCGCACTGTCGCCGATATCGCCCCTTCGAAAAATACATTGACCATCAGAAAGAAGGGGCTCAAGAGAATCCATATTACCGGCGTAGGAAAGAGAGTCAAGAACAACTACTGTTTCCCCTTGCTTCAGGAGATGACGCACGAAATTTGCGCCGATAAATCCTGCGCCTCCGGTGACCAGTATGCAGTTTTTCTTCATTTCTTGCCCCTCCGTTCGAACGGCAGATAGTGTTCATTATACCAATAGCGTATCGATTCCCGGGCGTAGAGGGCGGGCTGAATCCGGTCTTCTCCACCCCATACGAGATCGCTTGTTTTATCTTCCTTGTGAAATACCCGGGCTGAGGGCACATAGGCCATTTTCATTTCGGCCTGATGAACCATTTCCGCCAGAATAAGTTCCTCTCCATAGAGGAAGGTACGGGGGTCCAGTCCCTCAAATCGTTCGAAAAATCCGGGCCCAAGGGCAAAAAATGCACCGTTGAGGGCGTAAAAACACTCTCTCTTCCCTTCTTTTTTTTCCGACTCGGAAAGGAATGCCTCCGGAGGCCGTTTTTTCCGGAAGCGTTTCTTCAGCGGAGACAAGAGATAGCGGTTGAGTAGATAGCGTGACCATATGTTCCCAAGACTGTAATACCGGACCATCTTTTTCGCTTCCGCGGGGTCGGGGCGTGCCGCAAGAAGAGGATTCTGATTTCTCCCTTTCGGCGTCAGAATACAGGGACCGCTTGCGGCGATGCCGCCCTCGAGTAAAGGGGAAATCAAAAGGGGCAGTGAATCGCTGTCGAGAAAAAGGATATCGTTATTGCTGCATATGATAGATGAATACCCTTCATTTCTCAGAAAAGCAATCCCCGCGTTCAGCCCCCGGGCAAAACCGCAGTTTTCCGGAAGCCGCAAAAAACGCGTTGTGCCAGGAGAGCATTTTTTTAACGGCTCGAGATCATTTTCAGGAGATCCGTTATCCACGACGAGAATACGCAGTCCCGGATAATATTTCTCCGCTGAGTTCAAAAAGTCCGCCGTTTCATTTGTCGTTCTGTAGTGAAGCACCACAAGGGCAAAGTCGGCATCTCTCATAAAGTAGACACCTCTTCCTGGAGGGCTATTTTTTCATGCTGGGAGATGATCGCACCGAAGACAGTCCAGAAGTAAACAGCGAGCATCTGGCGTTCATCAAATATTCCTCCGACGAGGGCAAAAAGCAGAATTCCCGTGATTGACCCTCCCAACAGAGCCGCCATCCACCTTGATTTTGAACGGATAAGGCTGGCGATAATGGCAAAACACCCGCCAAGGAAAAGAAAATATGCGGCGAAAGAGAGAACTCCTCCCTCCACGAGAACAGTCAAAAACTCATTGTGTATGGAAGGGTAAAGATGCTTTTTTGTAAGTTCCTTTTTCTCAATGTATTGTCTTACGACAAATTCAAACTGACCCCATCCAATGCCTTCAGGATGACGTTTTGCGACATATACAGCGGCCTCCCATATGTGATTTCGCTGGGAGGTCAGTTTCACAGGATCTGCAAAAGAAGTGAGCTGACTCATCTCTGAGATAAACAGATTTCTCAAAATGGGCCATTGTTTTGAGTGGGGCAATGCTGTAGCCAGGA
>JALHFZ010000144.1 GCA_022837505.1 Synergistaceae bacterium
TGAACTCCCCGACGGCAGCCGAAGACTTCTCATCGAGTCGTCCCAATCAATGGCAAACCGTTTCGAAAGCGCATTGCTTGGGTCGGACGGGCATCTTCACCCTGACTTCAAGGGTATTTCATATCTGAAGACCATTATTTCGGGGGCTACTGAGACCTTTGTCACATCCCTCACCGAACCCCACCGCGTAAACTCGCCCTGGTTCATGAGCGATGAAAAATTCAAAACCGACTTTTCAAAACTCGCCTCCTATTCAAAGGGCAGTCCCCTTGATTGGGAGAAGATCGGCAGAGCGATATTTTATTACGATGTGAACTCCCTCCTCCACGGATGTTTTCTTGCAAACCTCGAGGACGGGAGAGTCAAGGTTCCCCGGGCCTTGTCGGCCTTCATCGAGGCGGACAACCCCAGGGAAGCCCTTTCGGGAGGGGTGAAATTCAACCCCATAGACCCCACGGGAAAAATCCGGGCCGCAGACTACGACAAAGATGTGTACGGCAATGTGCCCTTCCAGCGGATGGAGTACACTGCTGAGCGGATCACGGCCTATTTCAGCTTCGACCTCAGTCTTCTGCGAGGACTCGGACGGACTTGAAAAATCCGCCCTCGAACTTCTTATCGCTCTCGGTCTTTACAAAGTTCGCTATTTCCTGAACTCGGGAGCGCGGCTTCGAACAGCCTGCGATTTTCTCCCCCTGGGTGAGCCAGTCTTTCAATCACCGTCCGGTTTTCAGCTGCCGTCGAAGGAGGATCTCCTCAAGACGGTACAGCAGAAAATCAGGGAGTGCGCCGACAAAAACCTTTTCGCTGCCCCCCCCGTGACCGAGCTGAAAGTCACGGCGGTACTCAAGAAATCAAAGGAAGACACCCCGGAGGAGCAGGAAACCTCTGATGATGAAGAATCCTGATCGGAGGTGTCAAACATGGTGGACATAGAAATCACTTTTCTGACCGGGAGGTACCATTCCACCCCCTGGGGAAGAAACGTGAACGAAGGTGTGCCGGAATGGCCTCCATCGCCGTATAGGATCGCCCGTGCCCTCGTGGATGTCTGGAAAAGAAAACTCTCCGAATTGCCGGAAGATCGTTTTTTCAGGGTGCTCGAAATATTTGCGGCACCCCCTGTTTACTGTCTTCCTCCCTGGAAGGCGGGGCATATACGGTATTGGATGCCAAGCAACGATAAGGATGCTTCCTCGAGAAGGCTTATCTTCGACCCCTTCGTAACCTTAGCCAGAGGCGAGAAAGTATTTATCCGCTTTGACTCCTCGCCTTCCCCGGAGGCTCTTTCGGATCTCTCTTCCCTCCTTGAAAGGCTCTCCTTTCTCGGACGATCCGAATCCTGGGTGAAAACGGCAGTGTGTGAGAAACCTTCCGATATCATCCGGTGGAACTGCTCTCCCGACCCCGGGGCCGTTGCCGGTCGGTCCGCCCTTGTTCCCTGCCTCGCGCCCGGGGAAGGATCCCCGAAAGAATTGCTCGCGGCTCTTTGCCGGTCTACGGCCGATCTTCTGTCGGAAGGGCGGGATCGCCCACCCTTCTTCGAATGGGTGAATTATTCCCTTCCCGAAAGACAGGCCGGGAATTTATTTACCGAAAAGAAAAGAAATTCTACCCGCCAGGTCCGCTGCGCTCTTTACGCCCTCTCTTCGAAAGTCCTTCCCCTTGTGGAGGATACTCTTTCCTTCGCTGAACGGGCACGGGCCTACCTTATGGGAATTCACAGGAAAATGAATAAGGGTGACCCGGCCATGGTGTCCCCCCGATTCAGCGGAAAAGATAAGCAGGGCAACCCAATGCAGGGGCATAGGCACGCCTTTTTCCAACCTCTCGACGCGGACGGGGATGGAAGGATCGATCATCTCCTGGTGTACGCCAGAGATCCCTTTGATCCGGAGGAAATAAAGGCCCTCGACAAGCTGCGGACTATCTGGCAGCCAAAAGGGCGCCCTGAAGTGAACACAGTTCTGATGTCTCTTTCAGATAGTTTTTCAGCTCGCCCTTCGACTCGTTGGGTAAGCGCCACACCCTTTGTCACCTCCCGGCATTACAGAAAAGGCCGGGGGACAATGAGTGAGTGGATAGAAAACGAGCTGCTTCGGGAACTTGAAGCCCGTGGATTGCCCCGTCCGGTCCGGATTGAACCCCTTGACGGGACGGCCGGAGGAAAGAAGAAAACTCCCTGGTGGGCCTTTCGTCGAGCCAGGAAGGGGGAGGTTCCCCTCACGGGATATGGTTTTCTTCTGGAATTCGATATCCCCTTGCAGGGTGTCTTTTCACTCGGTTCCCTGTGCCACTTCGGCCTCGGACTCTTCGTTCCCGAGAAAAAGGAGTGAAGGAAAGTACCCCTGCGCGAACCTGGAGTTCACGCTGAAAAGCGGGTCGGTCCGCGATGCTGATGTTCAGGCTTTCGGCAACGGTTCGGGAGGAATAATGAGAGAAATAAAACGGGGAAAATTGACCTTCGCGGAAATGCACCTTGAAAAGCTTGTAAATACCGGGTCTACAGAGAAAGAGTTACAACCGGAGGGCAACCTCCGGCCCCATTGAAGCTAATTAGGGAGGAAAAATAAAATGGCAACAAGGAGTTACAACCGGAGGGCAACCTCCGGCCCCATTGAAGCCATAAGACAGGATAGACCACCCCGCCACCCCAAGGTTACAACCGGAGGGCAACCTCCGGCCCCATTGAAGCGGGTCAGTCGCCCATGCCCCCCATTTGCCCTTGTGTTACAACCGGAGGGCAACCTCCGGCCCCATTGAAGCATCGGTGTGTCGACGATTGCTCTGACGATTCTTAGTTACAACCGGAGGGCAACCTCCGGCCCCATTGAAGCTATGACCCGGCTGACCCGGCACAGGATGAGATGGGTTACAACCGGAGGGCAACCTCCGGCCCCATTGAAGCCC
>JALHFZ010000059.1 GCA_022837505.1 Synergistaceae bacterium
TTGCATACCCTTGTTCTGCGGACAGATGGTACCATTTTGCAGCCTCAAGATTGTCCTGGGGCACACCTTGACCTTGGTCGTACATAACTCCAAGATTGTGTTGGGCTCCTGCATAACCTTGCTCTGCAGCCAGACAATACCATTTTATTGCCTCTGCGTAGTCCTGGGGAACTCCCCGGCCGTAGTAGTACATGGTGCCGATATTGTGCTGGCCCCCTGGGTAATCCTGTTCTGCAGCCAGACGGAACCATTTTATCGCCTCTGCGTAGTCCTGAGGGACGTCTTTGCCGTCGCTGTACGTAACTCCAAGATCGCACTGGGCATTTACATCGCCCTGTTCCGCTTTTATCCTTAATTCCGATGTTTTTTCATTTTTTGAAGGGGTGTTATTCTTCATGTTAGATCCTCCTGAAATATTTGGTGAAACAAAGTTCTATGCAATACCACCACATTGACGTTCTGGCTTATGACAAGGGATCTGCTAGTGAGGAAGGCCCGAAGGCCTCCCTCTCCACCATCACCGGGAACATCAGTCGTCACGCTCGGAAATGAGACTCATGAGCTTGGTTTCAAGCTTGTCCGTGTCCTCCTCGTTCCAGTCAAAGATGTCGTTTTTGCCGATGACTGCCTCCATCGTTATCTGGGCAATGGCGATCAGCCCATCGAAAAATTTCATGTACCCGTCGTAAATATTCTTCCTTCTCTGCCATTTCGCATTGAGCACAGGTACCAACAGTTCCCCCCTGCCGGGTGTGGAAAGGGCTTTCACCTCCAAGTCGGTGTGTCCACAGGGCACGCATGAAAAAAAGACCTCTCCGAGGAGAGGCCTTTGGCCGCCATTTGAGCACAGATCGCATAAGATCTCTGCTGATGGGTCTCCTCTTATCATCAACTCCGAGGATCTCGGAGTTCTGGTGTTGGCACCACGCCTTTTCAGGCAGGTTGCCGGGCTTCATAGGGCCAGTCCCTCAGCCACTCTGGATAAAAGTTTCAGTTGTTTTGGAACGAATCAATTATAACATTTCAACGAGAGAAATCAAGTATTTTGGCTGATAAATGTGACGGAACAAGGGTAAGGTTATCCTAAAATGGGAGGGAAAAATGTCATCTCAAATTCTTATGGAGGCATATTATCATCGTTTAAAAAACGGATAAGGGGATCATTTGGCAATTCCCCCTGCTGTGAACTCTCCATCGATCTCGAAAAGATCAGGGGTAGACCGAAGGACTCCGATGCCATGCTCCATCAGGAGCATTACAAGTTGTTTGCCATTCATTAGAGCGATGGGAGTTTTGTCGTGCTGGGCAGCTTCCTTAACAGCACCGGCACTGAAGTCGCTTGTGGTGATGATCAGGCCCTGCTCATGCACGCCCAAGCTACCACGCACCTGTTGCACGACCGGAGCCTGGATGTTGTTCCTGAGCTTCCATTTCTTGACCTGGACGGCCATCTTGATGTGGACGGCGTCGCCCACAACAAGTGTGCCTCGGACATCGATGCCTCCGTCGCCGCTGAGTTTGGTCACCTCGACCATCTCGAAACCCATCTCCGCCAGCAAAAGGGAGATGAGTTCTTCGAATTCGCCAGGTTTCATCGCTAGCAGCAGTTCATGTAAAGCCTTTCGAACTTGAAGGTTGTGCTGTTCTATAAGGGATGCCAGCCCGCACTCTTCCCATTGGCTCAAGCTAAAATAGCCACGGCCATGCTGGACAAATCGAGGACGCTCACCACGTTTCTGCTGGCGTTTGATCTCGGTAAACATCTGGGCGTACATGGTGGCCTCAGGCGTTTTACCGCCCGTCACCAACCATCCTTTCTCTAGAGCCTTCTCAGTGATCTCCCTATAGTGCATCGGTTCGTTGCTCCCGAATTCCTCGAGTACCTTTTGAGCACAGTTTGAGAAGGAGAAACTCTCGTTCTCAGGGGAAGGTTTCATGATTTTTTTGAGGACCGGCGGATCAGTCTTGGCTTCCTTCGATTCTGAAGTGGAATTCCGCAGCCCGAAAGTCTGAGGATCAACCTTTATAAAGGCTGATTTATCGCCATTGGTTTTAATGTCGGAGTAGAGCTGGGCACTGACGGTAGCCTCAGGTGTCTTACCTTCAGACTTCCAAAGCCCGGCTTGAATGATCAGCTTGGTAATTTCATGGGCATGCAGCGGTTTACCTGCCTTTTTCAGTACCTCAATAGTTGCGCTTAGAACACTCATTTTCACCACTCCCCCACTGCTTTCAAGGGTCATCCCCGGCTAATCTTAAGAGTTGATTCTCGAAAACTATATCAACAATAAGAATTACTACGATGCTGCTGATCTTCCTTTAAGTGTCTATCGTTTTGAAGGAAAGAGGATCCAAAAGCAATATTCCATTAGGGATTGCAAACTTTGCAAGGCCTGTGCCCTGCACTTATTGCCTGTTGTCTTGTTTGAAACCACTCTAAATTTTCAGGAGCTATTTTTTTTGCCCACTGGCAGGATGGATAATGGAATGGAGCCCGCATTCGGCTCGCCACGTATTTCCCGGGCAGGGCGGATGCTGCGGCTAGGAAAAAAAAGAAGAGCAACATTACAAGCAAGAACGTCTATTTATTCAGCAAGAAAGCTTCACCTCCTCAGTCGCTTAAGTGGTTCCCAGGTTTTTTGTCAACCAGGAATCCGCTCTTTCAAAGCAGTTATTTCTTAATCTTATCTCTCGGTTTCCACTGGCTAGCGGTCTGCTGCGCCTCATTTAACTGCTTTGTTGAGAGTTTTTTTGCAACCCGGTCTCTCATTTTAGCGGCATTTTTATGTAAATCTCCAGAGGAATTTGAAGCGCCAAGACTAATCCAGATGTAAGCGGTTTTGTAATTTTGGGGAACACCTTGGCCTATAGAGTACATAAATCCAAGTTTGCACTGAGCTATTGCATATCCCTGTTCCGCAGCCAGACGATACCATTTCATTGCCTCTGAGTAGTTTTGGGGAACACCTTGGCCTTGATAGTACATATCTCCAAGATCGCACTGGGCCATTTCATTGCCCTGTTCTGCGGCCAGGCGATACCATTTCATCGCCTCTGAGTAGTTTTGGGGAACACCTTGGCCTTCATCGTACATAAATCCAAGATCGCACTGGGCCATTTCATTGCCCTGTTCTGCAGCCAGACGGCACCATTTCATCGCCTCAACATAGTCTTGGGGAACACCTTTCCCTCTGTGGTACATAATGCCAAGACTGTGCTGAGCTCTTGCATCTCCCTGTTCTGCGGCCAGACGGCACCATTTCATCGCCTCAACATAGTTTTGGGGAACACCTTGGCCTTCACCGTACATAAATCCAAGATTGCACTGAGCTGTTGCATATCCCTGTTCTGCAGCCAGACGATACCATTTCATCGCCTCTGAGTAGTTTTGGGGAACACCTCGCCCTACATAGTACATAGCTCCAAGATTAAACTGGGCCATTGCATATCCCTGTTCTGCAGCCAGACGAAGCCATTTCATCGCCTCTGAGTAGTTTTGGGGAACACCTCGGCCTATAGAGTACATAAATCCAAGATTGCACTGGGCAATTGCATCGCCATGTTCTGCCTTTTTTCTTAATTCCGATACGTTTTGATTTTGAGAAGAAGCATTTGCTTCATTCCCTCCTGAAGATTCAGCCCGGTTCGCTAGTATCATAATGGAGAATGCCAGAAAGAAAACAAATAGGAAAATCGGTATTCTTTTTTTCATTTCAATCCTCCTTAGATATTTTCAAAAAAGTATAGCGCAATATCCATACCCCATTTATACTTCTAAGAAGAGACTCTTTCAAGCAGCTCCCTGGGACTTCCGCAAGGAAAGAAAACGGCTCAACGCTTCTTGCCATGTCTGGGCTGGATGTCTCCGAATGTCAATAATTATGCCTGATTTCATGGTGTCCCCTCCTTAAACGTAAGGGGAACCTTATCGGAAGGAGGAGAAATGTAGAGCACCTGCCATGAGGAAAAACAGGGAGAAAAAGGTAGTAATCTCAAATGACCTGAATATTCCCTCTTTGCTTTCCGTCTTGACCCGGGCTGCTATTCGGGGTAGAATATCCCGGTCAGTACGGGACGTAGCGCAGCCTGGTTAGCGTACCTGCATGGGGTGCAGGTGGTCGGAGGTTCGAATCCTCTCGTCCCGACCAGAATGAACAAGCGGGGTGAAAACCCCGCTTTTTTTGTATTCTCTTGGAGGGGGTTCATCCATGCCTGACGGGCCGCGTTTTTATCAGAAGAAAAGCCTCGGACAGAACTTTCTGACGGACCGGAGGGTTCTCTCCCGGATAATCGCCAGGGCCGACCTTGCCCCTGAGGATGTCCTTCTGGAGATCGGACCGGGCCAGGGAGTCCTCACCAGGGAGCTTCTCGCCTCCCCCTGCGCATTTGTCCATTCCGTGGAGATCGACAGGGGACTGGAACCCTTTCTGGCAGACCTCCCCCTTCGGCATCCGGAGCGCTTCGCCCTCCACTGGGGGGATGCCCTTCTCTTTGACTACCCTTCCCTTGATCCGGCTCCCCTCAAGGTAGTGGCGAACCTGCCCTACAACGTCACCACGCCCCTTCTCTGGCGCCTCCTTGAGCTTCTTCCAACTGCCTCTGAATATATAGTAATGGTACAAAAAGAAGCGGCAGAGCGCCTCATTGCCCCTCCGAGGACGAAGGCCCGCTACCCCCTCGGCGTGACCCTTGAGATCATGGGGCATGCACAAATTGTTCTGTCCGTTCCTCCTTCCGCCTTTCGCCCCTCTCCGAAGGTGGATTCAGCCGTGCTCAGGATCACCCTCTCGGGAAGCCACTCCCATCTGCCCCGGAATATGCTGTGGCGTGAGCTGCTTCGCCGGGGGTTTGCCCAGAGAAGAAAGAAGCTTTCCAATAACCTGAAGAACTGGCGCCCCGATATCCCCTGGAGCGAGCGTCTGCAGGAAGGGGGGATCGGAGAAAACGCCCGGGCGGAGGAGCTGTCCGCTTCCCAGTGGATCGCCCTGCTCGGGACATTGAAGCCGGAATAAAAAAAGGCCCTTTTCCCGAAGGTCAGGAAAGGGGCCGGAAACAAAAAAGCAAAAAATGAGAGAGCCTTCTGTTACATCACCTTGTCTTTGAGGGCTTTGCCGGGTCTGAAGACCGGAACCTTTTTCGCGGAAATCTTGATGACCTTTTTGGGGTCCTGGGGATTACGCCCTTCCCGGGCGGCTCTTTCCCGAACTTCGAATGTTCCGAACCCCACGAGCTGCACTTTCTCTCCCTTTGAAAGTGCATTTTCGATGGTTTCAAATATTGCGCCCACGGCAGCACCAGATACCTTCTTGTTCAACCCAGTTGCCTCTGCAACAGCAGTTACCAGTTCCGCTTTGGTCACTTTGTACAGCCTCCTTTGAAATATGATGTATATCTGCTCCCTGAATTATAAAGCCGAGACCAACACGGGTCAGGACGTTTTATTATTACCAGCAAGTCCAGTTCTGGTCAAGTAAAATCTTCATTTTTCGTCCTTTCCCCGCCAGAATATGCGTATTGGCGTGCCTTCGAAGTTTTCAAGCCCCCGAATCTCCTTTTCCATGTGATTTTCAAAGGAGGAGATGGCCAGGTCAGGATAGTTCACGAAGAAGATAAATGTGGGGGGAGCGATATCCGCCTGGGTGACATAGAAGATCTTGAAAGCCCTCCCCTTCTTGTCCGTAGGAAGCCGGTCAAAGGCGAGGATATCCCGCACCAGTCTGTTGAGGATGGTCGTCCCGATTCTTCGTCTGCGGTTTTCAGCGATGGCCTCGATGGCCTTCGGAATTTTCTGCAGGCCCCTTCCGGTAAGGGCTGAGATGAAATGGGCAGGGGCGAAGGAGAGAAAGACCATTTCGTCCCGGAGTTTGCGCTTCATATCGTCCCCGAGGCTGTCCTTTCTGCCGAGAAGGTCCCACTTGTTCAGGATGAGCAGAATGCCCTTTCCCCGCTCAAGAATTTCAGCGGCGAGTTTTTTATCCTGGTCCGTAAAGGGCTCCTCCGCATCCATGACGAGGAGCGCCACGTCGCACCGGTCCACCGCCTGAAGGGTCCGGACGAAGGAGTAGTACTCGATGTCGTTGTCCACCCTGCTTTTTCTTCTCAGTCCGGCCGTGTCGATAAGGCGGAAAAGGGTGCCGTCGATCGTTACGAGGGTATCCACAGCATCCCGAGTCGTTCCGGGGATATCGCTCACCAGGGAGCGTTCCTGCTTCGCGAGATAGTTGAGGATGCTTGATTTTCCCACGTTGGGGCGCCCCACGATGGCGACGCTGATGGCCTGAACATCCTCGGGTTCAGAGGTCTCCGGGGGAATTTTTTCGATTATGGCGTCGAGGAGGTCATAGATGTTGCGCTTGTGTTCGGCGCTGACGCCGATCACCTCTTCGAAGCCGAGGGAGTAGGCCTGAAAGACAAGATCCTCGTGGATGCCGTCATCTATTTTGTTCGCCACGACGATGACCGGCTTTCCCGATTTTCTCAGGATATCCGCCACGTCCTCGTCCATCCAGTTAGGCCCTTCCCGGCCGTCAATGACAAAGAGCACCAGGTCGCTCTCCTCGAGGGCTATTTTGATCTGAACCCTCATCCCCTCGAGAAAGGCATTTTCGTCCCGGGCGAGGAACCCCCCCGTATCGACGACGTAGAATTTCCTGTCCCGCCATTCCGCTTCGCCATACAGCCGGTCCCGGGTCACTCCGGGCATATCATCCACTATGGCCGCTCTTCGGCCTACAAGACGGTTGAAAAGGGATGATTTCCCCACGTTCGGTCTGCCGATGATAGATACAACAGCCATTTAAATACCTCCTCAGAGATTTTTCAGTCAATCCAGACGGATATCTCAGGAAATCCTGCAGTTGAGTTTCCGATAGAATAAAAGGGTGCGAGCATTTCAGCGACTCCGGCAAGGGATTTCACCGATATCCAGAACCGAAGGGCCGGGTCACCCGGGTCCATGGGGACAAGGCCCCCTTTCTCCAGTGCAGCCATTATACTCTCTTTGCTTTCCTGTGAAGGGGCTTTCACCTCCAGGAGGAAGAAAAAGGGAGGAAGGTCCAGTTCTTTCCGCTCCTTGAGCTCCTGGCGCCAGAAGACCTCCCATCCGGAGAGAAGGGCTTTCTGCCACCCCGAACCGGGGCGTCTGCTCTGGAGCACCAAAACCCGGTCTTCTTTCCCGTTTCCCCTCCACAGGGATTCCCATGCCATGGAGTACGCCGTGAATTTTGCCTGAAATGCGACCCTCCGGGCCTCTGCATCCGCATCGATCCACCCGGCGAATCCCACGTCCAGCAGATCACAGAGAGAAAGGACCGATCTCGTCCCTGCCACAATCCCCCCTTTGCTGAAGGAGGCCTTCAAAGCCCTTCGGTTTTTTTTCCCCCTGATATTCTGGTCCTCCTTCAGAAGGACCGGCAGGTCCGAAGGGGCCGTCGAACGGGCGGCGGTGTAGAGGGCCTCAAGGCCTGGGCGTTTCCCCCTGAGGAGAACCCCCCGGCAGATGGGGCATACCTCCGGCAGGGGGGCGAGAGCGCCGCAGGAGGAGCACCGGAGACGCCCCTTCCGTTCCTCCCAGGCCATGACGGATCCGCAGGCTTTGCACCAGACGGGGTTTCCGCATTCCTCGCAGGCCACCTCGCCGGCATACCCTTTTCTGTCGAGAAGCCACAGGGCAGTCCTCCCCTGCTCAAGACATTTCTGGGTCTCCTCGAGAAAGGGAGCGGTGAGGGGAAGGGTTCCGCTGACCCCCGGGGACTCCGAGGCAATCCCCTTTTTCATGTCCACGAATTTGACCATCCCCCGGCGGGGAGGGTTCTGAAACTTCGGGCGGCAGCGGAGATAGAGCCTGGAGGAGGGGATTCTCCCCCCCAGGAGAAGGAGGGCCCCTTCAAGGCGGGCACGCCTCCCTGCCAGGGTGCGGCTGTGGAGATAGGGCCATTTGTAGGAGCGATACCCCCCGCTGCTTTCCTCATCCACGAAAATACAGGAGAGGGCCGGCAGGGGGGCGAAGACCGCTCCGGGGCCGCCCACTACTCCGGTCCATTCTCCCCCCCGGGCCGTCCGCCATGCCTTGAGAAGGGCTGCTCCGCCGGTGGAGGGCCACAGAAGAGTTTTTTCCCTCAGGGATAAGGGGAGAAAGGCGTGAAATGCCTCCGCTGAAGTCTGTTCCGGAAAAAGGGCGAGGAAGGGGGTGTTTTCTTCGAGCTCGGCCGAAGCCCGGGCCCAGCGTTCGCCGTCGTTCTGCAGGTAGAGGGGGAATTCCCGATACTCTCCTCCGGCTGGCCTCTCCTGGGGACCGGGGAGGTCCACGGGCGTTTTTTTCGAGAGAAAGGGGCCGGGGAGAGCGGTCTGGATCATCTCCCCTGTTCCGCAGAGGAAGGTTTTGCCCCCCCACTGGAGAAGGCTGAGCATCCGGGGAGCAAGGAGAGGGGCGGGGTCAAGAATGGGACCCGCTTTGCGGAGGACGAATTTGCCGTCCGCCGGAGGGGCTGAGGTCACCCCTTCGATCCAGCCTATGCGCCGTCCTCTGCCCACCGGTACGGATATCCTGCTCCCCGGAAGAGCTGATTCGTTCGCCGGAAGTTCATAGGTGAGGCTGTTCCACCACGGTCCCGGGACGATTACGTCGCAGAAGGACACCGGAACAGCCTCTCTTTCAAGAAAGGGGGGCCTCGTCGAGGATACGGCCCCACAGGTCCTCTGCCACATCCTCTTTCGTTCCCGAGATCTCCCCGCTGACCCCCTCTTTTCCCAGGATCTTCACCCTGTTGGTATCTCCGGCGAACCCCGAATCCGGGGCGGTGATGTCGTTGGCCACTATAAAATCGAGGTTCTTTTTCTTCATCTTCGCCACGGCGTTTTCAAGGAGGTCTGAACTCTCCGCCGCGAATCCGATCAGAATCTGCCCGGGGCGTTTTCGCTCTCCCAGAAGGGAGGCGATATCGGGGTTCTGGACGAGATCAATCTGCAGTTCCTCCCGGTCTCCCCGCTTGATCTTGTCCCGGGAGAAGGAGGCGGAGCGGAAGTCCCCCACGGCCGCAGACTTGACTATCACGTCCATGGATTCCGCCCTTGAGAGGACTTCGTCCTTCATCTCCTCGGCTGAGACCACGGGAATGACGGTGAAGCCGTGAACGTCAAGGGGGGGTACAGGTCCGAGGACAAGGGTGACCGATGCTCCCCTGTACCAGGCCGACCGGGCCATGGCCCACCCCATCTTTCCCGTGCTCGGGTTGCCGATGAATCGGACAGGGTCGATAAATTCCCTGGTGGGGCCGGCTGTGACGAGGACATTTCTGCCCTCCAGGCGTCTGTCAGGGCACAGGGCCCTCCACATTTCGTCGAGAATGGCCTCAACAGAGGGGAGGCGCCCCTTTCCTTCGTAGCCGCAGGCAAGGCTTCCCGTATCCGGCTCAGCGAGGATATACCCCATCTCATGAAGGATCTCCCGGTTCCGTGCCGTAGCCGGATGGGCGAGCATGTTGACGTTCATGGCGGGAAAGAGCACCACAGGAGAACGGGCGGCAAGGAGAAGGGATCCGAGCAGATCCTTCCCCCGGCCTGCGGCAGCATTGGCCATGGTCTCGGCAGTACAGGGAGCGATCAGAACCACGTCCGCCCAGTCTGCAAGGGTGATATGGGGGATCTCCCACCCCCGGTCGCCCGAGAGGAAGTCCCGCTGCTGCCAGATCCGTCTTCCCGCAAGGGTGGAGAGGACCAGGGGGCTGACGAAATGCTCCGCCTCCTCCGTGAGGACGACCTCCACCTCGCATCCGGCTTTCATCAGGGCCCGGAGAAGGTCCGGCCCCTTGTAGGCCGAGATCCCCCCGGTGATTCCGAGAAGGACCTTCCGCCTAGACTTCCAGGCCGGCATGGGAGGGGCCGTCTCCGGGGCAGGGCATGGCGAGTTCTTCCCCGTCAGGGGAGAGGGCAAGTTCGCCCTCGTCGAATTCTTCCAGGGCTATGGAGATGAATTTTTCATTTTCCTCATCCAGCGTCCTGCCCTTCTGTTCGCTCAGGGCCCGGGCGCGGGCCGCCACCGCGGCGGTCAGAAGGTACTTGTTGCTGATCCCCTGTTTTGCCGCAAGAGAATCGATATCATAAAAGATCATAATTTTTCCTCCTCTTTCTTTCTGTAGCCGAGAATGATATTTTTCAGTTCCTCCGAGGCCTGGTCCGCGCTGACGTTTACGATCACATGATCGTAAAGATGGGACTGGGCGATTTCCCGGCGGGCGTTCCGGAGGCGGAGCTGCAGGGCCTCCTCGCTCTCCGTTCCCCGCTCCCGCAGCCTCCGTTCGAGCACCTGAAGGTCGGGCGGGGCCACGAAGAGAAGGATGCTGTCGGGAATCTTCTTTTTTATCTGCAGAGCCCCCTGGACGTCGATCTCAAGGAGGATGTCCCTTCCGGAGTCGAGCACCTTTTCCACATCTCCGGTCAGCGTCCCGTACCACTCCCCGTGCACTTCCGCCGATTCGAGAAAGGCCCCCTCCCGGGTAAGGCGGTCGAAATCGTCTTTTCCGAGAAAGCGATAGTCCACGGCATCCACTTCCCCCTTGCGGGGGCACCGGGTAGTGCAGGAGACAGAAAAGTCGATGTCCTTCAGGCCGGCAAAGATTTTTTTCCGGAGTGTTCCCTTTCCGGCGCCGCTCGGCCCGGACGGGTGGGTGGACGTGCCGGTGGGCCTGACCGAGATGAAGGGGATCGCATGATCAACTCCACGGCCCTGCTCGCGGACCTGAAGGCCCAACTGAAGGCGCTGACCGCGGATCTGCGGGCCCAGGCGGAGGATCCGGGCCAGCGGTGGTCGCGGGAGCTGCGCGCCCAGTTCGCGGAGGCGACGGCGGCGGAGCGGACCGGGCTGTCGTGGCCGGAGTGGCGCGACGGCGAGGTGGACCAGGCTGCGGTGGCGTGGCTGGTGACCTGCGCTTTTGTGCGGTTCTGCGAGGACAATCACCTCCTCGACGGCGCCCGTGACGGCTCGGGCCGGCTGGTGGCGGTGCCGTGGCTGGCCGGGCCCGGGGAGCGGTTGGCGCGGGCGGCGGAGAACGAGGAGGCGTTCTACCGTTCGCGGCCGACGGCGAACTCGCGGGACTGGTTGCAGCAGGCGTTCGGGGTGCTCGCGGATCTGCCGGCGGGCCGGTTGCTGGTGGACCGGCAGCACAATCCGGTGTGGTCGGCGCTGATCAGCGCGGAGGCCGCGCAGCGGCTGGTGGAGTTCTGGCGGCGTACGGATGCGGCCGGGGCGCTGGTGCACGACTTCACCGATCCGGACCTGGGGACCCGGTTCCTCGGGGACCTGTACCAGGAGCTGTCCGAGTTCGCGCAGAAGAAGTACGCGCTGTTGCAGACCCCGGTGTTCGTGGAGGAACTGATCCTCGACCTGACCCTGACCCCCGCAATCGAGGAGTTCGGGCTGGAGGGGCTGAAGCTCATCGACCCCACCTGCGGGTCCGGGCACTTCCTGCTGGGCGCGTTCGCCCGGCTGGATGAGCTGTGGCGGGTCCACGCCCCGGGGTTGGAGGACCGCGCCCGGGTCCAGCGTGCCCTGGACTCGATTCACGGGGTGGATCTGAACCCGTTCGCGGTGGCGATCGCCCGGTTCCGGCTCACGGTCGCCGCCCTGCAGGCGTCGGGGGAGCCCTCGCTGGTGACGGCGCCGGCGTACGACTACCACCTCGCGATCGGGGATTCCCTGCTCGCCGCCCAGGGCCGGCAGGCCGAGTTCTCCTTCGACGACGCCGAGCCCTTCGCCTACACGGCGGAGGACGTGGCCGAGTACCGGGACATCCTCGCCGAGGGCCGGTATCATGTGGTGGTTGGCAACCCGCCGTACATCACGGTGAAGGACAAGGCACTCAACCAGCAGTACCGGGCCGCGTACTCCACCTGTCACCGGCAATACGCCCTCTCGGTCCCGTTCATGGAGCTGTTCTTCCGCCTCGCACAGAGGGCGTTGCCGTCCGGTGGGGCGGGGTTTGTC
>JALHFZ010000003.1 GCA_022837505.1 Synergistaceae bacterium
GAGACGACGATGGGGAAGCGGGCGTAGGACCTGGCCTCGAAGAGGACATCCTCCCCAAGGTCGAACTCGTGATTTCCCAGGGTTCCCACGTCGGTTTTCATCAAGGACAGCCCCCGCATCTCGGCGTTTCCGTGGAAGTAGTAGAAAAGGGGGCCTTCATTCACGTCGCCGATCTGCAGAAGAAAGGTGTTTCCGGGGTTTTCTTTCCGAAGGGCGTTGACCGCCGTGGCGGCTTTGGCAAGGCCTCCTTCTCCTTTGACGGAATAAATCCGTCCGTGAATATCGTTCAGGGAGAGGAGTACCAGCCTTCCATCCGCGCTCCATGCAGGAGATATAAAGAGGAGAAGCAAAATAAAGGCACTAAAAAATCTGCGGCGAATTTCCTGTATTTTCATGATCCATCCTTTCCGCCGGGAAAGATACTCTTCCCCGGCCTTCCCCTGTCGGCAGGGAGCCCGTTTGTTCCATAAACTATATCACGATCGCCTGTTCAATCAACATCCGGTTTTACCTTAATGCAGGAGGGAGAAAAGAACCCTTGACAAAATTGACGGTAAAAAGTATGATTCGACTAACTTAAAGGGGTTAAATTTAACTTTTAAGGAGATGCGCCCCATGTCAGTATCAGCCCGTATCGAAGATTACATGGAGACTATCTTCGCTATAGAGATTACCGGCCGGGAAGCCACGGTGACGGACATCGCCAACACCCTGGGCGTTGCCAAGGCGACGGTTGTCGCTGCGGTACGCCGTCTTGTGGCGGCATCCATGGTGACCCATGAAAAGTACGGCCTCCTTGAGCTTACGGAGGCGGGGCGGGAGAGGGCACTGAAAATCTACCGGCGGCATGAACACCTCACCTTCTTCTTCTCAAATATCCTTGGTTTCGAAAGAGAACGGGCAGAGTGCATGGCCTGTGCCATGGAACACGAGATGGACGAGACGGCCGACGGCCGTATCCTGGGGTTCGTGGATTATTTTCTGAACTCCCGGCGGGAGGGGAAACCCTGGGTCAGGGAGCTTCTGATCACCATGGGAGACGAACGAAAGCTTCCGAGGCCTCTTTCCATGATACCCGTAGGCGGAAGGGGAACTGTCTCCCGGGTGACCGCCTCGGGAGTTCTCCGGGAGAGGCTCTTCTCCCTCGGTTTTGTGCCCGGAGTCCCCGTGCTGTGCAGAAAGGCGGCTCCCCTGGGCGATCCGTTGTCCATAGAGGTGAGGGGGAGCGAGATAGCCTTGAGAAAGACAGAGGCGGCATCCGTATGGATAAGCCCCTGCAATGAAGAGCTGCCGGAAGGCGGAGAGGAGAAAAGCCATGTGTCCGATTGCCGTGATGCCTGAGGGCAGAGAGGTTACAGTGAGCCGGATAGCCGGAGGAGGAGAATTTTCCCGAAGGCTTTCCGAGCTGGGGCTTGTGCCCGGAGCCCGGGTTCAGGTGGTGCAGAACGGAGGAGGCCCCATTCTCCTGCGGGTCGGTGACGCCCGGTTTGCCCTGGGGCAGGGGATGGCTCAGAAGGTGTTTGTGGACTGAATTTTTGCCGAGCCTCGAGGACTCCGGGGGGAGTTCTTTTTTTGGGGCTGTATTTAAGTTAGATCTTGCTAACAAAGAAACGGGGGATGCACGCTATGGGACTGAACTGTGACGGCGGAGGAAAAATTGAGAAGAGGCTCAGCACCCTTTCCGTGGGAGAAAGCGGTGTCGTGGCCCGGATTGAGGGGGACGGCTCTCTGAAGCGGCGGATTCTCGACATGGGGCTTGTCCCTGGAACGCTGGTACGGATCGAACGGAAAGCCCCCCTGAACGATCCCGTCTCCATCTGGTTTCGCGGATATGAACTGAGCCTGAGGGTCGAGGAGGCCAATGCGGTTCTCCTTCGCCCCGCCGGATGCGCAGGGTGCGCCGGAGGGTGTAAATAGCCATGGCCTTCACTGTAGCCCTGACGGGCAATCCGAATACGGGAAAGACAAGCCTCTTCAATGCCCTGACCGGGTCCAGCCAGCATGTGGGGAACTGGCCCGGGGTGACCGTGGAGCGAAAGGAGGGGCGATTTCGCTCCCCCGAAGGAGACGTGACGGTAGTCGACCTTCCGGGGATCTACAGCCTGGGGGCGGCCTCCCTGGACGAGCAGATCGCGGCCAACTACCTGCTCCGCAGCCGGCCGGACCTGGCAATCGTCGTGGCCGACGCGTCAAACCTCGAGAGAAGCCTCTACCTCGCCGTGCAGATGCTCGAGACGGGGATTCCCCTTGTCCTGGCCCTCAACATGATGGATACCACCGCTGAAAAGGGGATCGTCATCGACAGGGAAAAGCTCTCCGCCCTGCTCGGAGTTCCCGTGGTCCCCACTGTGGCCCGGAACAGGGAGGGGATCGATGACCTGAAGGGGCAGGTCCTGGCGGAACTCAGGGAGACGACCTTTCCGCCGGCTTCCTTCTCCCTCCCCTACGGTGAGCGTCTCACCCCTCTTCTCGACGAGATGGAGGCCTTTCTCCGGGGGAAGGGCGAGATCATCTCCGGGCTCCCCCTCCGGACGGCAGCCGTCAAATTCACCGAGGGAGACCCCGATATTCTCGCCGCAGCCGAAAAGGCCGGGCTGAGGGAGGGCCTCGAAAGTATTCTCGCCGTCGCGGGAAAGGAAGCGGAGGAGTCCATCGGCTACGATCTCCAGACGGCCGTCATCGAGCGGCGGTGGGGATTCGTCTCGGGGGTGACCGCCGAGGCGGTGCAGCGGGACCTCTCCCTGAAGGCCCGCCTCTCCATCTCCGACAAAATCGACCGGGTGGTTACTTCAAGATCCCTCGGGCTGCCCATCTTCTTCCTCCTGACCTGGGGGATGTTCCGCTTCACCTACGCCCTCGGCGATCCCCTCGTGGAGTTGCTGGAACAGCTCTTCGAAAGACTCGGAGAGCGGGCGGGAGAACTCCTCGCGGGGGCTGGTCTCCCCGATATCCTCGCCTCCTTTCTTCAGGACGGGATCATCGGCGGCGTGGGGTCCGTGGTGGTCTTCTTCCCCCACATCTTCCTCCTCTTCACCTTCATGGCCATCCTCGAGGATTCAGGGTATATGGCCCGGGGGGCCTTCGTAATGGACCGCCTCATGCACATGATGGGGCTTCACGGCAAGAGCTTCATCCCCATGCTCATGGGGTTCGGGTGCACCGTCCCCGCCATGATGGGAACGCGGATCCTTGAACGGCCGAGGGACCGGATGATCACCCTGCTCGTCCTCCCCTTCATGAGCTGCTCGGCCCGGCTGCCCGTCTTTGTCCTCTTCTCGGGGGTCTTCTTCGGAAGCTGGGCGGGGAGCGCCGTCTTCTCCCTCTATGTGCTCGGGATCGTCGTGGCGATCCTCTCGGCGAAGCTTCTCGGAAGCACCCTCTTCAAAGGGGAGTCCTCCCAACTCGTTATGGAGCTTCCTCCCTATCACCTTCCCTCGCCGGGGATGGTCCTCCGTCACGCCTGGGAGCGAGGGTTCCTCTTTCTTAAAAAAGCAGGAACCTTCATTCTTTTCGCCGTTATCGTTGTCTGGGCTCTGGCCAGCTTCCCCTGGGGGGTTGAATACGGTTCCTCCGGGAGCCTCATCGGGCAGATAGGCCAGGCGGTCGCCCCCCTCTTCGCCCCGGCGGGGTTCGGTTTCTGGCAGGCCGGAGTGGCCCTCTTCTTCGGCTTTTTAGCCAAGGAAGTTGTCCTCGGAACCCTGGGCGCCCTCCTCGGTGCAGGGGAGGCCGGCCTGGCGGGGGGCCTTGCCGCCCTCTTCACACCCCTTTCAGCCTACGCGTTCCTCGTGATGACCCTTCTCTACGTCCCCTGTGCTGCGGCGGTGGCGGCCTTCAAGCGGGAGACCAACAGCTGGAAGTGGACCTTTTTTATGATCGGTTATACTACCGCTGTCGCATATCTGGGGGCTGTTCTCGTCTACCAGGGAGGACGGCTGCTCGGACTCGGGTAGGGTAAACCAGGCAGCCGGGACCGCGAGATTTTTTAAAAAGACAACCCATACCTTTTTTTGGAAATGGACTGTCTTTTTTTCAATCGAAACACTCTCCCTCGCAATTATGCTCAGTATTTCTCTACCGGACTAAGCGTGGACGAGTCTTTGATTTCCCAGTTCATACAACCTCTCACCGCAGGGAGGCCTTCGAGAAGACCGACTCGGGAATATCCACGTCGAACTCAATGGAGTCCACGATGTTTTCCGTTCCGTCTCCGGAAGCGAGGGCGTCCTTGAAGATCGACCGCTTCGGATACCAGCGGTCTTCGACCTGGAAAACCTCAAGGATTTCATAGGTCTTCAGCAGCTTTCCCCCCTTGGCGTACCGCTCCTCCCGCAGGGGCAGAAACCGCTCCCTGTCCACCCAGAGCTTTCTAGATTCATAGGCGAGGCCGTCCTTCTTCGCCGTCAGGCCGAGGATCACCGTGGGCCTTCCCATTATCGTCTCCTCTCCGAGGATCGTCGCCTCGTAGAGGTTGCTCAGTTTGGGGTCCTCCATGAAATCTTCGTAGGAAATGTCCGACCCCATGAGGGAGCGCCGGAGCATGTGCCCCGCGATCTTGATAGTGCGGTCGGAGTCGGGAGAGTAGATCCACAGTTCGTCCTTCAGCTTGAGCATCTTCGTTCCGGCCTCCCGGGGAGGGGAAAGATATTCGCTGAAGGCCTTCTCGACCCCCTGCACCCAGGATCGGGACTGAATCGTCCGGGTTCCCCGGCGTCCCCGGACGATCATGGTGCTGGTGATTTTGCGATTTTCCGCCACGTAATTTCCGTCCACCCGTTCGAGAATCTCCTGTCCGGTCAGATCAGCTCCTCCGGCTATGGCGGCCGAGAGCAGCACAAACAGAATGCAGAGAATTTTTTTCATGACTCCAGCTCCTTCATCAATTGAGCAGTCTGTCTTCGAAAAATGCCGATCCCGGCAAAGAGGGCGCCGAGAACAGAGGCGAAGACCCCGGGAAAAAATCCTATGACGTAGCTTGCGGGGGTCACCTGGGCCCGGAAGACGTTCGGCAGCATGAGACTCGACTGGGAGAGGAGTGACCCGAAATCCAGGCCGTTATATTGCAGATATCTTGTGACGGCAATCCCGAGGGCTGTGCCCGCCACCGATCCGGCGAGGCCGATGATCAGCGATTCAAAGACCATCCAGCGGTAGAGCCGACCCTTTCCCTCCCCCATGGCCAGGCGCACTCCAATTTCCCCGTAGCGCCTCAGGCCGTTCATGAGCCCTGAATTCCACAGGACGATGGACATGGCGGCCACGAAGATCCCCACGATGATCAGCCCCATGGAATCGGCGTAGATGAGATATTCCTCCAGTCCGTTCTGCTGCCCGAGGGTGACCATGAAGGGGGAGAATTCATCCTCCCCTCTTGAAAATTTCCCGTTGAAATCGGCTGCAAGGGAAGCCATCTTTTTTTTTGAATAGACCATGTCCCGGGAAAAACCAACGATCTCGCTGACCGTGTCCTCCATGTCGAGGGCGGCCTGGGCGTCCCGCAGATCGACGAGGATCATTCCCCGGTCGAGGGCGACGACGCCGAAAGAAAGGGTTCCGGCGATGGTGAAATTGGCGATGGCCATGGCCCCGTACATGGTTGACCCTATGAGGGTGACCCTGTCCCCGGGAGTCGCACCGAGGCCCTTCGCGAAGGCCTCGCTGATCAGAATTTCCCCCTTTTCCCGGGGGAGATGTCCCCGGACGAGGGCGTCTTCGAGGGGAAAAATAGATTTCTCCGGGGAATCGCTCCCCAGAAGATCGAGAGCCAGTCCGGCCACCGGCCCCTGGGCTCTCGTCTCCCCTTCGGCGTCAGGCACGTCGAGAAGGCCTCCGAAGCGGATCCTGCCCGTCCAGAGCATATCCCCTTCCTGCTGCCGCAATTGCGCGAGGATTGCGTCCCCGTTCATCAGAGCCAGATCGTTGGGGGTCTGGTCGGCGAGTTCCCGCCATGCCCGGGTGGTGATCTTGACGTGTCCCGTGTCGTATTTTGCGGTGGAACTGACCAGGTCGCCCAGAACGCCCTGCATGAATCCGTAGAGCACCACCGTGAGAAAAACCCCTGCCGTGACCATGAGCACCGGAAAGAAGCTGCGGGAACGATCTCGAAGGAGCCCCTTGAGGACGAAGGTGATCATGAGATTTTTCCCTGGAGGGCTTCAGTAGGCTTCAGCCGGGCGATGGCCCGGGTGGGGAGCCAGCTGATGATTGTGACGGTGATCATGACGATAATTCCCATGGTGAAGACGAGCCCGAGAGAATAGACGGGGAAGAGCCGATCCGATATGGCCATTCCATACCCCTCCACAAGGGCCGGAATATGAATTCCCCGCTCGGCGATGAAGGAGAGCAGGGGAAAGCCGACCACAAGGTCGAGGGCGAGCGCAAGAACGCCGTGGAGCATTCCCTCGAGGGTGAACAGCCCGATGACCTGCAGGCGGGTCATGCCGAGGGCGATGAGGGTGCCGATCTCCTTCCTCCGGCGGAAGATGGAGAGAACCTGGGTGTCGAAGATGGCGAGCATGGCAAGAAAGAGCAGGATGGCGTACAGAACTATGGAGGAGAGAGATTTCGTCTCCATAACGGCCGTGAGATCCCGAAGCAGCCAGTCCTGATCCCGGAATATCCACCCCGGCGGGCTCTCCGGAGGGGAGACCCCGGCGCCGAGCACCACGAGGGTCGCCCCGTTGTCCAGAACTGCCATCTTTCTGAGTGTCTCAAGGGGAACCCAGAGATTTCCGTTGTCTATGGTCTGAACCTGGGTGTCCATAATGGCGACGACCCTTCCGTCCCGGGCGTCGAAGGTGCCCGAGGCGTCCCGCCAGCGGATGGTGAGGGAATCGCCGACGGCCAGTTTTTTGTTTCGGGCCATCTTCTTTCCGATCAGGACCGGCAGATCTTCCATTCTTCCTGCGAGTTGGTCAGTGGGGATGGCGATGACCTTCTGGGCGGGGTCGATCCCCCTGAGCAGGGCGGACTGCATTCTGCCCGAGGGGTAGATGGATGCGGGGAGAATGAGCACGGCGGCGGCTTTTCCGTCGTCTATAAGGGCCTCCAGTTCCGGAGGGACCGGAGCGGAGCTCTCATCGAGGGTCAGGGGGTCGTAGGGGTCATACTGCTCGTGCCAGAACTGGCCGCCGCCGATTTCATCCTCGATGGTCGCCCGGCTGCTCTGGGCCAGCATCCCCGAATAGAGCCCCTCGAAGCCAACCATCACGAGGAAGGTCAGGGCCAGGACCGCCACGTTCAGCCATGTCCGAAGGCCTGCGGCCCGGATATTCCGCCAGGCGAGCCTAAGAACAAGCATGGCCGTCCTCTCCCTTCCCGATAACCTCATCCTGGACGACTTTCCCGTCCACGAGACGGATCTTCCGCCTCAGGTATTTCATCACTTTTTCGTCGTGGGTGGCGAAGAGAAAGGTAGTCTTCAGCTCATGATTGAGCCGGACCATCATCTCCAGGATATTGAAGGAGTTCTCGCTGTCCAGGTTCGCCGTGGGTTCGTCCGCAAGAATAAGCTCCGGCCGTTTCACAACCGCCCGGGCGACGGCCACCCGCTGGCTCTGCCCTCCCGAAAGCTGAGAGGGCCGGGAATCCCTCTTGTCGGTCAGCCCCACCCACTCGAGGGCATTCTCCACTTTCCTCTTCCGCTCGCTCTTCTCCATCTGAAGAAGAAGGAGAGGAAATTCCACGTTTTCGTAGACCGTATAGACGGGCAGCAGATTGTAGGTCTGAAAAATGAAGCCGATGTGATGATTCCGCAGCCGGGCAGCTTCCTTCTGGGAGAGGTTTTCCACGCTCTTGCCGAGTACCGTGACGCTCCCCTCCGACGGAGAATCGAGGGCGCCGATGATGTTCAGAAGAGTTGTCTTTCCCGATCCGCTCGGACCGATGAGCCCGGCGAATTCACCCTTTTCGAAGGAAAGATCGATGGAGTCGAGAGCCGTGAAGAATCCGCTTCCCACGGGATACCGCTTGATCAGCTTCTCTGTGGTGATTATTGCCATCCTGTTGCCTCCTCCTCTTTCTCTTCAAAAGTTGAAAGAGATCGTGATCAGTATCCCCGTTCCGGAATAGTCGGTCTCCCTTCCGCTGCTGTTGTAAAAGGCTGTGACGTTGAGAAGCCAGTCGTCCAGGGTCCTCTGCCAGCTCAGGCTGGGGGAGAGCTCGTGCTCCTGCCAGTCGAAAAAGGCGATGAAGGTGAAGGTATCGAGGATCCCCAGGGTGTAGTCGAGGGAGAGGGCGGAGGTCATGAAATCCTCCTCCTCTTCGGACCGGATGAAATGTTCGCCGATCACGTGAAGGCCCGAGCCGATATTAAAGGTATAGTCCGCCCCGACGGTGAGATATTTCGTCCAGAGGGAATCAGAGGAATCGATACTGATATGGCTTGCCGCGGCCTCGAACCATACCCCCGGGCCGAGATCGAAGGTGCCGTCGAGGGCCCAGCGGTTCTCAGTGCCGTCGGTCAGTCGGGGGAGGCCGTGCCGCCGGGCGTACTCCCGGTCGAGGCGACGGTTATGCCATGTGAAGGCCATCTCTCCCCTGGCCACGGGGAACTGGTAGCGGAATCCATATTCGGGACGATATTCGTCGCTTTTGAAACGTTCGAGCCCCTTGAGATCGGCGTTTCCGTAGAGCCCCCAGAGCCACAGGGAGGAGTTGTTTTGAAAATATGTCCGGGCGAGGATGGCCCAGACGCCCTCGGTCACCTCGAGGGGGTCCCTCGGATCGAGGGAGTCGAACCATTGAAGGGAGCGGAGAAGTCTCGCCGGGCCGAAGTTGATCCTCTGAAGGCCGAGGCGGATTTCGGACCGTTCTCCCGAAAGGCGGACCCACGAACGGTAGAGGTCCCCGTGGGTATTGTCCTCCAGCTCGGCGAAGGAAGAAAAGGTTGTCCGGGTTCTGAGGTTCAGGATAAATTCACCGTCGACCTCGAGTCCCTCTGGGAGGGGGGATTCGAAGGTGAATCGGGGGAGAAAGCGAAGGCCGGCGTTGCCTCCTCCCTCTTTGTAATATCCTCCCCACCCGGAAACCTGGCCGGAGAAGTTCCAGCCGGCCGAGGCGCTGCTCAGAGGATCCGCCGACCAGAAAAGGCATATCAGAAAGAGGAGGAGGAAAGGTACATTTCCTCCCCCGAAGGGATTTGACGAAGGGGTTCTTTTCGATTGAACCATGGAAAGGCCTCCCCTCGCAGGGGATTCGACGGACAGAATTGAATTTATTGAAAGATTGCGCTCCGATTATTTTCTCACAGGGGAAGACAAAAAAACAGGGAAGACCGACCGGTCTTCCCTGTTCGCTGGGAATAGCCTCTGAACTCAGCTGAGGGGCGGCGTGCTTTCGGGCGGTTTGCGATAGCGGGTCTTCTGCTCGAAGGAGTAGGCGATGGCGATGAGAACGCCCTCTCTCCAGGGGCGTCCCAGAAATTCGAGCCCGATGGGGACGCCGAGAGGGGCCGTCTCCGTGGGGGTGGAAAACCCGGCAGGAAGGGCGATCGAGGGAAAGCCCGTGGCCGATCCGAGGACGCCGTTCCGCTCCCCCTGGGATTCCCCCACAGCTACAACGAGCCCCTTCTGATGGGGGTAGACGAGGGCATCGAGCTCATGGTCCGCCATGAGCTTCAAAACCCGGGTCCGCAGTTCGAAGCGCTTCATGGTGCGGGTGCGGTAGTCCAGGCTGTCCCTGCTCAGGGTGTTCGCCCTCTTCAGGTTCTGGACGATGCCGGGGTGGATCTTTCCAGAATCGAGAAGTTTCGTGAGGGTGTTGTAAGGGGCCTTCGATCCGAGTTTTTTGAGATACCCCTCGAGGTCGTCCTTCAGGGTATGAAGGTGGACGCTCACCTCCGCCGTCAGCTCATTCGTGTCGATCGGCTCGTCGAGCTCCACCAGTACGGCCCCCCCGTCCGCCATGGCCCGGAGGCTCCGCTCCATGGCGGCGTTGACCTCCCCGTGCTCTTTTTTTTCCCCGAAGAGGGTGCGGAGGACGCCTATCCGCTTTTTTGCCAGTCCGTCGGCGCACAGATAGGCGGTGTAGGGGGCAGGCCTGTTCCCCACGGACCAGGCAGTTTCCGGATCTCCGGGGTCATACCCCGAGATGACCCCGAGGATCGCAGCGGCATCCTCCACAGTCCGGCAGATGGGGCCGGCCGTATCCTGGTCGAGGGAGTAGGGGGCGATCCCCTCCCTGCTGACGAGCCCGACGGTGGGGCGGATCCCCACGCAGGCGCAGGCCGATGCGGGGGATCGGATGGAATTGACCGTGTCCGTCCCTATGCCGATGGCGGCGAAGTTGGCGGCGATCCCCGCGCCGGTGCCTCCGCTTGATCCTCCCGGTGTCCGGGTGAGGTCGTAGGGGTTGAGCACCTGGCCGAGGATTGAGCTGACGCTCTCCCCCCAGATGGCGAACTCGTGCATGTTTGCCTTGGCGAGGATGAGGGCCCCCGCCTCCCGCAGCTTCTTCGTCAGGCAGGCGTCTTTGTCGGGAAGGTAGTTCTCGAGGGAGAGGGAGCCGCTCGTGGTGGCCATGTCCTTTG
The DNA here is from genome assembly GCA_022837505.1 of Synergistaceae bacterium. GTDB lineage: Bacteria > Synergistota > Synergistia > Synergistales > Aminobacteriaceae > JALHFZ01. The sequence goes on from JALHFZ010000003.1 coordinate 10,529, forward strand.
TCTCCACGTTGTCCTTGATCAGTACGGGGATTCCGTGAAGAGGACCGGCAGGCCCCTTTTCCCGGTAGAGACGGTCAAGTGCATCCGCCTCCTCAAGGGCCTTCGGATTTACCAGGAGTACGGCTTTCAGAGAGGGGCCCCTTCGGTCATAGGCCTCGATGCGGCGGAGATACCCCTCCGTCAGACCCCTGCAGGTGACGGTTCCCTTCTTCAATCCTTCCTGTATCTTTGCAATGGTCGTTTCCTCAAGGAAGAAGCGTTCGTCCGGCAAGGAAACCCCTCCTTTCACCGGAGAATATGGTCTGAAGGGAGGAAAAAGGCCCCTTCAGGCCTCCCTTTTTACGAAGGATTTTCCCCCTCCTGGAGTTTTTCATCCACGGCGGAGAGGACCTCGCCGATGGATGCCGAGAGGAGGCCGTCCGCCAGGGAATCAAGGGGGGTGGGAGTGCGGTTCACGATGAACAGGGCAGCGCCGTTTCGCTTGGCCCGTTCGGGGAGGAGATTCGCCGGGGATACGGTGAGGGATGACCCGAGGACGATAAAAACATCGCTTGAGGCGGCGAGGTCGAAGGCGTCGGAGAGGGTGTCCTCGGGGAGCATCTCTCCGAAGAGGACCACGGCAGGGCGGAGCTTTCCGCCGCATTTTTCGCAGAGGCTGTCCCGGGAATAATTCTGTGCCGGGTAGACCCCCTGGCATCTCTGGCACCGAAGGTCCCGGAGGGTGCCGTGGAGCTCGTAGATATTTTCAGAACCCGCGGCCTGGTGGAGGCCGTCCACGTTCTGGGTGACGATGGCGGAGACGAGCCCCCGTTTTTCCCACTCCGCCAGGATCAGGTGCCCCTTGTTGGGGCGGACCTCGTCGAGGGTATCCATACGGTTGCGGTAAAAGGCGGCGAAATTCTCGAAATTCCGGTTCAGGGCCTCGATGGACGCCAGCTCCTCGGGCCGGTATTTCCCCCAGAGCCCCGAGGGGGAGCGGAAGTCCGGCAGGCCGGACTCCGTGCTCATCCCCGCTCCGGTGAAGACCACCGTCTTTTTCGATTTCAGAAGTTTCTCCGCAAGGGAGTTCACGATTGTGTGCATGGCGATGCCTCCTTGTACAAAGGACCTTTCGGCCCGTCTTTCCCTTCCCCTCTAGGCTCCCCCCAGAAGCCTCGGGAGGAAGAGGATGATCCCCGGAAACCATGTGAGGATGAGAAGAACTGCCAGGAGGGCGAGGAGATAGGGGGTGACATCCCGCATGATCTTGTCGATGGGGATCTTCGTGATGCTCGAGACAACGAAGAGGTCAAGCCCCACTGGCGGGGTGATGCAGCCGATTGCCAGGTTGACCACCATGAGGACGCCGAAGAAGACGGGGTTGATCCCCAGGGAGAGGGCTACGGGGAGGAGGATGGGGGTCAGTATGACCACCGCCGCCGAGGCGTTGAGCAGGGTTCCGATGAAGAGCAGCAGGAGGTTCACCAGCATGAGGAAGACGAAGGGGCTGTCCGTCATGGAGGTGAATCCGGCGGCGATCTTGTGGGGAACCTGGGCGTTCGTGAGAATCCATCCGAAGAGATTCGCCGCCCCCACGACGTACATGATCATGGTGGTGCTGGTGGCAGCGCTCAGGAGCACCTTGGGGATATCCTTCAGCTTCAGCTCCCGGTATACGAATATCCCGATCAAGGCACCATAGACTGCTGCCACGGCAGAGGCCTCAGTGGGAGTGAAGATCCCTCCGTAGATTCCTCCGAGGATGATGACCGGCATGAGGAGGGCCCAGATGCACTCCTTGAAGGTCTTCGCGATCCGGGCGAAGGTGGCCTTTCCCTCGCCGAGGTACCCCCTCTTGCGGGCGATGACCCAGCTTACGAGGCAGGTTGCCCCTCCCATGAGAATTCCCGGGGCGAACCCCCCCATGAAGAGGTCGCCGATGGATGTTCCGGCGATGACGCCGTAGACCACCATGGTGACGCTCGGAGGGATGACGATGCCCACGGTGCCGCCCGTGGCGACCACTGCGGCGGCGAAGGACTTGGGGTACCCCCGTTTTTCCATCTCGTCAATCATGGCAACGCCGATGGCGGCGGTTGTGGCTGCGGAGGAGCCTGAGAGGGCGGCGAAGAACATTCCCGCCACGGCCACCACGAGGGCCAGCCCGCCCGCCAGGGCCCCCACGAGGGCGTTGGCGAAGTCAACGATCCGCTTCGTCACCCCTCCGGAGGACATGAAGGACCCGGCAAGCATGAAGAAGGGGACCGCCATGAAGGAGAAGGAGTCGATGGAGGTGAACATCCGCTGGGCCACCACGACGAGGGGAACCCGCATGGTGGCGAAGATGACTATGGCCGATGAGAGACCGAGGGCCGCGCCGATGGGAGCTCCCGTCAGAAGGATGGCGATGAAGAAAAAGAGGAGAAGCCAGAGGGTGAGGTCCGTCATGCCCCGTCCCTCCCCCGCAGGACATCCGCCAGTTCGTCAAGGGCGACGAGCAGCATTGCGCCGCATCCAAGGGGGATGGAGATGTACACATAGGACATGGGGATCTCCATGGCGGGGGAGGTCTGCCAGGAGGCGAGAAAATACATCCTGATCCCCTGATAGAACAGTATGGCGAGAAAGGCGATGCTGCAGACCCCGCCGATGACTTTGAGGTTTTTCAGTTTTTTCCCGGTGAACCGCTCTGTGAGCAGCCCCACCGCCATGTGCCCGCCCTGGCGGGAGACCACCGGGAGGGAGAGAAAGACAACCCAGACGAAGAGATAGCGGGAAAGCTCCTCGGAATAGCTTGCGGTATGGCCGAAGAAGTATCGGGATATTACCTGAAGAAATATAATGACGAGCATAAGTCCGATCCCTGCCATTACTGCGGCGGCGAAGATCTTTTCCATTACTGCAAGGGCTTTTTTCACGGCGCAGCCTCCCTTTTTGGAGTAAAAGAGGAGGGGAGCAGCCGGGGCCGCTCCCCTCAGGAAGAGACTATTTTACGTTGACGATGGCTTCGATGTTCTGCTTGCCGAGTTTCTCTTCGAACATCCCCCATACGGGCTTCGTGGCCTCCATAAAGGCGGCCTTGTCCACGTCGTCATTGATCTCGCTCTTGCCGCTTTCTTTAATCTTCTCCCAGTATCCGTTTTCGAGCTTTCTGCAGAGGTCTCTCTGCCAGTCCTTGGCTTCGTCAGCGGCCTCCTGAATTGCCTTCTGATGTTTTTCAGGCAATTTAGTCCACACGCTCATGGCGATCAGCAGGGGTTCAGCCGAGTAGGTATGAGCGGTGAGGGAGATATATTTCTGTACCTCGAAGAAGCGGGAGGTGTAGATATGGGCGGCGGGGTTCTCCTGCCCGTCCACCACGCCCTGCTGCAGGGCGGTGAAAAGTTCTCCGAAGGCCATGGGAGTGGGGCTTGCCCCGAGGATTTTGATCATCTCGATGTAGATGGGCTGCTCCATGACGCGAATCTTAAGGCCCTTCATGTCTTCGGGCTTTCTGATGGGGTTGCGGTTGTTCGTCATGTGGCGGACGCCGTTTTCAAACATGGCGAGGACCTTGATACCCCGTTTCTCAATAGGCTTGACGATCTCCATCCCCACCGTATCGAGGGCTTTGTAGGCATGGGGTATGTCCCGGAAGATGAAGGGGAGGTCGAAGACCGCCGCCTCGGGAAGGAAGTTACCGAGGACCGCCGTGCTCGTGAAAGTCATGTCCACGGTGCCGAAGGTGAGACCCTCGATGAGGTCACGCTGATTTCCGAGCTGGCTGCTGGGGAAGACCTGGACCTCAATTGCTCCTCCGGTCTTTTCCTTCACCAGTTCGGCGAACTTTTCGCCCCCCTGGGCGTAAGGGTTCTGAGGGTCGGCGATGTGCCCCAGCTTGAGGGTCATTTCCGCGGCAAAGGCAGCAGTACCCAACATCACAAGCAGCAAAGCGAGACAGACAAGAGAAAACCGTTTCATATTTTTTCGACCTCCTCTATGATGGGTGTGTACCTTGAAGCCTGAATCAGATCCTTGCGACTCCGGTCTTTCGGGCGGCCTCGGCGACGGCTTCCGCAATGGCCGGAACGACCCGGTCGTCCATGACTTCGGTGATGATTCTGTCGGCCTTGAGCTCATCCTCAGGGATGAGGCCGGCCAGGGCATAGGCGGCGGCCAGCTTCATCTCCTCGTTGATCACCGAGGCGCGGACGTCCAGGGCTCCTCTGAAGATGCCGGGGAAGCCGAGGCAGTTGTTGATCTGGTTGGGGAAGTCACTTCTGCCCGTGGCCACCACGGCGGCCCCTGCGGCGATAGCCTCGTCGGGGTAGATTTCAGGCGTGGGGTTCGCCATGGCGAAGATGATGGCCTTTGGCGCCATGGACTTCACCATGTCCGAGTCGATGATGCCGGGTCCCGAGAGGCCGAGGAAGACATCCGCTCCCTTGATTACGTCTCCCACGGATCCTTTTTCTTTGTTGGGGTTGGACAGGGCCGCGAGTTCTTCCTTAGCCCAGTTCATGTGTTCTTTTCTGCCTGTATAGAGGGCGCCGCTCCGGTCGCACATGATAACGTTCTTCGCCCCGGCGGACATCAGGAATTTGCAGATGGCCGTTCCGGCAGCCCCCGCGCCGCCCATGACGATCTTCACATCCTCAATCTTCTTGCCCACGACCTTCAGGGCATTCAGAAGGCCGGAGAGGACGATGACAGCCGTGCCGTGCTGGTCATCGTGAAAGATGGGGATGTCGCAGAGATCCTGAAGCTTTTTCTCTATCTCGAAGCACCGGGGAGCGGCGATGTCCTCAAGGTTCACCCCTCCGAAGGAGGAGGTGATGAGGGATGCCGTGCGGATGATCTCGTCGGAATCCTTTGAATTGATGCAGATGGGGAAGGCATCGATGTTGGCAAAGCGCTTGAAGAGGATGGCCTTTCCCTCCATTACCGGAAGGGCCGCGTCGGGACCGATGTCGCCCAGGCCGAGAACAGCCGTGCCGTCGGTGATGACGGCAACCATGTTGCCCTTGGAGGTCACTTCGTAGATGGCCTCAGGGTTGCGCCCGATCTCCCGGCAGGGCTCAGCCACGCCCGGGGTGTAGGCAAGGGCCAGATCAGCCATGGAGTTCACGGGCATCTTGCCCACTATGGCGACCTTTCCCCTGTTTTTTCGGTGCAGTTCAAGGGATTTTGCGTAGACTTCCTCACTTCTCATAAAAGTACCTCCTCAGATAATGGAAATAGTGATATTGCCGGATGGGCAGGGGTTTAGAATATCCTGATCTATTTTATCATCATTTGAGCATGTTTTATCAATCGGACAGGAAAGAGGAACTGAGGAAAATCATTTCCTCCGGTCCGTGCCCTCCCCCTTCAGGGCACCAATTCGGACGAAAATTTCTGGTCTTCTGGTCTATTGTAAATCGCTAATTTAAATATACAATAAGAGACAATAAGAATCAACAACAGAACCGTACCGCGGTGACCCCCCGGGGAGCGGGGTCGGCGAATACCGGAGGCCGAAGGATATTCCGCCCGGCAGGATCCAAAATAAGACCTTCGGCTGAAAGAGAGGAAAAGACGGAAGCAATGAACTCCACCGCTCCGGGCAGCAGAATTGAAGGATGAAGGGAGATACCGGAAAATGACCATGAAGAAAAGGATTTTTCCTCTGCTCTGCGCTCTTGCAGCCCTGTTCCTCCCCTTCGCGGCGAAGGGGCCGGACGGGGTGACGATTTTCATGACGGCCCCGGCGTATTCCGGAAATCAGGAGCCTGCGAAGTTTCCTCTGAAAACCGGGGCGGCTTTGCCGACCATCGGGACGGTGACGGGGACAAGGGTGAATCTGCGGGCCGAACCCTCTTTATCCTCGGCCGTAGTCCTGCGCTTCGAGGGGGGCGAACTGGTGGAGGTTCTTGAGAAAGCGCCGGAAAAGAGCGGCGAGGGGTACCTCTGGTATTCCGTCACCACGGGAGACGGATCAAAGGGGTGGATGTACGGCCAATTCCTGGCCGTGGATATGGTCCCGCCGAAATTCGCCCTTGCGGCCCCTGACGGGTCGCAAGTGATCCTTCTGTATGGGGGAGACGGCCGACCCCTTATGGAGAAGGCGGCCCTCCGCTTCACCCACTGTATTTTCGACGGCGTTCTTCACCCTGTGGTCTACGAGGAGTACCAGGAGCAGGGGGCTGAGTGGAACGGCCGCGAGACGGGACAGCACTTCGGCGACCTGGGCGGCTTCCTCTTCCGGATGGAGGACAGCCCCCTGTCCCTTCCGTCCGGCGACTTCGGCGGATCGGACGCCCTCCTTGTGGACGATGAATACGCCAATGCAGCCGGGATCGTCCCCCTTAAAAAAAAGCCGGCAAAGGTTTCGCCCGATCTGCGGAAGGAGTTCGAAAAACGGTACGGTCGAACCCTCAAGACGATGATCCGGATCGCCGGCGCGGACTCCGGAGTGGCCGTCTACGCCATGGAGTTCAAGCCCAGGGGAAAGAGCGCCCTTGGCGTGGTGGCCCTCGTCGTGCCAGAGGGGACCTACTGCCTTGATTTCCCGGCGGACTACGACGGGCAGTCCACATGGAGCGTGGACGACGAAGGGAATTTCTACCCCGAATACTACTCCGTGGGGTCGCTGATGAAGCTGGATGACCGGTACGAGCTCACCCTCCACAAGCCGGCCGCCGAGAGCGCCTCGTCCCGGCTCCTGGTGACGAAGGGGGGAAAGCTTGTCGAGCAGGCAGGGAGCAGTTCCTACCGGTACATCTCACCGGAGTAGGCGGAGGGGTCTTCGTTCCGCACCCTGCGGCCGGAAGGGAAGGAGAATATACCATGGGGGACGAAGGCGTGCACGCCTCGTCCCCCATGGTTTTTTATGGTCTCTCTATAGGTATCAGTTCCGGGCCAGGAATTCCAGGGCGAAGATCGCCGCCTGGGCGAGAACCCCCGCACCGATGGGCAGGGCCGACTCGTCGGCTGTAAAGAGGGAGCTGTGCCAGGGGTGGACTGCGCCGATTTCGGGGTTGCCCACGCCGAGCCAGAGAAAGCATCCGGGGATTTTCTGCAGAAAGAGGGCAAAGTCCTCCCCTCCCATGGAGGGGGTGGGGACCACGACCCCTTCCGCTCCGACCATCTCCTCCGCCGCCCGCCGGGCGATTTCGGCGGCAGCCGGGTCGTTCATCACGGCAGGAAGCTGGTACTCGTAGACGAGCTCTCCTCTGCATCCGAGGCCGGCGGCGGAATTCTCCACCACCCGGCGGATCATCTTCTCCATGGAGTTCCGGACGTCGTCGCTGAAGGTGCGGACTGTCCCGGTCATCTTCACGGAGTCGGGGATGACGTTGTTCGCCCTTCCTCCGCAGATGGTCCCGAGGGAGACCACGGCGGGCTGGAGGGGGTCCACATTCCGGCTCACTACCGTCTGAAGGGCCGATATGACGGCGGCCGATCCGGCGATGGGGTCGATATCCCGGTGGGGAAGGGCGCCGTGCCCTCCCTTTCCCGTCACGGTGATCCCGATGGAGTCCACCGAGGCCATGAGCCCTCCTGCCTTCACTCCCACCGTTCCGGCGGCGAGCTCGGGGTGATTGTGCAGGCCGAAGATCATCTGAGGGGCGGGGTTTTCCATGGCGCCGTTGTCGATCAGAGCCCGGGCTCCCGCGTTGATCTCCTCTGCGGGCTGAAAGAGGAATTTCACCGTCCCCCGGAGGGAGTGCTTCCGGGCGGCGAGGAGCATGGCCGCGCCGAGAAGGCAGGTCACGTGGATTTCATGGCCGCAGGCGTGCATTTTCCCCTCCTCCTCCGAGGCGAAGGGGAGGCCCGTCTCCTCGGAAACAGGAAGGCCGTCCATATCCGCCCTCAGGGCCACCACTGGGCCGTCGGAACAGCGGAGCACCCCTACGACACCCGTCTGCCCCACCCCTTCCGTGACCTCCATGCCGAGTTCTCTCAGGATGGACGCCACGATCCCGGCCGTTCGAAATTCCTGAAAGCTCAGCTCGGGATGGCGGTGGAAATCCCGCCGCAGCTCCGTCAGTTTGGACGACAGCTCCAGGCTGTCCTTTTTAATGGAAGAATTCATGGTCTCTTTCTCCTTTCAGCCTTTCTTTTTCTACAGAACATCCTGGGTGAGGAAGGGGGAGGCGGCGAGCTCCTGCCGGGTCATGTAGAGGGGGTATTTCAGGCAGAGCTCGAGCACCCTTTCCCGGTAGGTTTTTCCTCCCGAAGAGGGTTTTTTCTCGAGGATGTCCGCCGTCATGGCCGCGACCGCAGCTGAGTCGTCAGACGTGAACCCCCGGCTCGTCACTCCGGCGAGGCCGATGCGGATTCCGCTGGTGACCGTGGGTTTCGCCGGGTCGAAGGGGATCAGGTTCATGTTCACCGTGATTCCCTCCTTCTCGAGAAGCTCCTCGGCCTCCTTCCCCGAAAGGCCCTTGCTTCGAAGGTCCACGAGCATGAGATGATTGTCCGTGCCCCCCGAGACGAGGTCGAACCCTCTTTCCTTCATCACCGAGGCAAAGCGGGAGGCGTTCTCCACGATCCGGCGTCCGTAGTTTCTGAACTCATCCGTCATGGCAAGTTTAAAGGTGAGAGCCTTTCCCGCCATGATCTGGGGGATGGGTCCCCCCTGGATACCGGGGAAGATGGCCTTGTCGATTTTCGAGGCGAATTCGCTTTTGCAGAGGATATTCCCCCCCCGGGCCCCCCTCATGGTCTTCGTGGTGGTGAAGGTGACGAAATGGGCGTGGGGCACGGGGCTCGGATGAACTCCCGCCGCCACGAGGCCGGCGATATGGGCCATGTCCACGAGGAAGAGTGCCCCGGTCTTCTCGGCGATGGAGGCGAAGCGGGCAAAGTCGATGGTCCGGGAGTAGGCGCTCCCGCCGGCGATGATCATCTTCGGTCGGTGCTCGAGGGCGAGGCGCTCCGCCTCGTCGTAGTCGAGAAGGCCCGTCTCTTTGTTCACCCCGTAGCTGTAGGATTTGAAGAATTTTCCCGAGATGTTCACCGATGTGCCGTGGGAAAGGTGCCCTCCGTGGCGGAGGTCCATTCCGAGGATGACGTCCCCCGGCTCGAGCATGGCCATGAAGACGGCGAGGTTGGCGTTCACCCCCGAATGGGGCTGGACATTGGCGTGCTCCGCTCCGAAGAGGATCTTGGCCCGCTCGATGGCGAGGCTCTCCACCACGTCGATGAAGCGGCATCCGCCGTGGTACCTCTTGCCGGGGTACCCCTCGGCGTACTTGTTGGTGAGAATGGAGCCCTGGGCCTCAAGGATCACCTCCGGAACAAAGTTCTCCGAGGCGATGAGCTCGATGGTCAGGTTCTGCCGGGCCTTCTCCCCCTCGATGGCGGCGGCAAGTTCGGGATCGAGAAACGATATCAGGTTCAATTCAGCACTCTCCTTTTCGAAAAAGATGTATCTCCTGAAATTTCAGCGGGCAATTTTCTTGCCTCAGACGGAGGGTTCCTCTCCCCCTGAATCCTCCCGGGCGGGCAACCTCAGAAAGAGGGCGGTGGCCTCCGCCATCTTCTTTCCCTCGTCGTCGGTGAGCACCCCCGAGGCGTTGATGCGTCGGCCGATCCTTCTCTCGACCTTCCCCTTCACCACGTAGGCCTTTCCGGATTTGACCGGCCGGAGGTAGCGGATGGACATCTCCCCCGTCATGGCCCACGTGCCGATCTCCTTTTTCACCGCCCACGCCATGGCGTCGTCGAAGACGGAGGCGATGATCCCCCCGTGGACGATCCCCTCATAGCCGCACCAGCTGGAATCGGGGGAGAGGGCGATCTCCGTGTTCCCTTCCTCTTCGTTCCACAAAATGTCCAAAGCGAGGCTCCTCGGGTTGTCTCCGGCGGAACCGCAGACGAAGCACCCCTTTGACCGGGGAAGATGTTCCATGAATTTTTACCCCTCTCGTGAGAAAATTTCCCCGATTATAGCCCAAGAAAGGAAGAAAGGTATAATAAAAATCACAAATACCCCATTTCCGGGAGGGCGAGAGCATGCGTATTTCAGGTATATTTGAAGACGAAGAGGGGAACGCCCGCTACCTGATCGAAAGTGAAAGGGGCGGAGCAGATGCCCTGATGATCTACGACGAAGAAAAGGGACGGATGGACCGGGTGGAAAAGGAAGAGGCCCGGCGGATGCTTGAGGAGGGGGAGTTTGAACCCTGCTTCCATCCCGCCTCCGAGATGTTTTTTTCGGACGAACTTGAAAGACTGGCCGAATTTTTTGCCCTTGAGAAGGAGGAAGGGGAATGAAAACAGGGAGAACGGTCTTCTACAACGGAAAAATAGCCCTTCCGGGAGGGTTCGCCTCGGCAATCGCCGTGAACGGGCAGACCATCACGGCGGTGGGCGGCAGCGATAATGTGCTGGCCGGAAGCGGCGGGGCGGAAAAGATCGACCTCGGCGGCAGGCTCGTCCTGCCGGGCTTCAACGACGGACACATGCACTTTCTCGCCTATGCCCTCTCCCTGGAACAGGGGGATTTTACCGGTTCATCCTCTCTGTCGGAGGTCCGCTCCCGGTTCCGCTCTCTTCTGGACCGGACGAACCCGAAGGAGGGGGAGTGGATCCTCGGCCGGGGGTGGAACCACGAACACTTCGATGAACAGTGCATTTTCACCAGGGAGGACCTCGACGATCTCAGCCCCCGCAACCCCGTCCTTCTCACCCGGGTGTGCGGCCACGTGGCGGTCCTCAACTCCCAGGCCTTGGCCCTTCTGGGCATCACGGGGGAGAGCCGCTTCCCCGGCGGAGTGGTGGACCTCGACGACCGGGGAGAGCCCACGGGGGTCGTCCGGGAGACGGCGGTGGAGTGGGCCCGTTCGCAGATCCCCCTTCCCGATTCCGCCAGGCTCCGCAGGCTCGTCGCCCGTGGAGGGGAGGAGGCCGCGAAGGCGGGCCTGACCTCCATCCAGTCCGACGATCTCGGAACCGTGGGAGGGGATTTCCGCAAAGTTATCGACCTCTATCTCACCCTGGACCGGGAGGGGGAAATGCCCCTGCGGATTACGGAGCAGTTTTTGCTTAGAACCCAGGAGGCCCTCGAAGAATTTCTCGCCGAAGGGTGGCGCACCGGGGACGGAAGCCCCTTCTTCCACGTGGGGCCCCTGAAGATCCTCACCGACGGCTCCATGGGGGGGCGAACTGCCCTGCTTCGAGAGGACTACTCCGATATGCCCGAGGTGAGAGGAGTCGCCATTTATCCTCAGGAGGAGCTCGACCGCCTCGTCCTCACCGCCTCCCGGGCGGGAATGCAGGTGGCGGCCCATGCCATCGGCGACGGCGCCCTCGACATGTGCCTCGATGCCATGGAGAAGGGGCTGAAGGCCGCTCCCCGGGCTGCCCGGCACTTTATCGTCCACTGCCAGATGGGGGACTTTGCCCAGTACCAGCGGATGGCCCGGCTCGGAGTGGGCGCGGCAGTACAGCCTCCCTTCGTCCCCTCCGACCGCCCCATGGCCCTGAAGAGGATCGGCGAGAGGCGGGCCCTCTCGGGGTACGCCTGGAAGACCCTGCTGGACCTCGGGATCTTTCTCTCGGGCGGGTCGGACTGCCCCGTGGAGACCTTCAACCCCCTCTGGGGGATCGCCGCGGCGGTGACCCGCCAGGACGAAAGGGGAAACCCCGCAGGGGGGTGGAGCCCCTCCCAGAAGCTGACAGTGGAGGAGGCGGTGGACCTCTACACCCGGGGAGGGGCCTACGCCTCTTTCGAAGAGGACCGGAAGGGAACCCTCGAAGCGGGGAAATACAGCGACCTCGTGGTCCTCAGCCGGGACATCTTCTCCATCCCCGAAGAGGAAATTCAGTTCGTCGAAGCCGACCTCACCATGGTGGGCGGAAAGATCACCCACAGGACCTTCTGAGCCTGCCCCCGGTCAGCAGAGGAGCAATTGAAGAAGAATTTGAAGTGCCCGGGAGTATATGCCATACTCTTCCGGGTACATCACATCATTTGAAGGAGCAATCCGTCCATGATTCGTAACCGCAGCAGAAAGCTTTTTGCCGTTCTCGCACCCCTTGTACTCTTGCTCGTCACCCTTTCAGGCCCTTCCCTCGCCGCCCTCTCCTACGACGTGGTGGTCGCCGGTGGAGGAGCGGGGGGAGTGGGCGCCGCCATCGCCGCCGCCAGGCTCGGCGTCCGGGTGGCCCTTCTCGAGGAGACTGACTGGCTCGGCGGCCAGATGACCGCCGCCGCAGTCTCCACCATGGATGACCTCAGCGGAAACAAAACAGGAATCTACGGCGAGTTCTACGGCCAGGTGGCCCTGCACTATTTCCTCAAGGGCAAATCCGTCTCCACCTGCTACTGGGACGGAGGCACCATGGCCTTCGAGCCCTCCGTGGGCCGATCCATTCTCGCGTCCATGGCGGCGAAGGCATCGGAGAGGGCCTCGTCGGGAGGCAGAAACGGAACCCTCGATATCTTCTATTTCTCAAAGATCACCGGGGTGAAGCGGGAAGGGCCCGCCGTCCGGAAGGTCACGGCAGACCTTGGGGGGCAAAAAACGGAGATTAACTGCGCCGTCCTCATCGATGCTACAGAATTGGGTGACGTCATCCCTCTGGTCCGGGCCCGCTACCGGGCGGGAAACTCCCAGAGCCCGAACATAGGCGAAGAGGGAAGAATACAGGACATCACCTGGCTCGCCGTGATCAAAAAGTACCCCGGAGGGATCCCCCCGTCACTCCGGATCTCCACCCCTCCGCCGGGGTACGACCGCTACGCTCCCGCCTTCCGCAAGATCGTGGCTGCCGGGGGGAACTCCTTCCGGGACTATCCCCTCAAGCTCCCCGTGGACTTCGCCACCCACAACGGCTACCGGGGGCTTCCCGATTCCTCCAATCCCGAGAGCTACAATGCCGCCACCCCCGAGGGGTGGGAGGCCATTACGAAGACCGGGGTCAACTGGGCCAACGACTACCCCGGAGCGGAGAAGTGGGAGGGGCGGAGCGGCCTTCCCGTCGTCTATATCGAGGACCTGGAATTCCGCCGGAGGGCGGATGGAGAGGCCATCATCAAGACCCTCTGCTTCCTCTACTATATTCAGCATGAACTCGGAGAGCCCTGGTCCGTGGCGGACGACGAATTTCTCTCGCCCCTTCCCGGGGAGCTCACCCGGGGTATTCTCGGAGACGAGTACGCCGAGGTCCTCCGGCGTCTCCCCCTTATCCCCTACGTCCGGGAGAGCCGCCGCATCGTGGGGCTTGAGACTCCCACGTCGGCCGCCGTCAGGCGAAACTCGGAAAGCTATACGGACGGCCGGGAGGGGAGGGAAATTCCCACGGCCCTTGCCATCGGCGGGTACATACTGGACCTTCATGGAGCGGATGAGGACGAGGATCTCGAGGCCGAGCTCGGAGAGCGGGCATCTTCCATTAAGACCGACATGCCCAGGGGGCCCTTCCAGGTTCCCTTCGGCGCCTTCATCCCCGTTGAGGTGGACGGATTTCTCCCTGCGGAGAAGAACCTCTCCATGTCGAGGCTTGTGAGCGGCGCCCTGCGCCTGCAGCCCATCTCCATGCATACGGGGCAGGCCGCGGGCACTCTCGCCGCCCTTGCGGTCCTCGAGGATCTGCCTCCGAGAAAGATCGACCCCCGGCTCGTGCAGCGCCATCTCCTCGAGGCGGGAAGCGCCCTTTCCCTCTGCGAATACAGCGATGTACCCCAAGACCACCCCTTCTGGCCGGGAGTTCAGATGGCGAACCTCTACGGCTGGATTCCTCCCGAAGAGCTGCCCTCCTCCCCGTCGGCGAAAATCGACGACATCTACAACAACAAAGTGGTGGTAGCCCGTCTCTTCGGCCGGGACAAGGGGGTCTTCGGCGTGGATACCCCCCTTACGGGGCAGGAGACGGAGATGCTGCTCCGAAAGGCCTTCGAGGGGGAGGATTCGCCCCTCCTGCTCTTTCCCGAAGGGGGAACGGGCGGCTTCGTCGCCAGAAAGGATTTTGCCGACGCCCTTGCCCGCGCCCTGGGATACGGCCCGGGAGGAAAGGAATGGCCTTCGCGGTTCGCCGATATAGAGGCATCATCTCCCCTCTTCGGTCCGGTCCACTACCTGGCTGAGAAGGGCATTCTCGACCGTGCCGCGCCGGGAGGGGTTTTTCTGCCCGACTCTTTCATTTCCCGGGGCGCCGCCGCAGATATGGTCATGCGGGCAGTGACGATCAGGAAGGGAGAGAAACAATCATGAAATGCCATCTCTGCGACACGAAGGGATGTTCGACAGGAAACCCCTGCAGCGATTTCGGAAGCCTCGAACTCTACAGCGAGGAGGATCTGAAGCTGCTGAGGACCGCCTCCGATGTGGAGGCCCTCTACTACTGCACCCTCAACCGCCTTGAGGAGATCATGGAGTTCGCCCGGCGGATGAATTTTACCCGACTCGGAATAGCCTTCTGCGTGGGGTTCAGGGATGAGGCGGCCATGCTCGGCAAGATTCTCTCGGAGGAGTTCGAGGTCTTCTCGGCCTGCTGCAAAGTTTCCTCCATGAAGAAGGACGACGTCAACGCCGCCCGCCGTCCCTGGGTGGGGGAGGTCTCCTGCAACCCGGCGGAGCAGGCCCGCCAGCTCGACGAATCGGGAAGCCAGCTCAACATCGTCCTCGGCCTCTGCGTCGGCCACGACAGCCTCTTCTACCGCCACTCGAAGGCGCCGGTCACCACCTTCGTGGTGAAGGATCGGGTCCTCGGGCACAACCCCGTGGCGGTGCTCTACAGCGAGTATCTCCGCAAAAACCTCAAGCGCAGACCGGAGGAGCGGGTGAAATAAAGACTCTTCAGGCGATCCGCCGCAGTATTTCCTCCCCCGAGAGATCATCAAGGCCCATCTTCTTCAGGGTCAGCCCTGATTTCCGATAGTCCGTTCCGTTGATGACCCCCGCCAGGTGGATGATCGCATTCATGGCGGGGGTCGCCACTCCGAGGGCCCTGCCAAGCTCCGCCGTAGGCACGAGAAGAAAGGGAACGTCCTCGGAGAGATAGCGGTAGGTCATGGAGCATGGGGCGTCCGTACCGTGGCCGCAGTAGGCGTCGTTGTTCAGAATGGTCTCCCGCAGGGTGCTTCCGGTGAGGGAGTAGAGATCCTTCATGTCGTCGAGGGTCGAGAGAAGCTCGAGGCCGAGGGCGCGGCCCACGGCGATCCGCTCGGCGTCAAGGGCCTCCATGACGGAGCAGACCGACTCGGTCATCCCCTCGCCATAGAAGCGGAAGTTCCCCTTCTCCGACTCGATCCGCCCCGCGTTCATGATCATGGTGGGGCAGTGAAGGATCATATTGGTGTTGAAAAGCCCGATGGCGAGGACATTCGCCGCGGGCCGGAGGGGGATGGGGAAAAAGGGGCGGACCCTATCGAGAAAAGAATGGGTGTCCTCCGCGGGAAGGGCAGAGGCGGACATGAAGTTCTTGATCCCCCAGATATTCACCACGCCTGGGCCTTCGATGCGGCATGCGTAGGGCATGGTGTCCCCTTCCGCCAGGGCCGGCACTGCCGCCTTCAACTCAGTGAGGCGGGCTCTAAGGACAAGGGAGCCGAAATTGCCCGGCAGAAGGAGGAGGGAGTGGTCACTCCGGAGATAGGGGGCGAGGAGGTCGAACATCCCCTCCTGGGCGAAGGATGGGGCGAGAAAGTAAAGGAGTTCCGCCTGACTCAACGCTTCCTCCGGATCGGTGGTGACCTTCGACAGCTTTCCCGTGGCCGACAGGGCCCCCGTCAGGGTGATCGTGCGGGTTTCTTCAAGGGGGCGGATCTTCTCCCGGAAGTCGGGGTGCTCGAAGAGGGTGACGGCAAACCCCTTCGACGCCAGATCTCCGGCCAGAGCCTGGCCGCCGTTTCCTGCGCCGATGACGGTGATTTTCTTCATTTTCTGCATCGCTCCTTCTCTATGTGAACAAAAATACATTATAGACTAAAAATCAAAACCGTATTATAATTCAGCGGCTCAAGTCTCAGGGATAATAATATCACTCGCGGAGGTGCATTTGAAATGAAAAGATTTACGATTCTAGTTTTTTGTATGGCCCTTTGTGGGCTTCTTCTCGCCGGAACGGCCGCCATGGCCGCTTCCGTCATGGGAAAGGATGTCCTGCTGGTGGGGACCGAGGCGACCTACCCTCCCTTTGAATACCGCAACGAAAAGAATGAGATCCTCGGATACGACATCGACGTGGTGAAGGCCATTGGTGAGCACCTCGGAAAAAAGATCGAGATCGTGGACATGGCCTTCGACGGCCTCATCCCCTCCCTCATGACGGGGAAGATCGACCTCGTGGCCGCCGGTATGACCAACACGGAGGAGCGGAAGAAAAAGGTCGACTTCTCGGCAGTCTACTACGACATCGAGAATGCCTTCGTGGTACGGAGCGATGACGACTCCATATCGAAGCTCGAGGATCTCAAGGGAAAGATCGCCACCGTCCAGATGGGGACCGCCCAGGACACCTTCATCACAAAGACGGAGCTTCCGAAGGAGATCAAGAGATTTCAGAAGAACGACGACGCCCTCATGGAGATCACCCTCGGCCGGGGAGATTTCTGCGTGCTCAATCTGACCGTGGCGAACGCCTACCTCAGGAACAACAAGGATTTCGGGGATAAGCTGAAGATCGGCTTCCGGAATTTCATCAATCGCGAGGGTGAAGGGATTGCCCTGGCCCTTCCCAAGGGGGACGAGGCCTTTCTGAAAGCCCTGAACGGCGCCATCGAGACCATGAAGAACAACGGAGAACTCGCGGCGCTCAAGAAAAAATATCTCATCGATTAGTTTTCAGGGAAAGAAGGGACGGAATGGCTCGACTGCTGTGCAGGTCCGACGTGGAATCGCTGATCTCCATGAGGGACGTAGTGGAAATTCTCGACAAGACCTATCGGGGGATGGGGGAGGGGACGGTGATCAACCCCGCCAAGGGGACCCTTGACCTCGGAGAAAGCGGCCCCTTCCCCCCCTACCATGCCGACATCAACTCCATGCCCGCTTACGTGGGATGGGTGGATACGGCGGGGATCAAGTGGGCGGGAGGATGGATGGACAACCCCGCCCAGGGGCTTCCCTACGTGAGCGCCATCATCGTCCTCGTCAACCCTCGAAACGGCATCTTCACAGGGGTGCTCGACGGAACACACATCACCAACATGCGGACCGGCGCCCAGACGGCCGTGGCGCTGAAATATCTCTACCCTGAGAGAAAATCCGTCACCCTGGGGCTCTTCGGAGCGGGTGTTCAGGGAAGGACTCAGACGGAGGCCATCGCCGAGGTCTTCTCCATCGACGAACTCAGGGTCTACGATCTTCACCCCGAGGCGGCGGAGCGCTTCCGCCGGGAGATGGAGCCGAAGATCACAGGTAAAATCACGGTCTGCGCCCGCCCCGAGGAGGCTGCCGTCGGAGACGCCGTCATCACGGTGACCCATGCCAAGGACGGATTCTTCCGGAAGGAATGGTTTGCCCCGGGGACGGTGCTCTTCCCCATGGGCTCCTACAAGGAGTGCCGGGATGAAGCCCTCCTCTCGGCGGACTTCATCGTGGTGGACCACATCGCCCAGTGTCTTCACCGGGGCGCTCTGAAGGAACTCGCCGAGGCGGGGAAAATTACAGAAGACTCAATCGACGCCACCCTGGGAGAGCTTGCCGCCGGGACAAAAAAGATAACGGCCTCCCCCGACTCCCGGATCCTCTGCATACCCATCGGCACCGGTGCCATGGACGTTGCCGTAGCCTCCGTGGTGCTGCATCGGGCGGAGGAGAGAAATATCGACCAGTGCTTCGATTTCGCTCTGTGAGGTCTGAAGAATAATTCAAAATATCTAAATGTTTGAAAGCAGAAAGCCTTCCGAGTTTACGGGGGGCTTTTTTTATAGTTTTTTCTATCACTTCCAAGCTCCTGTGTGTTCCCATGACCCTCAGGTCGGCGGTTTTAGTCCTGCCCCTGCACCAGGCGTTTGAAATATACACACTCGGATTACCATCGTCGTTCAGTTGAGTAAAGTCAATTATTTCAGGCAAGATGAATAATACTCGTAGACTTTACACAACATGTAAGCTATCATATATGTGTAAATTCAAATTACCTCATGGAGAAGGAGGCAATATCGGTGAAGAGAAGACTGTTCCTTGGGACATTGCTCCTGGTTGTTCTGTTGGTCATGACCTCATCGGCTTTTGCGGCGGCGAAGTTGATCAAGATCGGGCACACGGGGACAAAGGATCATCACTACCAGATGTATCTTGAAACATGGGCAGAGAAGGTCTCAAAAGCGACGGACAACCGCTACACTTTCGAAGTCTACCCCTCGGATCTTTACGGAAAGCCCAACCAGCTCATTGAAGGCTGCCAGCTCGGTACCACGGACATGGTCCTGGCTACTGGCTCTCTTCTTGCCTCCTACAGTCCGAAGGTAGGAGTCCTCAATCTTCCCTTCCTTTTCAAGGATTCCCAGGAAGCCCATGATATTTTGAACGGGCCAATAGGGAAGGAATTCGACGAGAGCCTGGCGAAAAGAAATCTGATTGTCCTCGGGTGGTGGGAGAACGGGATGCGCCATCTCTTTCCGCCGAAACCGGTAAACGGAATAGAAGACCTTAAAGGGCTGAAGCTTCGGGTCATCAATTCAGCCGAGATGATCGACACGATCAATGCCTTCGGGGCCAGTGCAGTCCCCATGGCATTCAATGATGTCTATTCGGCATGGCAGCTCAAGACCATCGACGGCTGCGAAGGTACGATCACCCATATGCTCACTCAGAAATACTACGAACTGACGAAGAGTGCAGCCCTCCTCTGGTACATGCACGTGCCGAACCCCCTTGTGGCTTCTAAGAGGCTGTGGGACTCTATCCCCGATGCCGACAAGGCAATCTTCCTCGATGAGGCGAAAAAGATGAGCAGCTTCTCCTTCGATTATCAGCGTCAGATGGATGAGAAGGAGATCAAGCAGTGTGAGGAACTCGGGGTCGTCTTTACCCGCCCCGATCGGGAACCTTTCGTAAAAGCCGTGGCACCGGTTTATGAGAAGTACCGACCCAAATACGGCGAGATGGTCGATAAAATCCGGGCGATCACCCAGAAGAAGTAACATCACCCCGTAACCGCCCTTTCAGTCGATCCGGGAATCCTTCTCCAAGGTCTTCCCGGATCGATCACTATATGCTTTTTTGTTTTTTCACTCTTAAAGTCATAAAGCGCAGGGGGTTTTCCTATAATGCTCAAACTGCTGATCAATATCAATGATAAAATCACCAAGCTGTTGAACTGGCTTATGATGGTTTTGTTGTCCCTTATGGTGGCATTCATTTTCGCCCAGGTCATCTTCCGTTACGTTCTCGAAAAGCCCCTCTCCTGGTCTGAAGAACTTTCCGGCTACCTTTTCTCCTGCGTTTTTTTCTTCGGAGCCGTTCTTCTTTACAGGGAATCACGGCATATCAACATGTCCATCGTTGTCGATTCGATAAAAAACCGGTTTTTCCGACAGCTGATGGTGGTGATCGCCCATCTTTTTTCTTTTTTCTTCCTCGCTGTGATGGTGTACTATTCATACCCCATGGCAAAGCAGATTCTCGAGTTTGAAGTCATGTCCCCCTCGATGGAATGGCTCAAAATGGGGTACGTTTTTTTTATCGTTCCCGCTGCAAGTTTTCTGTCTCTATTCGTCCTTCTTGAAGTAATACTGAAATCCGTGGCTGAGCTGAAGGAGATAAGCAAATGAGCCTATACCTTCTGTTTTTCTTCCTTTTCTTCCTTTTTATCGGAGTTCCCATCGCAGTCTCCCTTGGCCTGACCTGTATTTTCTCTGTCCTTGCCACGGGAGCCTTCCCCGTGGATGTGCTGATTCAGAAGACCTTTAACGCGGGTAATTCCTTTGCGCTCATGGCCATCCCCTTCTTTATTCTGGCGGGAAACATAATGGCTGCAGGGGGTGTCTCCCGGCGACTGGTCAACCTCGCAGGGTCGCTTTTCGGCAGGATGAGCGGAGGCCTGGCCCTTGTAGCGACCCTGGCCTCAACTTTTTTCGGAGCGGTGTCGGGCTCCGCACCCGCAACGACCGCTGCCATCGGCGGCGTCATGCTGGGACCCATGGCGGAAAAAGGATATGACAAAAACTTCGCGGGGGCCGTTGTAGCTGCTTCAGGCACCATCGGACTCATCATTCCGCCGAGCCTTACCATGGTTCTTTACGGCGTGTCCACCGGAGTCTCCATAGGTGAGATGTTTATCGCCGGCATTATTCCGGGAATCATTATCTGCATCGTGCTTATGATCGTTGAATATGTCATTTCCGTGAGGCGCGGATACAAGGGGGACGAAGCTGCTTCCTTCAAGACCATTTCCAGGTATTTCAGAGAATCAGTTTTCGCTCTTTTCATGCCGGTCATCATCCTCGGAGGGATCTATGCCGGGATTTTCACACCGACAGAATCCGCGGCGGTGGCAGTGGTCTACGGGCTCATCGTCGGGATCTTTATCCACAGGGAACTCACCTGGAAGGATGTCTCGAAGATCCTCTTAAAATCTGCGAAATCCACCGCCCTTGTCATGTACCTCATGGTCACGGCGGAGATTTTGAGTTATGTCCTCGTGAGCGAGCAGATTCCCCAGACAATAGCCGCTTCAATTCTGACGATTTCAACGAGCCCGGTAGTTGTCCAGCTCATGATGATTTTCATCCTCCTTGTCGTGGGGACATTCCTGAACAATTCCGCGGCCATGGTGCTTCTTGCGCCCATTTTTTACCCTATTATCATGAGCCTCGGGATAGATCCTCTTTTCTTCGGAATCATCATGGTAATCTCCCTCGCCATAGGGCACAATACACCCCCGGTCGGTCTATGCCTTTTCATAGCCGTCGACATCGGAAACCTGAAGCTGGAGGCCCTTGTGAAGGAAATTATTCCCATGGTGGCGGCATTGATCGCTACAGTGGTGGTTTTAAGCTTTTTTCCCGACCTCATCCTTTTCCTGCCCCGCCTGATGAGGTGACGACGGGTGGAAAGTGGTGCGACAGAGGAAGCAGGATGATTCGCTTCTGTGACATGGAGTATCTCATCCCTCTGATATAGTTTGGTTTTCTACCAATAATAACGAGCAAGGCATCCTGCAAAATTACAACGCAGGGTGCCTTGTTCGTTTTCGTAGTGTCAGTATTTGTTCGCCCATTGAAATTCCAGCCTCAAAATTGCACCCCAAGCTCTCCTGAGGGTATACTTGTAACACTGTTTTTTCCCCCGAATACGGGGCATCCTGCGATAAAGCCAAAGGAGGACGGAATGAAGAAAGCCTATGTAGTGGGAACGTGCGACACGAAATTCGAAGAACTGAAGTTCGTGGCCGATATCATCCGGCAGTCAGGCGTTGAAGCACTCCTCGTAGACGTGGGGACGAAACCCCACGATCACCCTGTGGACATATCGAACCGAGAGGTTGCCTCTTTCCACCCATCCAACCCTTCCTTTCTAGATACATCAAAGGAGCGCGGGGAGGCGGTGGCGGCCATGGCTGAGGCCCTCGCAGCCTTTCTTCCCGGGCGGGAAGATCTCGGCGGCATCATCGGCCTCGGAGGTTCAGGCGGCACATTCATCGTTACATCGGGTATGCGGATGCTGCCTCTGGGGACCCCCAAGATCATGGTCTCCACCATGGCGTCGGGGAACGTGGCTCCCTATGTCGGCCCGAACGACATCGCCATGATGTACTCCGTCACCGACGTGGCCGGGATCAACCGGGTCTCCCGGGTCGTCCTGGCGAATGCAGCCAACGCCCTCGCCGGAATGGTGAAGGGGACTGTTCCCCAGGGTGAGGACAGGCCGCTGCTCGGCATGACGATGTTCGGCGTGACAACGCCCTGTGTGGACATGGTGCGCCACTCCCTTGAGAGCGAGTTTGACTGTCTCGTATTCCACGCCACCGGTGCAGGCGGCCAGTCCTTCGAAAAGCTGGTGGACTCGGGAATGATGAAGTACGTCATCGATTCGACCACTACCGAGATATGCGACCATCTCATGGGCGGGGTTCTCACCGCCGGGGAGGACCGCCTCGGCGCCTTCGCCCGGACGGGCATCCCCTATGTGGGCTCGGTCGGCGCCCTTGACATGGTGAACTTCGGTGCCATGGAGACCGTGCCGGAGAAGTATAAAAACCGCAAACTCTACGTCCACAACCCCCAGGTCACACTGATGCGCACCACTCCGGAGGAGAATGCCCTCATGGGCGAGTGGATCGGCGAAAAACTGAACGCCATGAACGGCCCGGTGCGCTTCCTGCTCCCCTTGAAGGGCGTTTCTATGATCGACGCCCCCGGGCAGCCCTTTTACTGGCCCGAGGCGAACGAGGCCCTCTTCGCGGCACTGGAGAAGACCGTTCGGCAGACCCGCACACGCCGTCTTGTGAAGCTCCCCATGCACGTAAACGATCCGGAGTTCGCCGCGGCTCTTGTGGAGAACTTCCGGGAGATCAATCCGTAACGAAAGGAAGGGGTCACTGATGAAACGACCGACACGCTCGGAACTAATGGCGAAATTCAACGACATGGCGAAGCGGCGGGAGCCGATCATCGGAGGCGGCGCGGGGACCGGCATCTCCGCCAAATGGGAGGAAGCGGGGGGAATCGACCTCATCGTCATCTACAACTCGGGACGCTACCGCATGGCAGGACGCGGATCCCTCGCCGGCCTCCTCGCCTACGGCAACGCGAATGACATCGTCAAAGAGATGGCCTATGAAGTCCTTCCGGTAGTGAAGAAGACGCCCGTCCTCGCCGGGATTAACGGTACCGATCCCTTCACGATCTGGGACAAATACCTCGACGAACTGATCTCCCTCGGCTTCGCCGGAGTGCAGAACTTCCCGACGGTCGGCCTCATCGACGGTGTCTTCCGGGCCAATCTTGAGGAGACCGGCATGGGGTACGGTCTCGAAGTGGAGGCCATCCGCGCCGCCCATGGGCGGGATCTTCTCACCACCCCCTACGTCTTCAGTGAGGAGGATGCCGTTGCCATGACGGAGGCGGGGGCGGATATCCTCGTCTGCCATATGGGGCTGACTACAAAGGGCTCCATAGGCGCGAAGACCGCGAAGACCCTTGAGGAGTGCGTACCCCTCATCGATAGATGGGCGGAGGCCGCGAAGAAGGTACGGTCCGAGGTGATCGTCCTCTGCCACGGAGGCCCCATCGCCATGCCCGAGGACGCCTCGTATATACTGAAGCACAGCAAGCACGTCAATGGTTTCTACGGTGCCAGCTCCATGGAGCGGCTGCCGACGGAAACGGCCATCAAGGGGCAGACGGAAGCCTTTAAGAAAATCACATTCTGAGGAGGAAGCGAGCATGCCAAGGGTCTACTACAGCACCATACTCTCCGCCCCTGTGGAGGTGGCGTGGGAGATCGTCCGGGACTTCAACGGTCTGCCGAACTGGCATCCGGGCATACAGGCGAGTGAATTGGAGGACGCCTGCTCCCCCGACTGCGGGGCCTGCATAGGGAGCGTGCGTCACTTTCAGCTTGCGAACAACGAATGGATGCGCGAACAGCTCCTCTCGCTGTCGGACTTGGACTGCTCGGTCACCTACACGATTCTTGAGACGGGGATGAAGCTGGAAAATTACATTGCCACTCTGAAGCTCACACCGATCACCGCTACGGGCGAAACCTTTGCCGAGTGGGAGGCCGTCTTCGACGTCACTGACCCTGGGGCGGCGGAAGAGACGATGGAAATAGTCCACACAGTATTCAGTTCCGGCCTCGAAAACCTGGATAACATGTTCCTCGAGGCCTGCGACGATGAGTGCTGCGGCTGCGGTGAATACGGCGGCGGGTGCAGCTGCGGCCAGACGGGGGGAGAGAAAGAATAATAAAGAAAGCCGCCCCTCGACATGATGCCTTTGCGTTCCGGTCCCGCCGAGGGGCGGCATTTTTATACGCCTCCCGCCACGAACCTGCCGATTGGACGATAGCGACAGGTATCAATAACCGGTACCCCTCACCCGGAAGGGTGAAGTTATCAGAGGTTAACAACAAATCCGCAAGCGACAGGTTGACAAATCCGTAAAGAGTGCCTAATATATCAGGATATATCAGAAAAGCGATGATCCGGGATGCCAGAGACAGGAAATCCGGCGACAGAGAGGGACGTTCAGCGGCTGAGAGGCGTTCCCGCCGAGGTGTTGAAGGCGCAAAGCCCGGTGAGCTGAAATGGAAAGGAACCCGCGATACACATCGCGAAAATTCCGGAGTACATTTTCGGTCAGGGCCTCCGTCATCGGGTCCGAGCGGGGCATTGTTCCATGAATGCCCAATCAGGGTGGTACCGCGAGCGCATGACTCGTCCCTTTTCGGGGCGGGTCTTTTTTTATAGGCGGACTTCAAGAAAAAACAGGAGGTGTCGTGAGATGTTTTCAGGAACAGGTACAGCGGTGGTAACCCCCTTTAGGGACGGAGGAATTGATTACGAGAGCTTCGGGAGATTTCTGAACTGGCAGATCGAAGGGGGAGTGGAGTTTCTCGTCGTCCTCGGGACCACTGGTGAAAGCCCCACGGTGACGGCGGACGAACGGGCGGAGATGATAACCTTCGCGAAGAAGACTGCGGCAGGAAGAGTTCCCGTGGTGATAGGAACGGGGTCGAACTCCACGGAACATACGATCGCTCTGTCCCGGCAGGCCGAATCCCTCGGGGCGGAGGGTGTCCTCGTGGTGACTCCCTACTATAACAAGCCTCCTCAGGAGGGTCTCTACCAGCATTTCAAGGCGGTCGCCGCAAGCATCAAGATTCCCCTCATCATCTACAACGTTCCGGGGCGCACTGGGTCGAACATCCTCCCCGAGACGGTCTACCGGCTGAGCAAGATCGCCAATATCACCGGCATCAAGGAGGCCTCGGGCGACCTGGCCCAGATCGACACCCTCGTCCGGCGGATCAAGAAGGAGCGCCCCGATTTCGCCATCCTCTCGGGGAACGACGACCAGGCCTTCCATCTCGTGAACAGCGGCGGCGACGGTGTGATCTCCGTGCTGTCGAACGTCATGCCGAGAGAGACTTCGGACATGGTCCGCCTCGCCCTCGCCGGAGAGGTGGAGAAGGCCCGGGAGATCCATTCCCGAATCTTCCCGATGATGAAGGATCTTTTCATGGAGACGAACCCCGTCCCCGTGAAGTACGCCGTGAGCCGCCTGGGGTTCTGCCGGAATGAACTCCGCCTTCCCCTCGTGCCGGCGTCGGAGAAGTGTATGGCCGTGGTCGATGCCTCCATGAAGGAGTGCGGGGTGGCGCTGTGAAGTACGGCCTTACCGGGGCATCGGGCCGGATGGGAGGGGAGATCCGGAGGGTCTTCTCCTCCCACGAGCTCGTCTTCGCCCTCGACCTGGACGGCGAGAATTTCACGGAAAACCCGGAGGTGATGCTCGACTTCTCCCTCCCCGCTGCCCTCGGAAAAACCCTTGAGGCGGTGCGGCGCTTCTCCTGCCCCCTCGTCCTCGGAACGACGGGCCTTTCCGCAGCTCAGATGGAGGATGTCCGGGGGCTCGGGTCGGCCGTGGCGGTGGTGCAGAGCTCGAACTTTGCCGCCGGGGTGACCCTCCTCAAGATGATCCTCCGGGAGTACGCCCCCCTCTTCGCCGATTGGGACGCAGAGATCAGCGAGACCCATCACAACAGGAAGAAGGATGCCCCTTCGGGTACGGCGATCCTCCTTCGGGATGCCCTGGGGCGGGACTGCCCGACCCATTCCCTCCGGCTGGGGGGCGTCCCGGGCGACCATTCCGTTTCCTTCGCCAACGAGGGGGAGATGGTGACCCTGACCCACCGGGCCCTCTCCCGGAGCGTCTTCGCCCTCGGGGCCCTCAAGGCCGCTGAGTTCGTCCTTTCGGCCCGTCCGGGGTTTTATTCCTTTGAGGAGGTCCTGACATGCGCACAGAGGAGATAATCAGGCTCATCAAGGAATCGAAGAAGAAAACCCCCGCCCGGGCCTTCATCGCCGGTGATCTGGGCGGCCTGACGGCGGAAGGAGTCTCTTTCGTCGGCGGACGGGATTTCGGCGTTCTGCTGGGTGACCGTGGTGAGATCGAGCGGGTGCTGGAAGAGCATGCGGGGCGGATTACTTCTTTTGCCATTGAAACGATCGCCCGGAATTCGGCGGTTCCGCTGGCGGACCTGACGAAGTATGAGGCCCGGATCGAGCCCGGTGCTGTGATCCGGGACATGGTGGATGTGCAGAAGGGCGCTGTAATCATGATGGGGGCCGTGATCAACATCGGCGCCGTGATCGGCGAACGGACCATGATCGACATGAACGCCGTGGTGGGCGGAAGGGCTCAGATCGGCGCCGACTGCCACATCGGGGCGGGAGCGGTGGTGGCGGGAGTGATCGAACCTCCCAGCGCCACTCCGGTGATTATCGAGGACAAGGTCCTCGTGGGTGCCAATGCCGTGATCCTCGAAGGGGTCCGGATTGGTACGGGGGCTGTCGTGGCGGCTGGTGCCATCGTAACGAAGGATGTTCCTCCACGGACTGTGGTGGCTGGCTCCCCCGCCAGGGTCATCAAGGATGTGGACGGGAAGACCGAGTCCAAGACGGAGATCGTACAGGACCTCCGGAATCTGAAGTAGAGTGGCAGAGGAGCGATAGAGCGTGCTGGTACAGAAATACGGCGGTTCGTCCGTGGCCACCCCGGAGAAGATCCGTTATGTGGCCGGGAAGATAAAGGGAAGGGTGGAGGAAGGGAAGAAGCTGGTGGTGGTGGTCTCCGCCATGGGCAAGTCCACAAACGCCCTTATCGCCCTCGGGGGGGAGGTTTCGTCCTCCCCCTCCCCCCGGGAGATGGATATGCTCCTCTCCACGGGGGAGCAGGTCAGCTCGGCCCTGCTGGCCATGGCCCTGGATGATCTGGGGGTGGCGGCCATGTCGTGCAACGCCTTTCAGCTCGAGATGACCACCACGGGCAGCTTCAGCAACGCCCGGATCGTGGATATGAACCTCGGGAAGCTCAGAGGGCTTCTCGAGTTCCGGGATGTGCTGGTCGTCACGGGCTTTCAGGGGATCAACCCCGAGGGGGACGTGACCACCCTCGGCCGGGGGGGGTCCGATACCTCGGCGGTGGCAATCGCCGCGAAGTGCGGCTGTCCCTGCGAGATCTACAGCGACGTGGACGGCATCTACACCTGCGACCCCCATGCCGTGAAGAATGCCCGGAAGCTCGAGTACATCACCTTCGACGAAATGCTCGAACTCTCCTCCCTCGGGGCGAAGGTCCTTCACTCCCGGGCGGTGGAGATCGCTAAAAAATATTCCGTGAGGCTCTACTGCGCCTCCACCTTCTCCGATGAAAGGGGGACGAACGTGGTGAATACCCTTCCCGAATGGCTCGAACAGCCCGTGGTCACGGGGGTGACCGCCGACAGCAACCAGATGAGGGTGAATATCGCCCGGATGCCCGGCTCCATGGAGGCCATGAGCGCCCTCTTCCGGGAGCTGGCGGATCGGGGCGTGAACGTGGACATGATCTCCACGGTAAATGAAAACGGCTACTCCCACCTCACCTTCACGGTGGTGGATGCCGGAGGTAAGACCGTCCTCGAGACGGTGAAGTCCACCCTCGCCCCCTGGGAGGGGTGGGCCGTGGCGGAGGACCGGAACGTCTCCAAGGTCTCCGCCGTGGGAGTGGGAATGAAATCCGCCCCCGGCGTGGCGGCCCGGTTCTTCACCGCCCTGGGCCGGAAGGACGTTCGGATGCTGGGGACCACAACCTCGGAGATCAAGATCTCTGCCCTCGTCCCCCGGGAGCAGGAGGGGGAAGCCCTTCAGGCCCTCGTGGACGAATTCGGGCTGGGGGACCGGGGTTGATGCTCTGCCCGGTCTATTCCCCCCTCGATCTCACCGTGGAGCGGGCCGAGGGGGTCAGGATTTTCACGTCCAAGGGGGAGTTTCTCGATACCTACGGAGGGATCGGGGTTCTTCCCCTGGGGCACAGCCACCCCGACGTGGTCCGCGCCATAGGGGAGAAGGCCGCCCGGTACGCCCATCTCTCCAATTACTTCCTCGACCCCGACGCTTGCGAGACGGCGGAAATCCTCCTGTCCAAAACCGGGAGGAAAGGAGAGGTCTATTTCGCCAATTCGGGGACGGAGGCCAACGAGGCCGCCCTCAAGGCCGTGAAGAAAAACCGCAAGGGGGCCATCGTCTCCTTCGAGGGAAACTTTCACGGCCGCACCCTCGGGGCCCTCTCAATCACCTGGGGGCCCTCCATGAGGCACCCCTTCGAGCCCCTGATCCCCGGGTCCGTCTTCCTTCCCCTGAGCGGCCGCGCCCTCCTCGACTTCGCGGAGAAGAACGAAGTGGCGGGGATATTTTTTGAATGCATTCAGGGGAACACCGGCATCTATCCCATTCCAGAAGATCTCGCCCTCGCGGCGGCGAAGCTCCAGAAGGAGCGGGGCGTTTTGATCGCGGCTGACGAGATTCAGGGGGGGCTGGGCAGAACGGGAAAATTCTTCTCCTTCGAGCACTTCGGCCTCGAGCCGGACATCATCACCCTGGGGAAGGGCCTTGGGGGCGGACTGCCCCTGGGGGCGGCCCTCTTCTGCGGCTGGTCTCCCTTCGCTCCGGGGGATCACGGCTCCACCTTCGCCCCCAACCCCGTCTCCCTCGCGGCAGGAAAGGCCGTGCTCCGTCATCTGACCCCAGACCTCCTTGAGGAGGTCTCCCGGAAGGGAGCCCTTCTGCGGGAAAGGCTTGCCGCCCTCCCCTGGGCGGGAGAGGTGCGGGGAAAAGGGCTCATGATCGGAGTGGGGGCGGAAAACCCGGCGGAGATAAAGAAAAAGGCCTTCGACCGCTCGGTCCTTCTGAACGTGACAGGTGGGGGAATCCGCTTCCTCCCGGCCCTGACGATCACGGAGCCGGAAATGGAGGAGATCGTCCGCCGGCTGAACTTCTAGCAGGCGTCGGGGTCGGCGGAGAAGACGGAGAAGCGGAAGCAGTCCCGGAACCCCGCCCTCAGATAGAGGGGGTAGCCGTCGGGAGAGGACTGAAGGGTCATCAGGGAGCACCCCGAGGCCCGGGCTTCTTCGATGCACCGGGAGAGGAGCATTCTTCCGAGCCCCTTCCGCCGGAAGGCGGGCACGGTGGAGAAGAAGTAGAGCCCGGCGGTCTCTCCCCTAAGGGAGACCAGGGCAGTGGCCGCCGGGGACTCCCCATAAAACAGGGTGACCAGCCGGAAGGACTGGCGGAAGGGCTCCGAAAGAAATCCTGCCGCAAAGGCAGAAAAGGTCTCTTCATGCTCCCTCCCTGAGGAAAAGCCTTCCAGAGAACACAGAGCCCAGGTACGGGCATCCTCAGAACTGAATGCCCCCCTGACCGTCACCGAAGGGGGGAGTTTCTCGGAAGCCGCCCCCGGAGGGAGGTCCAGCACCATGGCCGGCGGGGCGCACCGCTCCTTCAGCCCGTGCCGGACGAGGGCTTTTCTCACCTCCGGTGAGTCTGTGGAGGGACTGATCCACCAGGTGAAGGGGACCCCTTCCTCCTGAAAGAAGGAGACGGCCCGGACGACCCCCTCCTCCGGATCCCCCTCCGGGCTCCCCCAGACGAAGTTCTGGTCGGCGATGGAAACCCCCGTGGAGACGCACAATAACCCCTCCCGCCATTCCCTCCGGGAGGCCGGAAGGATGCCGAGAAGCCCGAGGGTGTCCGAAAAATTTCCCTCCGCTTTTTTCATCATTGAACCGCAAAGATTTTCTGCCCTTTGTTCCATGCAATCTCCTCTTTCGGGAAGTTGTGGCATAATTGTACAGGGAAAGGGGAATTTCGCCATGGGGCGAAGCCCTTTTCCCGTTAAAGAAAGATTCAGCCATGAATTGAAAGGGAGGTTTTTCCTTTGCTCTGCCGCACAATGCCCCAGACGGGCGACAAGGTCTCCATCCTCGGCTACGGCTGTATGCGCTTCCCCCTCAACAGCGATGGGGGTATCGACGAAAATCGGGCTACCGCCCTGATCCGAAGGGCCATCGACTCGGGGGTCAACTACATCGACACGGCCTGGCCCTATCACGGAGGGGAGAGCGAACCCGTGGTGGGACGGGCCCTCTCGGGAGGGTACAGAGAGAAGGTCTTCCTCGCCACGAAGCTGCCGAGCTGGTTCGTGGAGACCCCCTCCGACATGGACCGCTTCCTCGACGAACAGCTTGAAAAGCTTCAGACGGACCATATCGACTACTATCTTCTCCACTCCCTCAATCAGGACCGGTGGGACATTATGGAGAACAACGATTATGCCGCCTTTCTCGATCGGGCCCTCGCGGACGGGCGGATCCGCCGGGCTGGGTTCTCCTTCCACGACCAGCTTCCCCTCTTCAAGAAAATTGTGGACGCCTACCCCTGGCATTTCTGCCAGATCCAGTACAACTTCCTCGACACGGAGTACCAGGCGGGCACCGAGGGGCTGAAGTACGCCGCGGAAAAGAATATCGGCATGGTGGTCATGGAGCCCCTCCGGGGGGGGAACCTCGCCGCCAACGTTCCCGAGGATATTCAGGCCATCTGGAATGAATCTCCGAGGAAGCTCTCCCCCGCCGGGTGGGCCCTCCGGTGGATATGGGACCACCCCGAGGTGCAGGTGGTCCTCAGCGGCATGACCACGGAGGAAGACCTCTCGGACAATCTCGCCTCCGCCGAAGGGGCGGAGCCCGGCTCCCTGACGGAGGCCGAGAAGGAGATGGTCGGCCGGGTGAAGAGGGAGTACCGCAACCGGATGAAGGTCCTCTGCACGGGGTGCCAGTACTGCATGCCCTGCCCCGCAGGGGTGAATATCCCCGAATGCTTCAATCGCTACAACATGGCCTTCATGTTCGACGACGTGGAGAAGGCCCGCCAGACCTACCCGGTATTTGTGAAATCAGGGGCAATGGCGAGCGACTGCGTCAAATGCGGCGCCTGCGAGGTGCAGTGTCCCCAGAACCTCCCCATCCGGGATTGCCTTGATGCCGTGAAGGAGCTGCTCGAACCGGAGATGTAGACCTCCCCCGGGGAGCCTTCCCAAGAAAAAGATCCGGAGCGCCCTTTTTCCGATACCGGCGCTCCGGAGTTCCCTCAAGAAATCGAAAAGACCGGGGGCTGTGCCCCCCGAGAAGGTGCTGCCATGGGTTCCTATCGTATTCTGACCGGAGGCGGGCGCTTCCGGGCCGTCCTCATCGCCCGGGGGATCGCCCTCGGGGCCGCCGCGGGCTTTGCGGCCTCCCTCTACCGGGTATTTCTCGGTATGGCCGAGAAATTCTCCCTCGCCGCCCTGGGAGGGACGTCATCCTTCCCCCTGGCAGCCCGGGCGGCGGCCTGGTGCGCCGGAGCATGGATCATCGCGAAGCTCATGGAGCGGGAGCCCCTGTCCCGGGGGGGAGGAATACCCCAGGTGGAGGCGGAACTCCTCGGGCAGCTCTCCATGAATCCCTGGCGGGTTCTGGGAACGAAGTTCGCAGGGGGGGTCCTCGCCATCGCCATGGGGATGTCCCTGGGGCGAGGGGGTCCGTCCGTCCAGATCGGCGCGGCCGTGGGGAAGGGAGCGGCCCGCCTGGGGAGGGCTTCCCCCCTGGAGGAGAGGTTCTTCCTCACCTGCGGCGCAGCCGCGGGGATCTCCGCCGTCTTCAACGCCCCCCTCGCCGGAGTGCTCTTTGTCCTCGAGGAGGTTCACAAGAGCTTCTCCCCCCTGATTCTTCTCTCAGCCATGACAGCCTCCCTGGCGGCGGACGTGGTCTCGAAAAACTTCTTCGGCCTCGGGGCCTTCTTTCCCGTCGCCCCCCATTCCTCCCTCCCCCTGGGAGGGTATATCCATTTCCTTCTTCTCGGCATCCTCTGCGGAGGAGGAGGGGCCCTCTTCTGCCGGGTCATCCTCGCCTTCCAGAGCCTCTATGCAAAACTGAAGATCTCCCTTTTTCTGAAGATCCTCATCCCTGCCCTCGCGGCCCTGGCCGTCGGCCCCTTTCTCCCCCAGATCCTTGGCGGCGGCCAGCTCCTTGTGGAGAGCATCGGTCGGGGCGCCTTTTCTCCGGAGGTCCTCCTCTTTCTTTTTACAGCCAAGCTGCTCTTCACTGCCCTGTGTTTCGGCTCGGGGGCGCCCGGGGGGATATTTCTTCCCATGCTCTCCCTGGGGGCTGCCCTGGGGGCCCTCTACGGAAGCTCCCTCTCCCAATTCTTCGGAATGGATCCGGCCCTCTCGGTCAATTTTCTTTTCGCGGGGATGGCGGGTTTTTTTGCGGCGGTTGTCCGGGCCCCCATCACGGGGATCGTCCTGATAACGGAGATGACGGGCTCCTTCTCCCGGCTCCTTCCCGTCTCCGTGGCGGCCTTGGCGGCCCATGCCGCGGCGGACCTCCTGAGATCGGGGCCCATATACGAATCCCTCAGGAAGCGGCTGGTCACCCCCTGGAAAGAGGAGGAAAAAGGGGAGGGGAAAGTGCTCCTCGAGGGGTATATCTGCCCGGGAGCGCTCCTCGACGGAGTGGAAATTCAGAATGCCGGTCTGCCGGAGGGATGCCTTTTCGTGAATATCTTCCGTTCGGGAGAGGAGATCCTTCCCCGGGGGGATACGGTCCTCCGGGGAGGGGACAGGGTCACCGCCCTTGCGGATGCCCACAGGGCAGCGGAAATAAAGGAGACCCTTCTGCGCCTTGCGGAAATCTCCGGTCCCGAAAACGGGGAGTAAGAGTTATTCCTTATCGCCGGCGGAAGGCCCCGGCGACTTGGTCCGGCGGTAGCCGTGCTGGAAGATGAGGAAGGCGAGAAAGCCAAGGGAGACGTAGGTGATCCCCCCCCGGAAGGTCTCGTAGGGGAGATAATGATAGTGGAACTGGATCCCCGCCACCATGATGAGGGTGGCCGCGATCCCCGATTTCAGGGGAGAATAGGGTTTTCTGATTATTTTGAACCGAAAGATATAGAAAAAAACAGCGCCGAGGGCGATGATGACAAGACGCTCGACCATGGGATCCTCCTTTTTTGCGGACCGGCGGAGGGAAAAAGCCGGTCTCGTTTCACCCTTATGATACCATAGCGCCATCCCCTTCCCATCGGGTACAAGGCAAAGGGGGGAGGGAGCCGCCGGGGGGGGGAAATGCCCCCGGATCTGACCAGAAAATAAGAGGAGGAGAGCCATGGCACACCCCATGCGACGGAAGGACAGAGAGCTGACGGACGGTGCGGAAATGGATGAAATTCTCGACAAAGCCCTTGTGGGGCATCTGGGGCTCTGCGACGAAGGGGAACCCTACGTGCTACCCATGAACTTCGCGGCCCTGAAGGGGGCCCTCTATCTGCACAGCGCCCGGGAGGGCCGGAAGCTCGACATCCTGAAGAGGAACTCCCGGGCCTGCTTCTCCGTGCAGACGGATATGGACCTCGTAACCTCCCCCCGGGCCTGCGGGTGGGGGATGACCTACCGGAGCGTTCTGCTCTTCGGCGCCATCTCCCCGGTCGACTCTGCGGAGGAAAAGGGGGAGGCCATGACGGCTCTGATGAAAAAGTGCGCGGGCCCCGATTTCGCCCACGTCTTTACACCTTCTGAGCTGGCCTCGGTGACGGTCCTGCGCCTCGACTGGGACGAGCGGACGGGGAAAGCCCGCCGCCCCGCCTGAGGAGGGGAAGATGGTGTTCCGCATCCGGAGAATATTTGACGATCTCTCCCCGGCCAA
This sequence comes from Synergistaceae bacterium, assembly GCA_022837505.1. Taxonomy (GTDB): domain Bacteria; phylum Synergistota; class Synergistia; order Synergistales; family Aminobacteriaceae; genus JALHFZ01. The sequence continues at coordinate 44,152 of JALHFZ010000003.1, forward strand.
CGCCCGGGCAATTGAAGGGGTTCAGAAGATCATGAGGGAGCAGTTCCCCGGCGTGCGCCCGGAGGACGTGGAGTCCATCCCCGAAAAGCTGCGCAACCAGATCAAGTACGGCTTCCAGACCATACTCTTCGTGGCCGAGAAGGGGGCGGGAAATGTCCAGGGGTTCGCCCTCGTCCTTCACGACATTCTCCTGAAATACTGCTGGCTCGACTATCTGGCCGTGGCGGGAGGAGAGCCCGGCGGCGGCCTGGGGGGCATTCTTTACGAGCGGGTGCGCAAGGAGGCCCTTGACCTGGGCTGCATCGGTATATTCTTTGAATGCCTCCCCGACGACCCCGCCCTCAGCCGGGACGAGACGGTGAGAAAGCAGAACATGGCCCGGCTCCGCTTTTACGAGCGGTACGGCGCCGCCCCCATCGTCGGGACGAAATACGAAACCCCCCTCGAACCGGGAGGGGACAACCCTCCCTATCTCGTCTTCGACGGCCTCGGAAGGGATGAACCCCTCCGGAGGGAGAAGGCGAGGCTCATCGTGGCCTCCATCCTGGGCAAGAAATACGGATCCCTCTGCTCCCCTGAATATATCCGCAGGGTGGTACACTCCTTCTCCGATGACCCGGTGAAGCTCCGCCCCCTGCGGTATCTTCCGGCCCGGGCAAAACAGGAGATCGCCGCGGACGTCCCCGAGAGCGAACGGATTGCCCTCTTCGTCAGCCGCGGCCATGCAATCCACCATGTCCGGGAGCGGGGGTACGTGGAGGCCCCGGTGCGGGTGGAGGCCATCCTCAGGAAAATTCAGCCCTCGGGGCTTTTCTCCGAGCAGAAGGTCCGCCACTACGGCGAACGGCACATCCTCAAAGTTCACAGCGCCGTCTTCTTCTCCTATCTGAGGAAGGTCTGCCTCTCCCTTCCGGAGGGTCAGTCCGTCTACCCCTACGTCTTCCCCGTGCGGAACGCCGCCCGCCCCCCCCAGGATCTCTCCGTTCGGGCCGGGTACTTCTGCATGGACACCTTCACCCCTTTGAACAAGAACGCCTTCCTCGCCGCCCTGGGAAGCGTGGACTGCGCCCTCTCTGGAGCCCAGTCCCTTCTGGAGGGGCGGCATCTGGCCTACGCCCTGGTCCGCCCGCCGGGACACCATGCCGAACGGCGGCTCTTCGGCGGGTTCTGCTATTTCAACAGCGCCTCCGCGGCGGCGGAATACCTCTCCGCCTTCGGCCCCGTGGCCATGCTCGACATCGACTACCACCACGGCAACGGCCACCAGGACATCTTCAACAATCGAAAGGACGTCCTGACCGTCTCCATCCACGGGCACCCCCGGTTCGCCTACCCCTACTTCTCGGGGTTCGAGGACGAAAAAGGAGAGGGAGAGGGGCGAGGCTTCAACCTCAACATCCCTCTCCCTGAGAAGATCACTCCCGAGGATTATCTTGAAGCCCTGCGGAAGGCTGTCCGGCGGATCGAAAAACATAATGCAGCTTTCCTTGTCGTCCCCTTCGGAGGGGACACCTGCCGGAAGGACCCCACGGGAAGCTGGTGCCTCGCCGCCCGGGACTTCGAGAACAACGGGCGGCTTATCGGATCTCTGGCCCTTCCCGTCCTCGTCGTTCAGGAGGGGGGGTACAACACCCGCCTCCTGGGGGAGAACGTCCGGGCCTTCTTCAAGGGGCTCTTCGAGGCATCCCGTTCGGCCGGAGCTAGGCTATGGTCACCTCATCCGCGAGATAGACGTCCTGAACGGCACGGATGACCTCCACGCCCTCCTTCATGGGGCGCTGGAAGGCCTTCCTGCCGAGGATCAGTCCCATCCCTCCGGCCCGCTTGTTGATCACCGCCGTCTTGACCGCCTCGGCGATATCGCTCTCTCCCCCGGAAGCGCCGCCGGAGTTGATCAGCCCCGCCCTGCCCATGTAGCAGTTGGCCACCTGGTACCGGGTGAGGTCGATGGGGTGGTCGCTCGACAGCTTCTCGTAGACGGCCTTGGCCGTCTTGCCGAACTTCAGGGCGGTGAAGCCCCCGTTGTTCTCGGGAAGCTTCTGCTTGATGATGTCCGCTCCGATGGTGACCCCGAGATGGTTCGCCTGCCCTGTGAGGTCGGCGGCCACATGGTAGTCCTTGTCGGCGGTCTTGAAGGCGTTGTTTCTGAGATAGCACCACAGAATGGTCGCCATGCCGAGGGAGTGGGCGATCTCGAAGGCCGTGCTGACCTCCTGGATCTGCCGGTCCGACTCCTCGCTTCCGAAGTAGATCGTGGCCCCGACGGCTACTGCCCCCATCTCAAAGGCCTGCTCCACCGAGGCGAAGAGGATCTGGTCGTACTTGTTGGGGTAGGTGAGCAGTTCATTATGGTTGATCTTCATCACGAAGGGGATTTTGTGGGCGTATTTTCTGGCCACCGACGCCAGGACGCCGTAGGTGCTCGCCACGGCGTTGCACCCTGCCTCAAGGGCCAGCTTCACAATATTTTCCGGGTCGAAGTAGATCGGGTTGGGGGCGAAGCTCGCTCCGGCGGAATGTTCTATCCCCTGGTCCACCGGAAGGATGGAGAGGTACCCCGTGCCGGCAAGCCGTCCCGATCCGAAGAGGGTTGAAAGAGAGCGCAGGACGGGGGTGGAGCGGTCAGTTAGGGCAGTCACCCTGTCAACGAAATCCGGTCCGGGAAGATTAAGCATCTCTTTCCCGATTGTTTCGCATCTGTGTTCGAGGAGATACATCCCCTCGTCTCCGAGCAGCTGCTGAATTCGTTCCATCGTGTTCATGGATCTGCCTCCTTCTCAATCGATAGGCTCGGGGGTAGAATGAATAAGGGTTTTCCCGGGCACTTTTCTCTATTGTACCCGACAAAGGGTGCTCTGGGTATTATATTATTACCGGAGGTGGCTGTATGAAACTTCAAAAAGGGCATACCGTGGTGGGCTTCGCCGGCCTCGGCGTCATGGGGCACAGCATGGCGGGGCATATTCTCGAGGGAGGGTATGACCTCCTCATCTACAACCGCTCGAAGGAGAAGGGGCTCGATCTTCTCGCCTGCGGAGCGGTCTGGGCTGAGACCCCGAAGGATCTCGCGCAGAAGAGCGACGTGATCATCACCATCGTGGGGTATCCGAAGGACGTGGAGGAGCTCTACCTCGGGGAGGACGGACTCCTGAGCGGAGCCCGTCCGGGAACGGTCCTGATCGACATGACCACCTCAAGCCCCGCCCTTGCGGTCCGGATCGCCGAAGAGGGAGCGGAAAAGGGCCTTCCCGTCCTCGACGCCCCCGTCTCGGGGGGGGACCGGGGGGCAAGGGAGGCTGCCCTTTCCATCATGGTCGGAGGAGAGAGGGAGACCTTTGAATCTGTCCGCCCTCTCCTTGAGCTCCTGGGGAAGAAGATCGTCCTCCAGGGAGGCCCGGGGTGCGGCCAGCATGCCAAGATGGCAAACCAGATCGCCATCGCCTCGGGGATGATGGGGGTCTGCGAGGCCCTCGTCTACGGAAAGCGCGCCGGGCTCGACCCGGAGCTGCTCCTGTCGAGCATCTCCGGCGGTGCGGCGGGAAGCTGGTCCCTGTCGAACCTCGCCCCCCGGATTCTCGCCGGGAACTTCGCCCCGGGCTTTTTCGTCAAGCACTTCCTCAAGGATATGAAGATCGCCCTCGAGGAAGCCGACCGGATGGACGTCCGGGTACCGGGGCTGAAGCAGGCCTACGCCCTCTACGAGGAGCTGGCGGCGGAGGGGTGCGGGGAGGACGGCACCCAGGCCCTCTACAAGATCTACGACAAATAGCTTCTCTGTCTGGAAAGAAAGGGGCCTCCGGGGAGATCATCCTCCCGGAGGCCCCCGGCGTTCAAAGAGGATGCTCTATTCTGTCGCGGGCATGAGCCCCTTCCGCTCCTCGGCGATGGTGAACTGTCCCACGGACTGTTCCATGGCCTCAGAAAGGCGCAGCAGTTCTCCCGCGGCCCTGGCGATATTTTCCGTGACCTTGCCCTGTTCCTCCATGGTACGGTTGATGTTTTCCACCTCTTCCTGGATCTCCGTTCCCGCCCGGGCGACATGATCCATTCCCGCGGTCATCTCCTCGGCGCTGGCGGACTGCTCCTCCATGGTGGCGGCTATGGACTGGACATTTTCCGAGATGGACCCCATCTTCGCTATGACGTCGTCTATGACGGCCTTGGTCTCCCTGGCCCTCGCCACGAGGCGGCCGATCTGCTCGGCGCTTCCCTTCTGGTCCTTCAGGGCGTTTTCAGTCTTGGCGGAGATATCCCCGATGACCTTCCCCACCTGGGCGGCCGCACGGTTCGACTCCTCGGCGAGTTTGCGCACCTCCTCGGCGACGACGGCAAATCCTCTACCGGCGTCTCCGGCCCGGGCGGCCTCGATGGCGGCGTTCAGGGCAAGGAGGTTCGTCTGGTCCGCTATCTGGGTGATGGTGTTGACAAATCCGGTGATCCCGGCGACGGATGTGGCGAGATCGCCCACCGCTCCGCTCACCTGATCGCCCGACCGGGAGACCGTGTCGATGAGCTTCGACATCTCGTCGAGGGCCTCTCCACCCTTCTCCGCAGCCCCGGTGATCTCCGCGGCCCGTTCGCCCGTCTCGGCGGCGGCCCGGGCTCCCGCCTGGGAGGCGCTTGCCACCTCTTCCACTCCGGCGTTGGCCTCTTCGATGGCGCTCGCCGTCTCCTCCGTATTTTTGGCCACCATCTCAATGAGGGTGATGACCTCATGGATGGAGGCGCTGCTCTGCTCGGAGGCGGCGCTCACATCCTCGGCCCTGGAGAGGACATTCCGGGAGTTGGCGAGGATATCCCCCACGATGGCCGCCGTGCCGGTGATCATGCCGTTCATGGCAGCCGCCACCGACTGAATTTCCTCAATGGAGGTGTTTGCTGTCACTGTCGTAGTAAGATCCTTGGAATCCGCCACGTGCTTCGCCTGGGCCGCGAGGCGCTCGAGGGGCTTTGAAATGCTCCGGGAGAAGAGGATCACCACCACGACGGCGGCGAGGAGCACGAGGGCGATCCCCGTGTAGATTGCCCTCCGGAGGTTGTTCACCGCACCGAGGGATTCATCCGTAGTGGAGGAGGTGAAGAGGATATAACCGTTTCCCAGGGTGGCGTAGGTCATGGATTTCTGCTGCCCCTCCCAGGGGTAGTCTATCCGCCCCTCGCCCTTTGAGAGCACCTCGTCCCCGTACTGGGCAAAATATCCGTTGACGACCTCCCGGAATCCCGGCCCCTCAAAGGGGAGGGTGGGGTGGTAGAGATACTTCAGATTCCGGTTCAGAAGGAAGGCATACCCCGTATCGTAGATCTTTATTGACTTCAGGGCCTCCCGGACGAAATCGAAGGAAAAGGTCAGGCCGGCCACGGCGACGACTTTGCCCTCCAGCATGACGGGCATGGTGTAGGTGACCTCGTCCTCCCCCGTGGGGGTCTTCTGGATATCTCCCCAGAACCCCCTGCCGGTGGTGAGGGGCATCCAGAACCAGGAGGTCGCCGGGTCCGAACGGTCCGTCAGCTTCGCAGCGGAGAGGTCCTTTCCGTCCATGTACATCAGGGTGGATTTTTCGTCCTTCCTCCGGAAGCCGAACATGAAAACCTTCTCCATGCCGAAAACTTCGGGGTTGAAGGTGATGAAGAGGCTCCTCGCCTCCGGGGCATTGTCCACCAGATCGGTCAGAAATTTGCTGTTCTGCACGGCAAACTGGGGAACCACTATGTCGGCCACGTCGGCGTTGAGCATCTGGGTGGTGAACCGGGCCGTCACCAGGGCCCCCATGGCCTGAAGCATTCCGTCGAAGCGGTTGACCGTGGCGTCGAGGCTGGACGCGATGGACTCTGTCAGGGTCGCCTCGTACAGACGGGTGGCCTCAGTCAGCCCCTTTCCTCCCTCGCGCATGGCGTAAAAGCCGATCCCCCCCACGGCTAGAACCAGAAGGATCACCACCACAGCCAGAATTCGTACCCCCAGGCGATTGAACAGCATTTCAGAACTCCCCCTTGGTTTATTGTTTTTTTCATACACAAAACAGCCTTCTCTTAACCGAAGGCTGTTTTGCGAAACGGCTCCGGCGGCTCGGCTGTCATGACCAAAACGGTGTTAGACCCGAAACTTTGCGTCCCTGCCTTTCGGCAGGTTTGCCCTGGTGCAAAAGGGAAAGGTTACAATTTTTCCTTCAGGCTCTTCAGCTCCTCCGCCCTCTCGGCGGCCCGATCGTCAAGGCCCAGCCGGTTGACCACCGCCCTTTCGTTTTCCGCGGTGAAGACCTCTCCCAGGGCGTCCGACCCCACGATGGAGAAAATCAGACGGTTCCCCCGGATCTCCCGCAGGGTCGCCTCCACCGTCACAGCCGTTCCGACCATGGCGGGAACCCTGTGTTCCAGTTCGAGCCTGCTTCCCACGGACAGATACCCCTCGGGAAGGCGTCCGTCGGTGATCTTCATGGCGGCGGCGACCGAGAAGGCCGCACAGGCGGAGGTGGAGAGATAGGAGTTGAGATAGGAGGATGCGTTTGCCGAAGCGTCCTCCATCTGAACGATCTTCTTTATCCGGGCGGTCATTCCGATCTCAAGATATTTGTTGAGCGAAAGCATGCTATCCCCTCCTTATCATAGGTGAAAATGAAATCCCCTCTGAACACCCTTCATTGTATCAGGAATCCGGGGACGGAAGGTCCTCCGGAGCTTCTGACCGGGGAAGAACCTTCGTGAGAAAGAGCTCCGCAAGGCGGGGGTCAAACTGCTTCCCCGCCTCTTCTGCAATGATCTCTGCCGCCTCTCCGGGCGTCCGGGGCTGCCGGTAGGGTGTCCCCCGGACCATGACGTCCCAGGCGTCGACGAGGGCGAGTATGCGGCCGAAGAGGGGGATATCCTCTCCTGAAAGGCCGGAGGGGTACCCCGTACCGTCCCATCGTTCATGATGGGCTCCAATGGCCTCGGCCACCTCCGCCGCCCTTCCGGAGGATGCCCGGGCGATGCGGCTGCCCGCCTCGGCGTGATTCTTCAGCAGGCTCCATTCTTCTTTTGTCAGGGGAGTGGTCTTTTCGAGCAGGATCGGGGAGACCGTGATCTTGCCGATATCGTGAAGGGAGACCGCCAGGTCGAGGGAAGCGAGCTCTTCTCCGGACAGGCCGAGTTCGGCGGCCAGAAGCCGGGAGTTTTTCTCCATGGCGCGGTTGTGCTCCGGCGATTCGGGGGTGGTCCCGTGGAGGGTCTCGAGAAGCTTCTGGAGCATGGAGCTGCGGATTGCGGCACTCACCTCGTCCTTTTGCTCCCTCATGGCCTCCTCGGCACCCTTCATGGTATTGCTGAAGTCCTGCCACCGGTGAGCCTTGGCGGCGTACCCGAGGGAGATGCTTGCCGGCAGGGGAACATCCCGCACCTCCACTGAACGGAAGGCATCCTCAATCCGTCCCGCTATGGCCTGGGCCACATCCTGGCTCGTATGGGGCAGGAGGAGGACAAACTGATCGTCCTTCCACCGGACGAGAAGATCGCTGCTTCTGCAGATCTTCCGGAGAACCTTCGCCGCGGCCTTCAGAAGGGCATCTCCGGCCTGACGGCCGAAGGCTTCGTTGGCCAGGGAAAGGGCGTTCAGATCGCCGAGGATGACGCTGATGGGGAGCTGCCGGTCGCAGTCCAGACGTTTCACTTCCTCGTTAAAGTAAGCCCGGTTGTAGAGCCCCGTCAGGTTGTCCCGGAAGGAATTCCCCCCCTCCGGATCGGAAGAGGACTTCTGCCCCGAGCTGTCCCTGGCGATGCAGAGCATCCGGGGCTCCCTGCCGGCGGCGAGGGGCAGGCAGGTCATCTCAGCCTGAAGGGCGGAGCCGTTCTTTCCCCTGAGAATTCCTCCGAGAGTTCCCGGGCCCCCTTCTCCGGAGGCAGGGGGCATGATCCCCGAAGCGGTCAGGAAGACCTCCGTCAGGTCCAGGGAGGAAAATTCATCCGAAGAATATCCCAGCATCTTTTCAGCCGCCGGATTGACTTCCAGAATCCGACCGCTACTATGGGAGATGAAAATCGGATCGAAAGCGCCGTTGAAAAGGCAGGAGAGGAGTTCCTCCTGTGCGGCGGCTGAGAGGCCCCGGAGAAAAATGGAATTATCGGAACCGCAGGACATGGCGTGCCCCTCCTTTGTTTTTTTTGATACACTTCTCCACGTCCTTCATTATACACGCTCATCCGCCCCTTCCGGCGATATTTCCCGAGGAGGGGGCGGAGAAGAGGGGCGTTTTTTTCCGGGAAAAATCATTTGAAAGGTCGGATCCGCCCGTGTATTTCTTCGAGATGATGCTCTCCGCCGCCTCTCTGTCCATGGATGCCTTCGCGGCCTCCCTGTGCATCGGCGCCTGCCTCGGAGGGCAGTCCTCCGCGGCGGCTCTGCGGGTCGCCGGAGCATGCGGGGGATTCCAGCTTGTCATGCCCCTTGCGGGGTGGTACCTCGGAAGCCGGTTTCTTGCCGCCATTTCAGGGTACGACCATTGGGTGGCCTTCGGTCTTCTTCTCCTTGTGGGGGGAAACATGATGCGCCAGTCCATCGTCCCCTGCGATCCCAGCTGCCCTCCCTCGGATTCGTCCCGGGGAATGCCCCTCCTTACGGTGGCCCTCGCAACATCCATTGATGCGCTGGCTGTCGGCATCAGCTTCGCCGCCATAGGTGCCCCGGTCTTTGTCCTGGCCTCCGCCGCAGGGGGCATCACGGCCTTCGCCTGCTTCGTCGGCGTCCTGGTGGGGTTCCGTATGGGAGAACGCCTCGGGGGCAGGGTGGAATTTGCCGGGGGGCTTCTACTCTGCCTCATCGGCGCGAATATCCTGAGGATTCATCTCATGGGGTAAGGGAAGGGAACTCAGCGTGGGTTTACATCCTGCGGTGCGCCGACGGAACCCTCTATACAGGGTGGACCTATGACCTCCAGGGCAGACTGGCCGTTCACAACAGCGGGCGGGGGGCCCGCTACACCGCTTCCCGCCTTCCCGCCGAACTGGTTTATTGGGAGGAAGCAGCATGCCGGAGCGAAGCTCTCCGGAGGGAGCGGGCCATAAAGAAAATGACCCGCAGGGTCAAGGAAGCCCTCTTCGCGGAGAGGAATGATCCGACCTTCTCGGCTGTTCCTCCTGGGAAAGCCGGACTATCTTCCGGGGAATAGAATGGAACGGAGGCGATGACGCCGTCGTGGAAGGGTGAAGAAAAGGACAGGCAGAACAGCTTTCTTTTCCTGCGTCGGCACGGGCTGCATCTTAAAAAGAGCTCCTGTATCTCCCTCTCGGCGTCCTGCTCAGGAACCTTCAAAGGGGGAGAGTTCAAGGAGGGCGATTTTTCCGTCAGAGAAGAAAGCGTCTCCGGAAAAATTGGATCCGGAGGCGGGATCGGTAAAAGGAAGTTCCCTGTAAGCGGAGACTATGCCGGCATCCAGACAATCCTTCACGAAGATCTGCCGTTCACGATCTATTGCAGGGTCAACCCGATGGGTGAAATGCAGCCAGTTCACCCCCTCGTCGAAACTTGCGGCGCCCACATATTGTACCCTTCCGTCAGGCAGGCTGACGCCGGTCTTCCACAGTCGGACATGATGTCTCTGTCTGAGGGAGCGAATGGCCGTCTCCTTCTCGAAGGCGATATCCAGCGGAGCGCCATTCCAGAAAGAGGGGGTCACAGGAGCAGTCTGATAGGACTGGTTCATGAGAACCGCTTTGAAAGACTTCAGAAGAGAGCGGAAAGATACGGCATCAGCCTTCTTCCAGCCCGCTTTTTTCAGGTTTTCCACAAGGCTTTCCTCATCCTTGACGAAGATCATCAGGCTGAGGGGCTCCTGTGCCGTGCCGGCGATCGATTCAGTATGCTGCGGCAGTGTTCCTGAATCGAAAGGGGCGAAGGGCTTTGCCTCTGTGCCGACGAAAGAAGGCTGATCCGTCTGTGGAATGAAATAGGGGGGGGTGTAGGTCAAGGCGGTGAAAATGTAAAGGGCTGCCCCGGCTACAAGTATGGGAGTTCCCCAATACCGGTTTTCTTTCCCGGCTGGCGAGGTTCCGGGGATGGCGTACTCGGCCGCAGCCTTTCTGGACTTTTTCAGTTCTGCCAGGCTGATGCCTGCGAGAAGCCATGCCAATCCAAGAAGAGCGCCTGCCAGGACATCGCTCAGATAATGAACGCCGATATAGAGCCGGCTGAAGGCCACCGCTGCGACAGTCAGCCCCCAGAAAAAAATCAGGTCCACCTGCCGGGCTCTGTTCTGCGTCTGCCGCAGTAGGAAATAAGCCAGAAAACCATAAAAACAGGCGGCATAGGTTGAATGCCCGCTGGGAAAGGAAAACTCCATCAGTTTGGTCATGTCGAAGGGGCGCTGCCTGTGAAATACCCACTTCCCCACCGTGCTGAAGAGGGAGCACCCCCCGAGAGAGACCAGGAAAGACAGGAGAAAATCCTTTTTCCTCTCCAGCAGAAGATAGACGGAGAAGAGAAATGCGCCGCCCAGTATGATCTGCCAATTGCCGAGAAGGGTGATCTTCACGAAGACCGCCAGCAGGCCCGGAGTGCGGAATGTAAGCAGAAGGGCTGCAAGTCTGCGGTCTACGGAGATGATGGGGTCGGAAGCGAGAAAATCCTCCACCAGACCTCCGAGCAGAAAGAGGGAAAATCCCAGAACCAGACCAAGAAGGGTCAGAGGAAGACCTTCGAACTTTTCTGCATCAAAGCGCCTCTCCATGAACCGGACTCCTCCGGGATGCCTCTCGAGAAAAGATTTCATGAAGGGGATCGTCCGGGCGAACCTGGCAAGGGAGCGGAGGATGGATGACAACACGATGAGCAGGGGCCAGGCGCCTTTGACGATAAGAGTCCGCAGAAAAACAAAGAAAGCCAGGAACACAAAAATTGTCGCCAC
>JALHFZ010000060.1 GCA_022837505.1 Synergistaceae bacterium
TGCCAGAGAAGGGCGTTATCCTGAACGGATCGGAGGGCCGGAGCGGCGGAGAAGAGATGCCCTTCGGCCTTCCGGTAGACCTCGGAGGTGAGGAGCAGATACTGAGGGCACGTCTCGGCGGAAAGACGGGCGCCTCTTTTTTTGCCGAGAAGCACTTCTTCGAGGCCGAGGGCCGAGCTGAGGTGGACGATATGGCAGCGTACCCCTGTCTTCGCCGCAAGCCATGCGACGGTATTCACGGCTGAGGCCTCGCAGAGGTCGGGACGAACTCCGGCAAGGGTCTCCATTTTCCGGTGTTCTTCGGGAGGAAGGGCGTCCGTTAATGCGCCGATCATGCTCTCGTCCTCGGCGTGGACTAGAGCTACTGCGTCCTCCTCCGCAAGGGTGCGGAAGGAGAGGAACATCGGGCCTGAGTCCGTACGCCTTCCCGAGTCGCCGTAGGCAGTGAAAAATTTAAAGCTCTTTATTCCGAGGGAGATGGCCTCGCGGATCTCATCAAGTTTTCCCGGATGCCAGCCGACAACCTCGCCGTGGAAGGAATAGTCGACAAGGGAGGTACGGGCGTCCTCAAGGCGGTTTTGGAGGTCCTGTGCGATGGTCCTCCCCTCTCCCCCCACCGTGAAGTCGATGACCGTGGTGATGCCGCCGGCACAGGCTGCACCGCTCCCCGAAAAAAAATCATCGGCGGAGAATGTCCCCCCCACGGGGAGGGCAAAGTGGACGTGAGGGTCGATTCCTCCAGGAAAGACGAGCTTTCCTCCGGCGTCAATTGTGTTCCGCCCTTCCAGGGAGCGGCCGAGGGCGGCAATTTTCTCCCCCTGAACAGCTATATCAGCATCGAAGACATCTTCCGGGGTGACAATTGTCCCCCCACTGATCACGAGATCGTACACAGGGAAATCCCTCCCGAAAGGGGGTGTACAGGCCGGGCGTCAGGGCTTCTCCGGATAGCCGGAGAGAAAGAAGAGCATATCCCTCTTTTTCAGAGCCTCTTCCGCAGCAGCAACAGTTTTCTGAATCTCCGGGGAAATCCCGTCTCCGTAGGCTACCCTGACGATCCCCTCAGCTACCCCCAGTTCATTGACCACAGGTTTGAGAGTACCATCGAGAAATTTACCCACTGTCCACCGGTAGATCTTCTCAAAGTCGAAGTACACGCTGGCGGCCACAGTGCCCGGTGCAAGGGCATTCTGGTCGGCGGCGAATCCGATGAACTTCACCCCTCTTTTCTCTGCCTCCTGAAGGGCACCCAGGCCCGCCTGGTTTGCGTAGAAGAAGAGAACATCGGCGCCGGTGTCCACCATGGAGGCCGCCATCTGTCCTCCGAGGGCGGCATCGGTCCACGAGTCGGCGTACCCCCTCGCCACCTTGAGGTCCGGCCGGCCGGTCCGGGCCGCCCATTCGTAGGTGTTCAGAAGACGGATCATCAGGCTGTCGGGGAATGCTCCCGCAACACCTATTTTTCCTGTTTTCGTGATCCCTCCGGCGATGATCCCCGCAAGGAAGCTCGCCTCGTACTCCCTGAGAAGGACAGGAGCAAGGTTCGGTTTTACGGCGGTAATCCCATTGATCACCGAGAAAACCGTCTTTTCGTGCTCCTGGGCTGCCGAAGCCGCTGCCCAATCAAACTGGGATCCTGCGGCCAGGACGAGATCATAGCCACTTTTGGCATATTTATCGAAGGCTGCCTCAAACTCGTCCGGCTGAACATTTTCCACGTACTCGATCTTCGTACCAAACTCCTTGTTTACCTCCCGGATTCCCTTCAGATTCGCGGCGTTCCAGCTTTTGCCGCCGGCCGGTCCGGGAAGAAGGAGCATCATTTTGTACTCTCCGGGCGCTTTTGCAAAGGAAGGACTGACATTACACGCCCCGACTATACTCATAACCAGGATGAGCAGTAGATACTGCAGTTGCTGCCTCATCGATTTCCCCTCTTCCTTTGAAAGGTTTTACCGGAATGAACCGTGAAAAATGATCAAAGACACAAAAGAGATGATCTTCGTCTGTGTCTTTGATATGAATCTCTTTCGACTGCTATTATACTTGAACTTCGCTGATTGGAAATTCAAAAAATACTTTGCACGGGACTGGATTTTCTCACGAAATCAAGGAATTTTTTCATGTGAAATCAATGCCCGGGAATTGCCGCGTCAGATTTATCCGAGCACTGAGCGAATGATCCCCCTATAGCCGGAACAGGCCTTTTCAAGCTGTTCAATTTCAATATATTCATCGATTACATGGGCCAACGACTCGAGAGATCCGCCGAAGCCTATTGTAGGAATACCGGCTTTCCCCGCATAGTAGCTGCCGTTCGTACAGAAGGCATAGTGAGAAATTGCAGGGTTCAGCCCCGAGGAACGAAGCCCCCGGAGGGCGGCTTCCACAAACCAGTTGTCTTCGGGGAAAATCCATCCCGGAGCGAATCGTCTGGCCGAAATAGCCGTGCCTGTATAACACATATCCTCCGCCTCTGCAAAGGAGACCTGTGCCTGAAGCTTCGGATTTTTCTTTTTTTCCGACTCGATGATCTGCTGCAGAGGTGCAAGAACATCCTCTTCTTTTTCGTCAATCAGAAGGCGCCGGTCATAGGTTACCCTGCACCCCTCAGGAACGACGCTCGCTCCGGGGTAGGGCTTCGAGATAATGTCCGTGAGCTCAAGAATTCCCTTTCCGAGGACGGAATGAGTTTCGGGGTGAAACTTCTCTTCGATCGACTGAAGCAACGGAACCATCGTCTTCACTGCATTCAATCCAACCTCGGGGTTGGACGAGTGAGCGGGTTTGCCGAAGGATTCGAGCACAATCTCAGCGCGGCCCCTTTGCCCCCGCTTCAATGTCAGAGAAGAGGCCTCGCCGATGACGACACAATCGGGCTGCCATCTTTTTCCGAGAGCTTCCGACGCGACTCCCTCAAAGAGCTCCTCGAAAACACTTCCAGCCACGATTATCTCACCGTTAAGACCATCGCTCTCTTCCTTCATCATCGCAGCCGCGATCATGGACGCCGCGAGGTTTCCCTTCATATCACTCGTCGCACGGCCGTAGATCCGTCCGTTTACAATTTCAGCTCCAAAGGGGTCATGGCTCCACTTTGAGGGATCCGCAACATCCACATGGTCCATATGCCCCTCGAAGAGGATTTTCTTTCCGCCTTGGCCGAGAACGATTCTGCCGGAAATATTCCCGTAATGGTCCCGTTCCACTGAATCAAATCCAAGGTCGGCGAAATTCCTCTCGATAAAATCAGCAACATCCTTTTCCTGGCCGGAGAGACTCGGGATCTGCACCATACCCCGGCACAGGGAGACCAGCGCATCTGCCCATTTCTGCATCATAGAATTATTCCTCCCGAATGAGAACCTTATTCTGTCTGGACCCACAAATCTGCTTCTGCGGAACTACTCCCGAAACCGCACAACCCGGCCGCTTTTACCGGACTGAACAGCTCCCCCCTCTATCGCCGTCTTTCCGCCGACTATAACGTGGGGAATTCCCGCGGCAAACTGCTTCGGATTTTCATAGGTAGCCCTATCGATCACTTTTTCCGGATCAAAGATCACCAGGTCGGCAGCAAACCCTTCTTTAATCAATCCCCTGTTTTTCATTTTGAAGATCGAAGCGGGGCGGGACGTCATTTTTTGAATGGCGGTCGGCAGGTCGAAAAGTCGCCTTTCCCGGACATAATAGCCCAAAATCCGCGGGAAGGTTCCGTAGACTCGGGGGTGGGGATGGGCCCCGAGAATCCCGTCAGTGCAAGGGTTCTGCAGCGGATGGACCATAATTTTCTCTATATGCTCCTCAAGGCCGAAGAAATCCACGAGTCCGACGGCCATGTCCTCTTCGAGAAGAAGGTCGAAGGCTGCATCCAGGGAATCTTTTCCCCTTATCTCGCCGATCTCAAGCATGTTTTTGCCCACAAGATCGGCGTTCTTTTCCGTCTTGACGAAGGTGACGCAGATATTTTCCATGCCGGCAAAATCGATGAAGTTGTCCCATCCGGGGATGCCCTTTCTGATGTCGCTCTTCATCCGCTCTCGGGCCGAAGAATCGGCCAGCCTCTCCAGTGCCTTGTCGGGACCGCCGTCATGCACCCAGGGGGGGAGGATGACGCTGAAGGTGGTGCTTCCCGCCGTATAGGGGTATTGATCAAAGGAGACGGCGAGCTCTTTCGAAGCCTCGTCCAGTTTTTTCATTACGGGTTCGAAAAGATGGGCATTTTTCTTTCCGGCGACCTTGAAGTGGGAAAAATGAATGGGACAGCCCGATTTTCGGCCGATTCTGAACACTTCATCCATGGAATTCAAAATATCATCCGCTTCGCTTCTCTGGTGAATCACGAAAGGGAGGCCATATTTCGCGAGCACTTTTGTAACCTCGGCGATTTCTTCCTCGGGAGCGTAATTGCAGGGAGGATAGATCAAGCCTGTGGATAATCCCACGGCCCCTTTCCGGATGCCCTCTTCCAGAAGTTCGGTCATCATCGAAATCTCGTTTTTTGTCGCGGAACGATTATCGAGGCCGATGGCGCACATGCGGATATTGCCGTAGGGGACGAGATAGGCCAGATTTGGACCGAGGGGCTGTTTATCCAGGCGTGCAAGGTATTCCTCTGAACTCCCCCAGTTCCAGTCGACGTCATAGCTTCCCTCAAGGCCGGCCATGACTTTTTTCCATGAATTCACGTACTCCGGCTTCATGGGAGCAAGGGACATCCCGTCCTGGCCGATGATCTCCGTCGTGATCCCCTGGGTGGTCTTGTTCGCGATTTCAGGATGGACGAGAGCGACGAGATCCGAGTGGCTGTGGGTATCTATGAATCCCGGGGCAACAGCGAGATTTTCCGCCTCGAGGACCTTTTCGGCCCCCTCTCCGGACAGGGACCCTATCGCCTTTATTTTCCCGTCAAGGATGCCTATATCCGCCTGAAAACCGGGTTTCCCGTCTCCGGAATAGCACATCCCATTTTTAATGACGATATCGAACATGAAAATCCTCTCCCATCAATAGACAGTCAGTTTTCCCCTACCATGGCCCGACGACGTTCGCTCCTAAAAGAAGCTGGGGCAGCCAGCAGGACAATGCCGGGATATAGGTCGTAAGAAGCAGCACAGGTATTGAGACATAGAAAAGAAAGGGCATCATTGCCTTTGTGAGTTCGGCGGGCGAAACATCCGCCAGTCGCGAGCCGACAAAAATAGACATGGCAAAGGGCGGCGTCATGACCCCGATCCCCACGTTGACCACCATCATCGAACCGAGGTGGACCAGGTTGACTCCAAGCTCCTGCATCAGAGGAAGAACAAGGGGGACGACAAGGATCAGAATGGGGATGCCGTCGAGAAACATTCCGAGAAACAGAAGGAAAATATTCAGCATCAGGAGGATGAGAATTTTATTTTCAAAGAGGGTCAGCATGAACTTTGCAACGTCCTGGGCCACTCCCTGGCGGGTAAGATACCGGGTCAGCACGGTTCCGCCCGCGAGAAGGAGGGTCGTCATTCCGAGGGTACCCAGGGAACTTGACAGAGCTTTAACCAATTTCACATTCGTCAGCTCCCGGTAGACAAACCAGCCGATGAGAAGACAGTAGACCGCTGCCATACCGCCTGCCTCGTTGGGAGTGAATATTCCTCCGTAAATTCCGACCAGAATAAGCACCGGACAACCCAAAGCCGGGATGGCCAGCCGTCCTGTATGGAGAATATCCTTGACAGAAGCCTTCAGAGTCGCGGGAAGGACGGGTTTTTCACTGCTTTCGAAGGTGTAGCGGTCAACCCTCAGGTAGTTTAGCAGTCCGTAGCCAAGGGCGAGGATAAGGCCTGGAAAGACCGTCGCAAGAAAGAGTGCCGCAACGGACTGTCCTGCCAGAAGACAGTAGATCATGGCGGGTACGCTCGGCGGAATGAGATAGCCGAGATAGCTGGAGGAACAGAGAAGCGCAGTTGTATACACCCGTTGATAGCCGAATTTTTCGAGTCGGGGAACGAGCAGTGGAATGAGGGCGGCTATGCACGGAACGGAAGAACCTGTCAATGCGCCGAGAAAGAGGGTGGCGATGATTCCTACAGCGGTCAGTCCGCCTTTAAGGCGTCCGACCAGGGAATAGGAAAAATTGACGATCCGGTCAGCCAACCCGGCCTCTGCAATGAGTGATCCGGAGAAAACAAAAAAAGCTATGGCCATGACCGTCGTGGAATCAAGGGAGTGAAAAAAAGTGTTCGCTATAAAAGTGGCAGGCATACCCATGACTAAAAGGCCAAGGGCTGTTGAACCTATAAAGAGCCATCCGATGGGAAGGCCCAGAACAAGCCCTGCGACGAAACTGATCAGCGTAGTAACTGTTCCGAGGTCAAACATCCTATTTCTCCTCCCCCTGGTTATGAGAAAGCCAGTAGAGCTTCTTCAGTTCAAAAACGCTGCTTGCGGCATGCCACCCGTAGTGGAGTATTACAAGGATGACCATGACGCCCATGGCATAGGTGAGCCAGTTCATATTGAACCAGCGTATGAGAGTAGCATATTCAGGATACTTTAAAGCTCTTTTGACAAGTTTCCAGGTGGGGCCGGCCATGCCGAGAACCATAACTATGGTGACCGTACTTTTGAAAATTTCAAAGACTGCCTTTCTGGCCTGATTGTCCCGATAGAAGAAATCGGGCAGGACATCAACGGCAATATGGGTCTTTTGGGATGCTCCGTAGGGTATGGCGACGTAAATTGTGAAGATAAAGATGTAGAGGGCGAAATCGCTGATCCACATGATTTCATAATGGAGCCAGTATCGGTTTATTACCTGGCAGAAGGTCAGCAGAACCGTGATGAGCAGCCCGCAGGATGCAAGAAAAAGCTCTGCCTGGCTTAATCTCTGGAATATTTTTTTCATATTGAACCTTCCTTTTATGTATGCTCCATGATTTTCATATACGTTCTGACTGTCTCATGACATGAAGGGTTTCAGGAAGCAAGGGGCAGCCTTCAGCGGACTGCCCCTTGTGCTGCTTCTTATTTTGTCTTTGCAGCTGCGACCTTTACCCGGTTTGCCTCAAGTTCCGCAAGAATTTTCTCGGTCATATTCTGGCCGGGGTAATGTTTCTCGAGCCAGGGAGTGCACAGTTCTTCCCAGATGCTCAGGGCATTGGCTTTTTCGCGGAACATCGCCCGCTCGGCATCGGTGGGGTAGTAGATCTCGAAGCCATCCTGCTTCTTCAGGAAGTCCTGGAATTCGGAGGCCATGCGCTCCTGAATTCCATACTGATGAATTTCCGCCTCATCAGCCGCTTTCTGAACGGCGGCCTTCAGATCGTCGGGCAGAGCTTCCCAGACTTCCCTGTTGACGACAACCTGGTTTGCGTCCCACATCCAGTCGAGGGAGGTGTAGAACTTCATCACTTCGTAATGACGCTCTTCCACGAGGGAGGGCCACATGGACCAGCAGCCGTCAACAACTCCCTTGGAGAGGGCGTTGTACAGATCTCCCCAGGGCACGGTCTCGACGGTCATGCCGGTGCCGGAGGCCATATTCTGAAGTCCCCGGACGCTGCCGAGAGAAGAGGATACCCGCATTTTGAGATTTTTGAAATCCTCAGGGGTTTTGATCGGCCGGACGTTGTTGCCGACGCCGTAGGATCCCTGGGAAACGGTGAAGAGGATATGCATCCCCACTTCCTTCATCGCTTCCTCCATGGGGACGTACAGAGCACCGTTGGGACGGGCAAAGGCAAGCTTACACTCTTCCCAGGTTTCCACTGTCCAGGGCATCCAGTTGAACATTCCGCCGGGAACGAGGTTGACGTAGGGAGCTACGCCGCAGAGTTCGACGTCACCGACCTGTACAGCATGGAAGATCTCATCCAGGGTGCCGAGCTGATTATCCGGAAAAAACTCGACCTGTATGCGGCCGTCGCTGTATTTGCCGATAAGTTCGCAGAACAGCTTGTACGACTCGCCCTGGGAAGCCCGGACTGAGGTCTGTCCGAATTTCCATTTGTATTCCGCTTCTTTTGCTGAGACAGCAGTGGTCAGGCTCATCAGAAACACCATCAAGACCATGACAAACAAACACTTTCCGATGAATCCGGTCCTGAAACTACGATGCAACATTACAACCCCTCCTTTAGATTAAACTCCCTCACGGAGTTTTAGAGTTCTTCTTCGAACCACGGATACACTTTTCAAAACATCGTGCTGCTCTTACTGCAGGCCGGTCAGTTTGTTGAACTCGTCGATTTTCTCGTCGATGGAACCGGCCATGGATTCCACTGAGTTCCAGTACTCCTCAGCGTCGTACCACTGGGCCATGAGCTCCTCGGAGGTCTTTCCCTGCTGCTCCACCCAGGTGTAGTATTTCAGATTGTGGATCCGTTTTTTATCATAGTAGGAGAGTTCTAGCATATTGTCCGTCCGAACACCCAATACATGGCGCGCATGGTCAACCGCCGCCTGCATTTCCGTATAGGGGCCCGACTCCTCAGCCATCTCCCTCACCCGGGAGCCGTACATCTCCATCGAGTCGGTGAAGACCGTGAGGATAACATCCTTCGAGGTGAGCTCGTAGTACTTCGCCATCTTGATGGCCATGATGACATTGGCCGCGCCGGAGATTCCCATGAGGGGAAGCTGTTCGATGAACTCCTCCTTCAGGCCGAGGGAGCGGAGATAGTCGACCCCCTCAGGCTCGTTGCACAGGCGGATGAACTTCATGCTGTCCTCGTCGTCAACGGCGATGACCATGTCCGTGTTCTTCACGTTGTGAATCCAGGGGACGTGCTTGTCGCCGATGCCTTCAAGGCGGTGGGCGCCGAAGCCGTTTTCCAGAAGGGTCGGGCACTGAAGGGCCTCCCCCACGGCAATGAGGCTCCCCGGATGGACTTTCTTGAGATAGTCCCCCACGGCGGTTGTTCCGGCGGACCCGGATGTGACGGTCACTCCGAAGTACCGCTCCCCTTCTCTGAGCACTTGCTGCAGAACATCGTCCATGGCGCTCCCCGTAACTTCGTAGTGCCAGAGGTGGTTCCCCAGCTCGTCGAACTGGTTGAAGATGACGATGTCATCCCGGGTGTTGCGGAGCTCCCAGACCTTGTCATAAATCTCCTTGACATTGCTCTCCGTACCCGGAGTCGCAATGATCTCACCCGCCACGGTCTCGAGCCACTCGAACCGCTCGCGGCTCATCCCCTCAGGAAGTATGGCGATGGAGTCGCACCCGAGGAGCTGGGAGTTGTAGGCTCCGCCCCGGCAGTAGTTCCCCGTGGAGGGCCATACGGCCTTCTTATGAATGGGGTCAAACTGGCCGGTAATAAGCCGCGGAACGAGGCAGCCGAAGCTCGCTCCCACTTTATGGGCTCCCGTGGGAAACCATTTGCCCACGAGGGCCACGATCCGGGCATCCACCCCCGTAAGGGCGGAGGGAAGTTCAACATAGTTTGCCCTGCCGAAGAGGCCGCCGGATTTTACGGGCTCATTCTTCCAGGTGATCCGGAAGAGGTTCACCGGATCCAAATCCCACAGTCCGGTGGTCTTGAGCTTTTCCTTTACCGCTGCGGGAGTGTGCTGCACCGGATCTTTCATCTGGCGGAAGGTGGGGATGACGACATTCTGCTTCTTCGCAAGCTCCACAGCGTGCTTCAGACCTTCGGGATTGACTGTGAGATCGATTCCATATTTCATAGCCATAGTGGACATTCTCCTTTATATTTATTCCATCCCCGGATACAGAGGGTGATTGGCGCAGGCTTCGAGCACCTCGGCCCGGATTGACGCAAGGCTTCTTTCGTTCTCCACATCCCGAAGGACCATGTCGATCCAGCGGGCCATGAGCTTCATGTCCTTCTCCTTGAAGCCTCTGGTCGTCACGGCGGGAGTGCCCAGGCGGATTCCGCTCGTGATGAAGGGGCTCTGGGTATCAAAGGGGACGGTGTTCTTGTTCACGGTGATCCCCGCCTTGTCGAGGGCGGCCTCGGCGGCCTTTCCCGTCACACCCTTGCCTGAGAGATTCATCAGGATGAGATGGTTGTCCGTTCCGCCGGAGACGAGGTGGTAGTCCAGGGAGAGAAGCTCCTCCGCAAGGGCTTTCGCGTTGACCACAACCTGCTTCGAGTACTCCCTGAAGGAGGGCTGAAGGGCTTCCTCAAAGGCCACCGCCTTGGCGGCGATCATGTGCATGAGGGGGCCTCCCTGCATTCCCGGGAAGATGCTCTTGTCCACCGCCTTGGCGTATTCCTCCGTGGACATGATCATGCCCCCCCGGGGGCCCCGGAGGGTCTTATGGGTCGTGGTGGTGAGGAAATGGCAGTGGGGCACGGGGTCGATATGCACCCCCGCGGCGATGAGGCCGGCGATATGGGCGATATCGAAGAATAGGAGGGCTCCCACCTTGTCGGCGATGGCCCGGAACTTCTCCGCATCGATCTCCCTGGGGTAGGCTGAGCCTCCGCAGACGATCATCTTCGGCTTGTGTTCCATGGCCAGGCGTTCGACCTCGGCGAAGTCGATCTGCTCCGTCTCCCTGCTGACTCCGTAGGGGACGATGTTATAGAGCTGGCCTGAGAAGTTCACCGGAGATCCGTGGGTCAGGTGTCCTCCGTGGGAGAGGTTCATGGCGAGGATCGTGTCCCCCGGCTTCAGCACAGAGAAGTAGACGGCCATGTTCGCCTGGGAGCCGGAATGGGGCTGCACGTTGGCATGATCGCAGCCGAAGAGCTTCTTCGCCCTCTCCCGGGCGAGATTCTCCGCCTTGTCCACCACGTGGCATCCGCCGTAGTAGCGGGCCCCGGGGTATCCCTCGGCGTACTTGTTGGTGAGCACCGACCCCATGGCCGAGAGGACGGCCCGGGAGACGAAGTTCTCCGAGGCGATGAGCTCGATTCCCTTTCTCTGGCGGTCAAGCTCCTCAGTGATGATGTCGAATATTTCCGGGTCGGTCTGCTGAAGAAATTCCTGTCCTTTTTCTAGCATGGAAATCCGCTCCTCTCAAGATTTTTCGAAAACTCCTCCAGGGACGGCCCCACGATCATCGGGGCTCCCACAGCCTTTCGCGCGCTCTCTATATCCTTAAGCCCGTTGCCTGTCACCACAACGGCGATCCGCTCCTTTCGTCCCAGCAGCCCCTCCCGGGCCATCTTCCGGAAACCGGCGAAAGCGGCGGCGCCGGCAGGTTCACCGAAGACCCCCGATTTCCGTGCCAGCTCGGGGATGGCCGAGAGAATTTCTCTGTCCGTTACCGCCACCATGCTCCCCTCCGACGTGCGGACCGCCCGGAGGGCCTTGGCCCAGTTTCGGGGAGACCCCACGGAGATGCTGTCGGCCACCGTTTCGGCCGGACCGAAGGTCACCCGGTCCGCCCCTCTTTCAACGGCGTCGCAGATCGGCCGGGCCCCCTCCGCCTGAACTCCGGTGATCTTGGGGATACGGCGGATGAGCCCCATCTGCAGAAGATCGCTGAACCCCTTGTAGAGGCCGCTGATGCAGCATCCGTCCCCTACGGAGATGAATACCCTGTCGGGAGGGTTCCACCCGGACTGCTCGGCGATCTCGAGGGCGCAGGTTTTCTTCCCCTCGACGAGATAGGGGTTGATGGCGCAGTTCCTGTTGTACCAGCCGTATTTTCCGATGGCCGCCGTGGCGAGGCTGAAGGCGTCGGCGTAGTCGCCCTTCACCAGCACCACCGTCGCCCCG
>JALHFZ010000145.1 GCA_022837505.1 Synergistaceae bacterium
GAACCTCAGCCCCGACATGACCTTCGACGACATGTTCACCCTCCGGCAGAGCATGAAAGAACGGAACGTCAGCGTCTACGCCTTCACCGGCCCCTTCTACGTTCAGGGTGCGGAACCCGGAGACACCCTCGAGGTGCGGATCCACCGCATCGTGCCGGGCAAATTCGCCGTCACCCATATCTACCCGGACACCGTCGGCGTGGGCGGCCTGCCCGAAGGGTTCGAAAAAGGGTACCTCAGAGGGCTTTATCTCTCGGAGGACAGAAAATCCATCCAGTTCACCCCGGAGATCTCCCTCCCCGTCCGCCCCTTCCTCGGGACCATGGCCGTGGCTCCCCGCCCCGGAGAGGTCCGCTCACCGGTCATCCCCGGCTATTTCGCCGGGAACATGGACAATAAGGAGCTTATAGAGGGAACGACCCTGTATATCCCCGTCAACGCCCCCGGTGCCCTCTTCATGGCCGCCGACGCCCACGCCCTCCAGGGGGACGGCGAGGTGAGCATCGCCGCCGCCGAGACCTATTTCGAAGAGGTGGAGCTTGAGTTCATCGTCCGGAAGGACATGCCCCTCACCTGGCCTCGGGCTGAAAGCCCCACCCACTGGATCGTCATGGGGTTCCATGCCGACCTCAACGAAGCCATGAAAATGGCCATCCGGGAGGCCATCGCCTTCCTTTCGGAGGAAAAGGGCCTCACCCGGGAGGAAGCCTACTCCCTCTGCAGTCTGGCAGTGGATTTCCGGGTCACCCAGGTGGTGGACGGCGACAAGGGGATCCACGGCATGATCCCCAGGGACATCTTTCGCCGATAGGGCACCTTTTATTTTTTCCACAAAAAAGACGAAGCCACTGGGCTTCGTCTTTTTTGTGCTTTTCCCTATGGCTCCTGGGAGTCGGAGGCTGCCCGCTTCTCCCGCCTTGCCTCCCGCCGGGCCGCCAACCGCTCGCGGAAGCCCCAGTAGAGCTTGTAGACTGCCGGAATGGCCAGCAGGGAGACGAGCCCTCCGGCGATGAGGCCGCCGATGGCCACGAAGGCGATGGGCTGCCGGAAAGATCCTCCCAGTCCCGATCCGAAGGCAAGGGGAACCATGGAGATCACGGCCGTGGAGATGGCCATGAAGAGCACCCGAAGGCGGATGGCACACGCCTTTTCTATGGCCACATCTGCATGTTCTCCTTCCTCTTTTCTGCGGACTTCCGCGTAGTCGATCACCACGATGGCGTTGTTTACCACCAACCCCACGAGCATGATCAGCCCGATAAGGGCGAAGAGGGAGATGGAGACCCCTGAAAGCAGCATGGAGGGGATGACACCCAGGGCAGCCAGGGGCACGGAGAGGGTGATCACGAAGGCGAAGAACCACGATTCGAGAATCGCCGCGATGATGATGAAGGTCAGGCCGATGGCGATGAAAAGCGTCTGCCCCAGTTCGGCGAAAGTCTTCCCCATCTGCTCGGCGTCCCCTCCGAAGTCGATCTCGTACCCCCTCGGCAGGGCGAAGTCCGCTATGGCCTCCCGCACATTGTTCGTGGCCTCACCCACGCTCATGAACCGCACATCCGCCTGCACGGTGACGGCCTTCTGGCGGTCCTTCCTCGTGATGGTGGTGGGGCCGTCCCGCCAGCGGACCTCGGCGAACTCCTTCAGCGGAACGAGCCCGTAGCTCGTCATGATGGGAAGCTCGGTGACCTTGAAGATATCCTTCGCCTTGTCAGGGGAGATCCGGGCCTTTATATCGTATTCATACCCATCCTGACGGAATTTCCCCGCGTTCATCCCCACAAGGTAGCCGTAGACCACCTGGGACAGGGTGGTCATATTGATGCCGTACTGGGAGAGCCTCCAGCGGACGGGGAGAATCTGAAGCTCCGGCTTCCCCATCTCCGTATCGATCCCCACGTCAACAACTCCCGGAACATCTTTGATGCGGTCCCTGACTTTCTCCGCCAGTCCGTAGAGAATTTCGAGGTTTTCTCCCTTTATAACCACCTGAATGGGCTTTCCGCCCCCCATTCCGGTTCGAAATCCGGTGACGCTGCTCTCCACTCCGGGGAGGGAGGCGAGCCACGGACGCATCTAGTCGGCCATCTCCATGGTGGAGAGGCGCTCGGGGTCCTGGTCGAAATAGGCCTCGATGATCGCCTTGTGGGTTCCCTGGTTCACCCCCGAGGCGCCGATGGTGGAGACTATGTTCTGCACCTTGGGGTAGGTCTCGCGGATCTGCTTCTCTACCTCCTTCGCCCGGTCCTCC
>JALHFZ010000061.1 GCA_022837505.1 Synergistaceae bacterium
ATCTCTGCGTTTTTACAGGCCTTAATCGTCTTGAACGGCACGGTTTCTTTTATGCCGGAAAGCTCAGTATCGCCTTTTGTCATTGCGATATGGGTATGAGTATCTATAAGACCCGGCAGAATTGTCAGCCCCGAAGCGTCTATTACTTCTGCATCTGCCGAAGGAGCGTTGATTTCATCTTCAGGATAAATTCTTGTAATTCTTCCTTCGTGAACCTCAAGGGAGCATAGCCTGGGCTCTGACCCTGTGCCATCAATAATTCTGCCGCCCTGAAAAATTACGGTCCTGTTTTTTTCTTTATTCACAACGTATCTGTCCCCTTTCATGGATGAACTTTCACAGTTTGTTCACAACCCATATGATTTAAAGGTTTATGCTTCCTGCATTAAGAGCTATCTTCATAAATGCAGCAAGCCCTGTTCTGATGCACTGCTGGTCAGCCCTGAACAAGGAGTTGTGAAGGGGGTAAACACTGCTCTTCTCTGTCCCCGGAGCCGAACAGCCCAGAAGCAGAAAAAAGGCGGGAATTTCATTAGCATAAAAACTGAAATCCTCAGCGACCATCGAAGACTTGTTTAATTCTACGCCCTTGATTTCCGGTGATGAAAGATCTTTGAGCTCCTTTGACACAAATTCAAAGAGTTCCCGGTTGTTTTCGAGAACAGGAAAACCATCGGAATAGTCGAGCTCTCCACAACCGCCGAACATTTCCGCAGTACCTTTCACTATATTTTTTATCTGCGTCTTGAGTTTTTCTCTAATCAATGACGACGTATTTCGTACAGTGCCGTGAAGCTCTGCCTTTTCAGCCAGGATATTGTGTCTGATTCCCCCTTCCATGTGACCGATAGTAATAACAGCCTCATCGAAGGGGCTGATCATTCGGGAGATCGGAGCCTGCAGGGCAACTATCAAGTATCCGGCTATGAGGACTGCATCCGTCCCTTCCTCGGGTTTTGCGGCGTGGGCGCTCTTTCCCGTAATCTTTATACTTATCCTGTCAGAAGCCGCAAAAAGCGGGCCGGATTTAAGGCCAATCTCACCGGTTTCAAGCTCCGGCCACACATGAAGGCCAAAAATTGCCGAGCAATCCTTTAAAGCCCCCTCCTCTATCATTCTTTTTGCTCCGCCTTCAGGGTTATTTTCCTCAGCAGGCTGAAATATGAAACGAACATTTACTTTCAGCCTGTCTGATATAGAGGAGAGAGCCTTCGCCAACCCCGCGAGGGTGGCTGTATGAAAATCATGCCCGCAGGCATGCATGGCATTTTTAATTGTTGATTTGTAAGGCAGGTCAGTCCTCTCGTCTATCGACAGGGCATCCATGTCTCCCCGGAAAGCTATTGTCGGAAGACCTTCTCCTACTTTCAGATCACAGATCAGACCGGTAGATGTGACGCATTCTCTTATCTCAAGGTTCGTACCCGAAAGAAAAACCTTTACCTTCTCCCGGGTCTTGTACTCCTCGTTCGAAAGCTCCGGCTCCTGATGAATGCTTTCCTGTAAGGAACGAACATCGGAATAAATAGCGTCAATTTCTTTCTTGATTAAAGCGTTTATCTCTTCCATAGAAAAACCTCCTTTAAATATCTCTTAACTTTTGCAGGATCTTGAAATGTATAAATTTACGATGGGCATCTTTCAAGGAGCCCACAAAATTGGAATAAAATAAATTATTTGTTTACTCGCATATATGACCTGAAAAAATAGTTTACATTATGTCTTTTTCAACATTATACCCTACAGGGAAAAATTTCTCTCCCGTGAAATCTCCATGCGACATATATAGAAGCCTCTTGAACCCGTGAGATTCCCCAAAAGGCGGCCTATACCAAAGGCAGCTGACTCTATGAGAATTTCAAGAGGTAAGCCGAGAAGCAGGAAAAAGAGAGAAACAGGCGAACCCCGTTGGCAAGGGAAGAAAAGATGTGTATAATGCTGAACGGCTGGAGGGCTGGCCGAGTGGTCTATGGCGGCTGACTTGAAATCAGTTGTCCCTCCGGGACCAGGGGTTCGAATCCTCTGCCCTCCGCCAGCTAAAGGCTCGGAGACGTGTTCTCCTTTTCAGTCATGAAGCCCCGCCGATGAAGGCAGGGCTTCTTTTTTTTCAAATTATTGTGAGGCGATTCCACCGCCTTTTCCTCCGATCAGGAATCATGCCGCACCGAGCCTCCTCTTTCGCTGCAAAAGCCTCATGTGTCAGAGCAAAATCAGGGCATCCACCTCCGTAATGATCCCTTATATTCATTCTTTACCGCCCATGTGGCAAGCAGTGCCGAAGAATATGTTTTCATCGGGCTGACTGAAAATGAGATCAGGATTTTTCAAAGAGAGTTTTAAACGTACTTATTCATGCGTACTCCCTATCTAATAAACGGAGACCATCCATTTCATTTTTGTCTATCAGCGTTTTTCAGTTCCACGATTAAAGCATGAGTGTCAGTGTTTCCGACATTCTCACCTATATGGATTTGTTCTTGAGACCAAATAGTGTCGCCTGTTTGAAACTCTCTTACAGCGATTTTTCCGCCTTCCAGATGAATATTCCGCTTGAACGGGCTGAGGGCATAGAGAAAAAATGCCGGATGCCTGTGCTTATTTGTCTTTTCTCCGGGCTTATCCTGATAATCCAACACTCGTATATATTCATTTTCGAATATCACCTTATACTTGTCAGAATCCGTTACAACAGGGTCTTGAACTGATTCGGTATTCATTTTCTCCTCCTCCGGGTTTGAAATATTTTCCGAACTTGAGTTACGGCATCCACATCATCGCGCTTTGGCCGCTGGATTCTTACATCAAGTGATAGAACTGCCCGAAAGTCCTATGAAGATTTTGATGACTCTTCGTGGCTGAAAGAAAGATTTTCACCCTTACACCTCGTATAATTCTGTACCTCTCTTCAATGTGCCTTCCAAAAGGAACAACATGCTGAACAACAAACCATGCAATAATATCTTTAGTTATATTATACCACCACTTCATAAGTTTTTAGCATAGTAGCCCCCCCCGAAGAAACCTGATTCAGTTGACCCCTTGCGCAGCTCGTTTACAAAACTCCCTGCCTCTTTGACACGTGTTCAAACAAGCATTATTATTGTACGATCACCTGAAGATGGAAGATGGCGATGTCCATCAAGAGCTACAGCAGGAAGATTATCAAGATACTCGAACGGGACGGCTGGTTGCTTACAGGCATCCGGGGTGATCATCACTATTTCAAACATAGAACGAAACATGGAAAGGTCACTGTCCCTCATCCGGAGAAAGATATTGCCCCCAACACGACGAAACGCATTTTCAAAGCGGCGGGACTTTGAATCCTGTAACTCAAATTAAAAATCAAGTGCATATTACGAACACTAAGGATGAACAACCATGGCTAATAAAGGCAAAAAGGATATCCGCACATACCCGGCCATCTTTACCCGGGATGAAGAGAGCATTTCAGTTGAATTCCCTGACCTTCCCGGCTGCGTCACCTTCGGAAAAACGGAAGAAGAAGCGGTCGCCCGAGCCAAGGAAGCTCTCGAAGGCTTCCTCTACTATTCAGAGCAGGATAATGACCCCATCCCTTCACCCACTCCCTTTGATCAGGTTCACCTACAGCCCGGCCAGGTCATCTCTCTTATAACCATCCGCATGGATATCGTTCGGGAAGAAGAAGCCAACCGGTCGGTGACCAAGAGCGTCACCGTTCCGGCGTATCTCAACAGGCTCGCTGTGGAGGCCAATCTCAACTTTTCCGGAATACTTCAGGAGGGATTGAAAGAGCGCCTGGGAGTCTCATAAAAAATCTGAGCTCTTTTATCCGGCGGTCTGCTGAAAAACAATGAACACACAAGAAATACTCCCGGAATGGAGGTCGATTCCAATGTTTCATGAAGAGCTGATGTACATCAAAGGTCAGGAAACTGAGAGTTCGAGCGGACGATGGATTCAGGTGGAAAACCCTTCAAAAAAAGGAACGTACGCTGGCAGAGTTCCCCGGGCGGATAAAGAGGACGTTGACCGTTCTGTGCGGGCTGCTTATGAGGCATTCAACGGCTGGGAAAAAGTGCAGCCAAAAGACCGGGGCGCGATTTTGTTGAAGATCGCCGGCGAAGTTGAAAAGCGCGCCGAGGAAATTGCCCGCACCATAGCCTCGGAAAATGGAAATGCCATCAGGACTCAGTCGCGGGGAGAGGTAAAAAATGCCGTGGAAAGATTCCGGTATTACGGCGGGCTGGGGGCCGAGATGAAAGGAATGACATACCCCGGCCCCGACAATATGTTTTTTTATTCCAGAAGAGAGCCCCTGGGAGTGGTTGCCGCAATTATCCCGTGGAACGCCCCTGTCCAGCTCGCCGTGGCGAAGATGGCTCCTGTATTGCTCACGGGAAATACCCTGGTTTTGAAGGTCGCTTCGGATGCCCCTCTCGCCGCCCTGCACACTGCAAAGATCGCCGCAAGGATGCTTCCCCCGGGAGTGCTCAACGTGATTTCCGGCCCCGGAGAGGAATGCGGCGAAGCCCTGCTTTCCCATCCTTTAATCCGCAAAATATCCCTCACCGGCTCGACCGAGGTGGGGAAAAAGGCCCTCCATTATGCTGCCGACAGGGTTTTGAACAGCACATTGGAACTGGGCGGAAAGAACCCTCAGATTGTATTTCCCGACTGCGATTTCGAAAAAACCGTACAAGGGGTGATTCCGGCGGCAAGACTCGCCCGCCAGGGGCAGAGCTGTTCTTCCGGGTCCAGGGTGTATGTTCATAAATCCATTTTTGATAAATTTGTCTCCCGGCTTTGTCAGGAAGTTTCAAAGTTGAAGGTCGGTAATGCCTGCGATGAGATAAATGATATGGGGGCCATTTCAAGTTCAGTTCAATACAACAAGATAATCGGGATTATGAAACAGGCCATGGCTGAGCCGGACACGCGGCTTATCTGCGGCGGGCTTCCTCCTGAAGAAGGGCCCCTTGCGGAAGGATATTTCCTGCTTCCCACTGTCTTCACCGCCCGCAATAACGACAGCATTCTGGCAAAGATGGAAGTGTTTGGCCCCATACTTGTATGTATTCCCTGGGAGGATGAAAATGAAGTTATAGATCTTGCGAATGACACTGACTACGGGTTAGCTGCCTTTCTCTGGTCACGAGATGTCGCCAAGGCGATTAAAACCGCGCAGGAGATAAATGCCGGTTGGATAGTGATCAACGGCGGGGGCGGACAAGTACAGGGACAGCCCTATGGCGGCATGAAGGAGAGCGGCTTGGGCCGGGAACACTCCCTTGAGGGAATGCTGGAAAGTTACACCGAACTGAAGGCAGTTTCAATAAATCTGGATTATTAAGAATAAAAACACCTTTTCATTTCACTACAATTTTATAAGAGCTTGAGCACAAAGAGGCATTTAATAATGGAGGTTCGACGATGTACTCAGAAATTGAAGCACTTGCAGAGGGTCTGACCGAAAAGCTTATGGGCATTCGCAGAGATTTTCACAAATTCGCCGAGAGCGGATGGTTTGAGATGAGAACGGCCTCGCTTATTGCCAGGCGTCTCACGGAGATGGGTTTTGAAGTCCTTGCTGGCTCAGATGTCTGTCTCGCCGAGTCCCGGATGGGGCTGCCCGACGAGGACGAACTGGAGGAGCATTACGCCCGGGCGAAAGAGCAGGGGGCGGACCCTCAGTTTCTCCCACGGATTAAGGGCGGATTTACGGGTGTTCTGGGCATTCTGCGCTGCGGCGAGGGACCGACAGTCGCCCTTCGGTTCGATATCGACGCCCTCGGTGTCAATGAGGACAAGACAGCAGACCATCGCCCCTTCAAGGAGGGGTTCAGTTCGGTCAACCCCGGAATGATGCATGCCTGCGGCCACGACGGCCACGCAGCCATCGGCCTCGGAGTGGCCGAGGTGCTCATGGCAGTGAAGGACGAACTCCGGGGAACAGTGAAGATCATCTTCCAGCCGGCGGAGGAAGGTGTCCGGGGGGCGAAGTCCATCGTGGACAAGGGGCACCTCGACGGGGTGGATTACGTCCTCGCCTGTCATATCACAGGGCGGAGCACCCAGGAGGACAGGGTTTCCGACACCACTGCGGGGTGCGGCGGCTCCCTCGCCACATCGAAAATGGACGCTCTCTTCTACGGAAAATCGGCCCACGCCGGAGGATCACCGGAGGATGGACGCAATGCCCTCGCCGCTGCCGGCACGGCCCTTCAGAACCTCCTGGCCATCCCCAGAAACAGCGCATCGGACACCCGGGTCAACGTGGGAACTTTGCAGGGAGGGTCAGGCCGCAACGTGATCCCCGAATTTGCGAAGATGGAACTTGAGGTCCGGGGCAAGACAACTGCCGGCAATATCTACATGGAGCAATGGGCGCAGCGCATCATCAAGGCCTCGGCGGAGATGCACGACTGCACTTACGAAGTGAAGAAAATGGGAGAGGCCTTCCTCATGGAAAGCGACCTTCCCCTCATGGAGCGGATTGCCAAAGTATGCAGGGAAAACCTCAAAACCGTCCGGATTCATCCCCAGCTGCGCCGGGAGTCCACCGGCAGCGAGGACTTCTCCTATATGATGAAGCGGGTTCAGGACCAGGGAGGGCAGGCCTCCATGCTGAGGATACTGACGGATACGGCCGCCGTGGCCCACAACAGCCGCTTCGACTTCAATGACCGGGATGCCCTTCCCAAAGCGGTCAAGGTACTGAGCGCAGTAGTCTACGACATACTTTCTGAAGGGCCGGTTAAAAACTGAGGAAGACGTTTGCCGTTTTTTCTTCCCAAGTCAAGGGATATCCACTGAAGCAGACTTTTACCGCTCGGAGCAAATTTTCAACCTGCCAAAGACTGAACCGGAAAAACAGATCCGGCTTACTGCCCAGGGATAGTTTTTCCGGTTCAAATTAGCAGGTTACACTTTAGAGGTGGAGGTGGAGCTGCAGCTTAGTCCTTCTTCTCCCATTTTCCGGTCTTTTCGTTCTTCTCGTAAACGTTTTTGACCGCAGCCCAGGCCACTTTATGGGCCCGTTCCTCGTCGTGGCCATATTCATCCCAGGCGCTGTTGTAGGCCGACTTGTAGATCTCCTGGGCGTGCTTCGGCACGTTGTCCTTTACGCTGTCCGGCAGGTCGCGAATGGAATCGTAGGGCATGATGAATCTCCTTTCGTTTTATTTCACCGGATTTTCCAGCAGGCCTATCTGCTCGATCTTCACCTGCATGACGTCGCCTCGGTTCACGGGGCCGATGCCTGCGGGGGTTCCGGTGATGATGACATCTCCCGGCTCAAGGGTCATGACATGGGATATATGGCTGACCAGCACGTTCACCGGAAAGATGAAGTTGCTCGTGCGGGAATGCTGCACTACTTTGCCGCCCACTAACATCTCGATCTCGAGGTCGGAGGGGTCTATCCCGGCGGCGATCACCGGGCCGAGGGGGCAGAAGGTATCGAAGGATTTCGCCCGGGTCCACTGACCGTCCTTCGACTGGAGGTCCCTTGCGGTGACGTCGTTGGCGCAGGTGTACCCGAGAATATAATCAAAGGCCTCTTCCGGGGAGACGGAACGGCAGGTTCTGCCCATAACGATGGCCAGCTCCGCCTCGTAATCCACCCGCTTCGTCATGACCGGAGGGTAGACCACCGGTTCACCCTGGGCGATCACCGAAGTGGGGGGTTTGAGAAAGAGCAGGGGCTCTTCAGGAATGGGCAGCCCGACTTCCCTGGCATGGTCTCTGTAGTTGAGGCCCACGGCCACAACCTTTGACGGGTCCGTAGGAGGAAGCCAGGACTCCACCTGGTCAAGGGTTCCCAGAAGCTCCCCCTTTTCGGGGTTCTGGAAGAGGCTTCCCGTGAGAGAGTAGATTCGATCCTCCTCGAGGATTCCGACGTGCGCTTTTCCCTGTATTCTGCATCGAAGGTAGGTCTTTTTCATTCTGTTCTCCTTTGCCTTTTTAGAATTTTTCGCAGGCCTTCTTATATTCTATTCTATCAAATCTATCAAAGGGGATGACGGAATGAAATTAATGGGCTAAACCGCCCGCCGGCCCGAAGATGGAGCAACAAACCTTGACTTTTTAGTGGGAATATCGTAGTTTGTACAATCATATCAGCGAAAGATTACCCTGGAAAAAATTTCCGCACAGACAGAAATCTCCCCTTTCTTTTTTGAAGCGAGGAGCTCTGTCTTTTGATTAAGAAGCACACCAGAGAGTGACGGAGGAATGCAGGATGTTCGGAAAGAAGAATGGCCGGGTGGAGAGCCTGCTCTATTCCGCCGACCGGGCGAAGATACTTGAAATGGTACGGAAAATGGGGGTCATGGCAAGCGACGCTTTCTCCAAGGCCATCAAGGCCCTCGAGACCCGGGACGATGTAATGGCCGATGAAGTCATCAGGGATGACGACGATATTGACGATCTTGAGGCGGCGATCGATGACGAATGCCTCTCCTCAATTGCCATGCGTCAGCCCGTGCGGGAGGACCTCCGCTTCGTCTTTGCCGTGCTGAAGATCATCACGGACCTGGAGCGCATCGGCGACCAGGGGGTGAACATCGCGAAGAAGGCGAAGATGCTCAACCAATATCCCCTCCTCAAGCCTCTGGTGGATATTCCCAGAATGCGGACAATAGCTGCCGAGATGGTGGCCGACTCTCTGCGGTCCTTCGAGGAGAACGACGCCGCTCTCGCCGAGGATATCTGCCGAAGGGACGAGGAGCTGGATGTACTCTACGATAATATCTTCGACGAACTGCTCGTGATCATCGCCAACAAGCCGGCAGGAGACCGGGCTACCGCCCAGTGCGCAGCCGGCCTGATCTGGGTGGCTCGGCATCTGGCCCGAATAGGCGACCATGCGACGAACGTGGCCGAGCGGGTCTATTTCATGGTCAAGGGGGAGCGGCTGAAACCCCTCATCGAAGAAGAAAAAAAGAAAAACGCTTCAAAAAATAGAAAATCACCTGCATAGGAGATCCTTCAGGCTTCATGGGTTGCAAATCAATAAATTAGCTATTTTACATTCTGAAAGGAGAAGAGAACATGAAAAAAGCACTTCTTGCAGTCCTTGCGCTCAGTTTCCTCCTCGCCGGAGCAGCCGCCTTCGCTGCCGACTACCCCTCCAAACCGGTGACGATCATCGTCGCGTCCAATGCCGGAGGCGGCACGGACACTATGGCCCGGCTCTTCGCGAAATTCGCCGAGAAATACTTCGGCCAGCCCATGGTCATCAACAACATCGATGGCGCCGGCGGACAGAGGGGCTTCGAGGCCCTCGCCCGGGCCAAGGCCGACGGATATACCATCGGAACCCTCTACACCCCCCACCTCACCGCCCACATGTCCGCCAAGAGGGCGAAGTACACCCTCGATGACTTCACCATGCTCTACAACCTCGTGACGGACCCCGGAGTTCTCGTTGTCCCGGCGTCCAGCCCCTTCAATTCGATTCAGGACATCATCGACGCAGAAAAGGCCGCCCCCGGAACCCTGACGGGCTCCACCTCCGGCCCCGGCGGTGATGACGCCTTCGCCCTGGCCCAGTTCAACGAGGCCGCCGGAACGACCGTCAAGAGCATCCCCTCCACCGGGTCCTCCAACGCGAAAGCCACCGTCATGGGCGGGCACGTCTCCATGGGCTTCATGAACCTCTCCCAGGTGGAGTCGAACATGAAGGCAGGGGAAGTGCGGATTCTCGCCATCATGACGAAGAAACGCCACCCCAACGTTCCTGACGTTCCCACCTTCACTGAGCTCGGCTACAAGGTGTTCTCCGATTCGTCCAGGGGATTTGCCGCCCCTGCGGGCATCCCCGAAGAGGCTCATAAAAAGCTGGTCGACACCTTCGAGAAAGTCGTGGCCGACCCCGAGTTCCAGGCTGCCGCGAAGGAGCAGCTTCAGCTGAACATCATGAACCCCGAGGAATACAAGGCCTATCTCGAGGAGCTTCTCGAAGTCACGAACAAAGCCTACGAAAAGGATCCCTGGTAGGGAACAGGCCGCGTCATGACCCGATCTTCCGCTAACAAAGCTTTCGCTGCGGGAGGATTGGGACTCGCCATTGCCCTGTTTCTGGGAGCGTACAACTTTCCCGACCGGGCCGCCGACGCGGCCCGGTACATCTTTTTTCTGGCGGGAACTATGGCGGTTCTGTCCCTGATCCTCTTCGTGCAGAAAATTCCCTCGCCCGATTCCGATGTCCGGTGGGTGCGGTCAGTCCGCAATTTCACCATCACACTGGTCGTCCTCGGCGTCTACGGTCTCCTTATCCCCTGGCTGGGATTCTTCCCCGCGAGCGGCCTGTTCATGGCCGTCCTCGGCTGGCTTCTGGGCTTCCGCCGGCCCTTTTTTCTCCTCCTGGGAATCGCCATAATCCTGGGCTTCGTCTATATAGTGTTCGCCCATTTTCTTGGGGTTCCCATCCCCATGGGAATCTGGGGGGAATAAGCCATGGCTGAATTCTTTCTTCCTGCCGTCATGTCCCTTATGAACCCTGCGGTTCTCTTCTCCATCACCGTGGGAACAGTGGTGGGGATCATCGTGGGGGCCATGCCCGGCCTGACCGCCACCATGGCCGTTGCCCTGCTCATCCCCGTGACCTTCGGAATGGACCCTCTGGTCGGACTCGCCCTCATGGGGGGAGTCTACAGCGGCGGCATGTACGGCGGGGCCATATCCTCAATCCTGCTCTCCACCCCCGGAACCCCTGCAGCGGCGGCGACAGCCTTCGACGGCTACCCCCTCACCCGGCAGGGCAAGGGTGGGGTCGCCCTCACTGTGGCCACCTGGGCCAGTTTCTGGGGGGGGATACTGTCCACTATCGCCCTTCTTCTCATGGCCCCGGCACTTGCGAAGTTCTCCCTACGGTTCGGCCCGCCCGAGTATTTCGTTCTCTCCATCATGGGCCTTTCAAGCATCGTCACCCTCACGAAGGGAAGCATGGTGAAGGGGCTGATGTCCGGCTTTCTCGGCCTCGTTCTCGCTACGGTAGGGATGGACCCCCTGTCGGGGTTCATGCGCTTCACCTTCGGTTCCATGAACCTCTTCGACGGAGTGCCCTTCATGCCTGCCCTTATCGGCCTCTTCTCGGTGAGCCAGATCCTCGATCTCACCGCCGAATCCCACATCGTGGAGGACCTCAGCAAGACGATCTCCTCCATCAAGCGCAGTAAACTGCCCAAGGGACTGGGTCCCACCATAACCAGGGGCAGCATCATCGGAATCATCGTGGCTGATTACAATTTTTCGGATGTGCCAGTATAGCCGTTCCTGGTATTTGCGAACGATAAGGTTAAATGCATAGCTACGAGTCTCGGGGTTTCGAAACCTCTCCAACAGTTCCTTGTCGTCCAAATGACCCATCGAAAACAGCTATTACAGTGCTTTGCGAGCGATTACCTTTTTAACGGATTCAACGATATGTGGTGCATCCAACCCATACTTCACCAGCAGCTCCTCGGGTTTACCGCTTTCTCCGAAGGTGTCGTTTACCGCAATTATCTCCATGGGGGTGGGGTTAAAGCGGCTGAGCAGCTGAGCAATGCTGTCGCCCATTCCACCATTCATCATGTGCTCTTCGGCAGTAACCACCGCGCGGGTTTTGGCAACC
>JALHFZ010000146.1 GCA_022837505.1 Synergistaceae bacterium
GGAATTATGGTTGTACCAGCTCCAAGAAAGACTCCTTCGCCAGCCTTGATTCCCCCGGTAACTCGGCATCCGGGAGCGATGTGGCAGAAATCGCCGAAGAAACAGTCGTGGTCGATAAGAGCGCCGGTGTTCACGATGCAGTGGTCTCCGATGACGCTGTCCGGCTGAATGACTGCACCGGCGAAGACGACAGTTCCAGATCCTAATATCGCAGAGGAATGAACGTATGCTTTGGGGTGAATGGCAGAAATCCATTCCATTGAAGAGGATGCAAATCGTTCGTAGAGGGTCTTTCGTACCTTGTTGTCCCCCAGGGCAAGGATTCCTCTTGCGGTTTTTTTCTGAGAGAGAAAATTATCAATGGTTTCTTTCACCGGGATGCCCAAAAGCATAGTTCCGATTTTGCTGCGGTCGTCGTCGAGAATTCCGTCAATCAAAAGCCCGCATTCAAGAAGGGTGGAGATAACAACCTTGCAATGACCTCCACCGCCGACGACATACAATGGATAGGTCACGGTTTTTTCTCTTCCCCCATAAATTCTGAAGCAGTGGCTTGCCCTTCCTGGGAGATGCCTTCTCTCTTGATAATTTTTCCCAGGGTCTTCCAAAGGATTTTCAGGTCCAAAGTAAAAGAAGCATTATCCACATACCAGACGTCGAGGGCAAATTTTTCTTCCCATGATAAGGCATTTCTTCCGTTTATCTGGGCCCAGCCGGTTATGCCGGGTTTTACTTCAAGTCTTCGGGCCTGAGTGGGGGTGTACCGCCCGAGGTATTGGGGAAGAAGGGGGCGGGGCCCTACAAGACTCATCTCACCCCGAAGGACATTGAACAATTCTGGAAGCTCGTCGAGGCTGGTGCTCCGAAGGAATTTGCCGAAGGGGGTGAGCCGCAATTCATCGGGCAGGAGTGTTCCCGATGGTCCTTTGTCGTCTGTCATGGTGCGAAATTTGTACATGATAAAGAGTTTACCATTTTTTCCGGGCCGGTGCTGCCGAAAGAGTACGGGGGAACCGAGTTTTTTTCGCGCCAATAAATAGATAGTCAAAAGTACGGGAGAAAGAAGAATAATTCCTCCCAGTGCGGAGCAGAAATCAAAAATTCGCTTGAAAGTGAGATAGCCCGTCCGATTCAGCATGATTCATTTTCCTGGTTTATTAGACATCCCGTTATGATTTCTCCGAGAATGGAGCGGATTTCGTCCCTTTCTTCGGCCTTCGCGGCTGTACAGAGCATTTCGAGTAGTTTTTCGAAACCCTCCGGCAAATCATTGTTCTTCGCTATGAAGATCTTCTTGAAGTGGGACGCCTCTGTGCCCTCTTCCGCGGTGAGGAGTTCCTCGTAGAGTTTCTCCCCCGGGCGGACGCCCGTGAAGGCGATGGGGATGTCTACTTCCGGTTCGAGGCCGGAGAGCTTGATCAGGTCCCGGGCGAGGTCGACTATTTTTACCGGTTCGCCCATGTCGAGGACGAAGACCGAGCCGTTGCGCCTCATTCCCCCCGCCTGAAGCACGAGCTGAGCGGCCTCGGGGATGGTCATGAAGTAGCGGGTCATGTCCGGGTGTGTGACGGTGACGGGCCCGCCGCGGCTGATTTGTTCTTTGAAGGTGGGGATGACGCTGCCCCGGCTGCCCAGCACGTTGCCGAACCGCACGGAGACGAAGGCGCTTTTCGGGGCCGCTTTTTCCGCTGCGTTTCTGACCACCATCTCGGCCACCCGCTTGGAGGCCCCCATGACGGAGGTGGGGTTCACCGCCTTGTCGGTGGAGATGTTGACGAAGACCTCAGTGCCGT
Organism: Synergistaceae bacterium; assembly: GCA_022837505.1. GTDB lineage: Bacteria > Synergistota > Synergistia > Synergistales > Aminobacteriaceae > JALHFZ01. The sequence goes on from JALHFZ010000146.1 coordinate 1,794, forward strand.
ATTCCAGAGAGAGTTCGGCAAGGTTCGCCGTGCCGCAGACGTTGTTGAGTATGGCCTCTTCCGGATTGGCCTCCATGAGGGGGACATGCTTGTGGGCTGCGGCGTGAAAGACGACGTCGGGGCGAAAGCGTCGGAAGAGCCGTTCCAGACGTTCCCGGTTCCGCACGTCCGCCACGATGACGGTGAAGGGGGGCGCGTCATAATCTGTCTTCAGCTCCTGTTCGATCTGGAAGAGGCTGTTTTCTCCCCTTCCCACAAGGACGAGCTGTTTGGGGTCGAAGGGGAGCATCTGGCGGACGATCTCACTGCCGATGGAGCCCCCCGCTCCGGTGATGAGGATGGTCTTGCCCCGAATGTACCCGGCGATGGCGTCGAGGTCGAGGCGGACGGGGTCGCGGTTGAGAAGGTCTTCCACCTCCACGTTCTCTTCCACCTCCACGTTCCGGATGCTCGATATGTTGACCTTGCCGGAGAGGACCTCCCATATGCCCGGGATGATCCGGGCGGGTACTTTCACCCTGCGGGCGGTCTCGAGGATGGACCGGATGGCGTCTCCCTGGACGGAGGGGATGGCGATGAGGATTTCGTCCACTCCCTGACTTTGCGCCACGGAGCCGAGCTGGTCTACCGAGCCGAAGACGGGGTAGCCGAGGAAGGTGGCGTTTCTTTTCCCCGGGTCGTCGTCGAGGAAGCCCACGGGGATCAGGCGGGATTCGGGGTGGCGGAGCATCTCCCGGACTATCATGGTGCCGGCCTCCCCCGCGCCCACAACGAGGACTCTCTTGTTGCTTCCGCCGCCGAGTTTGCGGACGCTCCCCTCGGAGAAGAGGCGGACGGCAAGCCGGGCCCCTCCCCAGGCGGTGAGGAGGAGGAGGGCGTCGATGAGGGGGATGCTTCGGGGAATGCGGTAGTAGCCGCCGAGAAGGAAGGAGATCGTCGCCATGAGCAGAGCGAAGGTGGCCACCGCCCGGCCGATGGTGGTGAGATCCCGGACGCCGATATTTCGCCAGGACTGTTTATGGAGCTTGAAGGCAAGCCCCACGGCGATCTTTACTATCAGGCTGAGAAGAATGTACATGAGTTCGCTTCGGCGGTAGAGGGCGGGGATGGGCAGGCCGAGGCGCATAGCAAAGGCCCCCCACGCAGTGGCGGAGGCGAGGGTGATGTCAATGGCAAATTTTAACCAGCCAGTATTATTAGGCAGTGAAATGTTCATGGGAATCCGTCCTTAAGACCTTTTTTTGCGTCAGCTTTTCGATTTTTTCTTTGCTCCGAAAATTTTCATGGCTGCGGACAGTTCGTCCAGCTTCGCCTTCCGCTCGGGGTCCCCTCGGGCATTTCGGGCGAACTCGCGGACGAAGGTGCCGAAGACACCGAGAAAGGCTCCGAGAAAGGCGGCCAGAACCACTATCAAGGTTTTGCGGGGGCGGCTTCGTTTGTCGGGAACGGCGGCTTTTTCAAGCACCTGAAAGGAGATCGGCTC
>JALHFZ010000147.1 GCA_022837505.1 Synergistaceae bacterium
TCGGACGGAGAGAAGGGGAAGGGGCTCTTTTCGCCCAGGTCGTTGGTCCTCGCCCTGGCTACGGGAGCTGTCATCACGGCCCTGGGATACCTTCTCTTCCACGTGCTCTTCGATTTCCGCCTTCCCTAGGGGTGACGAGTGATGGAGATTTTCAAGACCGCATCCGTTTTCTTCGAAACGCCGGCCCTCATCTACCTTCTCATGGGCTATTCCGTGGGCTTTTTCTTCGGCGCCGTGCCTGGACTGACGGCAACGCTGGCCATTTCGTTGCTTCTTCCCCTGACCTTCGGCATGGCCCCCATCAACGCTTTGGTCACCTGCGTCGGGATTTTTGTAGGGGGTATCTACGGCGGCAGCGTGACGGGAACGCTCATCAACATTCCTGGTGCTCCGGCAGCGGCGATCACGACTCTGGAGGCCTATCAGCTGACCCAGAGAGGCGAGGCCCCGCGCGCCATGTGTCACGGCGCCCTGGCTTCCATGATCGGCGGTATCGTCGGCGCCCTCCTGACGCTCTTTCTCCTGGGCCCCATCTCGGAACTTTCTCTCTACTTCAAGACGCCCGATAAATTTTCCCTGGTTCTTATGGCCGTCGTCGTCGCCATGCTCCTCAACGGAGATTCAATCCTCAAGGGAATTATCGCCACCGGCTTGGGGCTGATGCTCGGCTCCATCGGCCTGGACTACTTCAGCTCCGCTCCGAGGCTTACCTTCGGGATCGCTTCCTTCACCCAGGGAGTGCAGCTTCTCACCGTCGTGGTAGGAACTTTCGCCGTCTCGGAAATCCTGACCCAGCTCAACGTGAAGGATCTGAGAGGCGTCAAGGATGCCTCCGGCATCCATTCCGCCAGGGCCCGAGATTTTCTCCCCACGACTGCGGACATGCGCAAGATCGGTGTCGGCAACTATCTGCGCAGTACCCTGGTCGGTTTCGTGACGGGCATCCTTCCCGGAGCGGGGGCCTCCATGGCCTCTCTGATGGCCTACGGCCTCGCGAAAACGTGCTCCAAAAGGCGAGAGGAATTCGGCAAGGGTTCCATTGAGGGGATCGCCGCCTCCGAGGCGGCCAACAACGCCATGTGTCCCGGGGCTATCATTCCCATGATGCTCTTCGGTATTCCCGGAGACTCCGTGACGGCCATCATCCTGGGAGTCTTCACCATCCACGGTCTCATCCCCGGCCCCCTGCTTCTGGTGGAGCGGATGGATCTGTTGGGGCCCATGCTTCTTTCCATGCTGGTGACTCCCATTCTGATTTTCGTCACGGCGATCCTTTTTGGTCGCCATTATCTGAAGGTTCTGCGCATCAGGAAGGAATTCCTCTATCCATTCATCGCCATGGCGGCCATCGTGGGGCTCTACGCAGCCACCTATTCGCCCTTTCAGCTGGTGGTGACGCTCTTCATCGGCTTCGCCGTCTACCTTCTGAAAAATCAGGGATATCCCTCTGTTCCCTTCCTGCTGGGCTTTATCCTGGGACCCTTGATGGAAACCTTCTTCCGTTCCAGCCTCTCCATCGGGTCGGGGAGCCTGAAGGTTTTCCTCACATCGCCCTTCAGTCTGGCCTTTCTGGCCATTTCGTGCCTGTTCATCTGCGTCATGGGGTTCTATCTTCCCCGCAAGATGAGGGAAGTCAGGGAGTAATGGAGCTTGTCCCCGGCAGGGGACAAAAAGGGCCCACGGGTCTACGGATCGAGAGGAGGAAGAAAAATGGTTTTGAAACGTTTGGGGATGCTTCTGTTCTGCGCGGTTCTCCTGGCGTCGGGGCTTTCCTGCATCCAGGCGCATGCCGCCGATTACCCGGCGTCGGATATCAAGCACATCATGCCCTGGTCTGCGGGCGGCGGGACCGACACGGTTATGAGAGCTTTCATGAACAGTCTCGAGAAGGCCATGGGAGCTACGATCTACACGGTGAACCTCCCCGGAGCCAAGAGCGGTCAGGGAGTCGCCGAACTCATGCAGTCCGCCGCGGACGGCTACACCCTAGGGACCGTGACCTATGACAGCTTGGTGACGGTTCCCTACTTCGGGCTGGTCCCCGGCTACGATATCGCCAGGCTGCGTTTCATCGGAACCGTTACGGGTCATCCTACAGTTATTGCCGTGAGCGCCAAGGCTCCCTGGAAGACGATGGAGGATCTCATCGAGGACGCTCGCAAGCGACCCGGCGAGATTCCCGTTTCCAACGTGGGTTTG
>JALHFZ010000148.1 GCA_022837505.1 Synergistaceae bacterium
CCCGCACTGCGTCGGGATGATCCTGGAACAGGCCCCTGAGTGGAAGGGTTTCCCCCGGCTTGGGCAGGGATTCTTCGGGTGGGAAGAACGGGTCGGACTTCGCTGCTGGTCTGAAAAAAGAAGTTCCCGGCTGTTCATTCCGGGAACTTCCGGGACCTCGGGCGAAGGAGTGCTGAAGATGAAACTTGGGACTTTAATTCCGAGGACCGTGAAAATAAAGAACAGCAGGGGTGAAATCTTCTCCTTCGCTCTCGATCCCGCAACGATTCAGCCCGTGGAGATCCCCTTTCCCCTGACCCGGGAGGAACAGCCCATCTCTTTTATCACGGACAGAGCGGGAGTCGTTCCGGATAATGGTGACCCCAGGACGCTCGCATTCTGCCTCCTCGATGTTTCAATCGAAAAAAGAAAGACGACGGTACGATAACAGGGAGTTTCACTGCTCGTTCATCTCATCAAGGGACGGATATTCGCAAAACCCCTTCTCGGAGCAAAACCTGGCCTTTTTGAATTCTTCAAGGTCTTTCCGCACCATTTCCCCCACCAGCTCGGGGAAGGAAATCTTCGGGCTCCAGCCAAGCTCCCGTTTTGCCTTCGACGGGTCACCAAGCAGAAATTCGACCTCCGCCGGTCGGAAGAATTTAGGATCCACATCCACGACCAGCTCACCGGTGGCCTGATCGTACCCTTTCTCCTCCATCCCCTCCCCTTTCCATTCGATGGTGATTCCTGTCTCGGCAAAGGCCAGCTCTGCAAACTCGCGTACTGTACGGGCCTCACCGCTGGCCACGATGAAATCATCGGGGATCTCGTGCTGCAGGATGAGCCACATGGCCTCGACGTAATCCTTCGCGTGCCCCCAGTCCCGTCGGGCGTCCAGGTTTCCCAGGGAGAGCTTCTTCTGCTGCCCCAGCCGTATCCTCGCGGCTGCCCGGGTGATCTTTCTGGTCACGAAGGTCTCTCCCCGAAGAGGTGATTCGTGATTGAAAAGGATTCCGTTTGAGGCAAACATACCGTAGGATTCGCGATAATTCACCGTAATCCAGTAGGCGTAGAGCTTCGCCACTCCATAGGGGCTGCGGGGATAGAAGGGTGTACTTTCCTTCTGGGGAACCTCCTGGACTTTGCCGAAGAGTTCGCTTGTGGAGGCCTGGTAAAACCGCGTCTTTTTCTGCATTCCCAGCATTCGTATTCCCTCAAGCAGCCGCAGAGGGCCGAGAGCATCAACATCGGCGGTATATTCAGGAGTGTCGAACGAGACCTGTACATGACTCTGGGCCGCAAGATTATACACTTCGTCCGGACGCACCTCCCCCATCAGCGAAACCAGGCTCGTTCCGTCGGTCAGGTCTCCGTGGTGGAGAACAAGTCTTTTTCTCTTCTCCGGAGAAGATTCGAAAAGGGGGTCTATCCGCGCCGTATTGAAGAGGGAGCTTCTCCGCCGAATAGCATGCACCTCGTACCCCTTTTCGAGCAGCAGGGCCGCAAGATAGGCTCCATCCTGCCCGGTGATTCCAGTAACCAAAGCTCGCTTCAAATCAACCGCCCCTTCCATTTTTCATTCTTTGAAATCCAAAAGCTCCCGGCAAAACTAATCTTCCGAGCAGATGAATAGGCGCTTTCCTAAGATATCAGACAGTGTATGCCTCTCGATCGAGGATGCCAGCCTATTTTATGCAATGCTATCCATTCTGAGACATTCCATCTCCGTCCGCAGTGACTGAAACTTCTGGCTCGAGGCGGACCAGGCCTATAAAATAACTCCCCTTTTGTCCAACTACCTCAAAATCCGCAGCTCGGTCTTTCCAGTTGAAACATTCATAGCAATGAACATCCTCCGTATGGAGGGCCGCCGATATGGAGTATTTGCCTGGTGCGATGTTCATCGCCATAAGGAACCGACAGCGGTATCGGCCGTCTTTTTCGAAGGGGAAAGAAATTCCATAATGGAAAGTATTGGTTCCGAATATATCCTGGCCGAACCGATCCCGGATGATTATCCCCACAGTCACATCGTCTCTCTTTTCGAATGATGTGAATAAGACGTCGATTGCCGTTCTTTCGCCGGACTGGATGACAGGAGAACCCGAAATCTCTCCGGCAACCCGAATGGTGGTTATCCGCACCTCCATGGATCCATAGTCCGTTTTGCAGGAATCTCTTTTCAGCACATCATCCAAGTCCGGAACATTTTCCTCACCTCAGCCCGGGCCAGAAGAAAATTATAGCTGTTGGCTGTTTTTTCAGGAGGCCCCTCTTCGAGAACCCGTCCCTCCCAGAGAAGAATGGACTTCTCGCAAAGCAGCTTCACTGCATTCAGGTCGTGGGAGACGAAGACAATGGAACCTCCTCCCTCCTTGAACTTACGGATAGCTTTCATGCATTTTTGCTGAAAATGGGCGTCTCCCACGGAAAGAGCTTCATCCACCAGAAAGCAAGAGGGCTCTGCATTATAGGCAATAGCGAAGGCGAGGCGCATGACCATTCCCGAGGAGAAGGTCTTCAGAGGGTTATCAATGAAATTTTCGAGTTCCGTGAAGGCGATTATGTCACTTTCCTTTGCCTGGATCTCCTCTTTCTCCATTCCCAGCAGAAGTCCGTTCATAAAGATGTTCTGGCGTCCTGTCATCTCATGATTGAATCCCGTACCGAGTTCGAGCAACCCGGTGACTTTCCCCGATATAGAAATTGATCCTCTGTCAGGCAGGAGGATTCCCGAGAGCAGCTTGAGGAGGACGGATTTTCCGGCACCATTGGGGCCGATAATTCCTAATGTCTCGCCATCCTCCACTGAAAAGGACACGGAGTCCAGGGCTGTATGGACCGTATGAAAGGAGCGCCGCAAAATAATCTCCTTCAGTCTCGCCGAAGGAGTGGGATAAATTTTAAAAC
>JALHFZ010000149.1 GCA_022837505.1 Synergistaceae bacterium
CTTGAGTGGGCCGAAGTACACGGGAACTTTTACGGTACCCTGAAGGAAAACGTGAAAAGGATCCTTGAGAGCGGCCGCGACGCGATCCTGGAGATCGATGTCCAGGGGGCACTCCAGGTAAAGGAGTCGGATCCGGAGGCGGTGTTGATCTTTGTTATGCCCCCATCGGAGGAAGAGCTCAGGAGCAGGCTTAAAAGGAGGGGGACCGAGAAAGAGGAAGACCTGAGGAACCGTATCAGTGGGTCCAGGGACGAGATGCTCCTCTCGGCAAGATACGACCACCTGGTCGTCAATGACGATCTCGGTCGGGCCCTTGAATCATTGAGGAGAATAATAGAGGGCTACCGGGACCCCCAACGATCCCCCAAATCCTTTTCGTGAGGTGATACCCGTGACAAATAAAGCCGAAAGGGCAAATGACCCATCCATATTGTCCAACAAGTATCTTTTAGCCTGTATCATCGCGAAACGGGCAAGACAACTGAGCGAAAAGAAGGGGCGTCTGAACCTGGAGGAGGGGGATCTGTATTTTAACCCCATCCAGCAGGCGCTAAGGGAGATCGGCGAGGGCAAGATCATCCTCGAGTTCCCCGAAACTGACCCCGCGACCACTCCTGAAGGAGACGATAAGGATGACCCTGGGGTGGAAAAAGGATCGTAGACTTCTCCTCGGGATCTGCGGCGGTATCTCGGCCTACAAGACTCCTGAACTCGTCCGGGAGTTCAAGAAGCTCGGTTGGGAAGTCGAAACAGTCCTTACAACTGCTGCGGAAAGGTTCGTTTCACCACTGGTCATTTCGACCCTTTCCGGCAGGCGGGCTTGGCTTGAAGAGGACTTCCTCTCCCGCGAAGAGGGTTGGAAGATCCCTCACATCAACCTCGTGGAATGGGCGGACGTTACGCTGATCGCACCGGCAACGGCTTCCTTTCTCCACAAGGCCGCTTGGGGTGATGCCTCGGACATCCTCTCGGCATCCATCCTGGCGTCTAAAAAACCGATTTTAATCTTCCCGGCCATGAACGTTTTCATGTGGGGGCACCGCGCCGTAAGGGAGAACGTTCACCGCTGCAGGGAACTTGGGTATGGGGTTTTCGAACCCGAGGAAGGCTTCCTTGCTTGCGGTTATGAGGGGAAGGGCCGGCTACCCTCTCCAGGGGTCATAAGGGAAGAGGTTTTAAGGACGCTTGAACCGACAAAAGACATGAAGGGGACCAGGGTTCTGATCACTTCAGGCCCGACAAGAGAGGCTATCGATCCCGTCAGGTTCATCAGCAACCACAGCTCCGGAAAGATGGGGGCCTCCCTGGCCAGGACTTCCTGGTACCGTGGAGCCGAAGTCACGATGATCACCGGGCCCGCCCAGGAACCTCCGCCCCACGGTTCGAGGGTCATAAATGTTGTATCGGCCGAAGAGATGTACGAAACCGCCATGTTGGAAGCGCCCTCCCAGGACATAATTGTCATGGCGGCGGCCGTAGGGGACTTTCGCCCCTCTTCATTTTCGAAGGACAAGATCAAGCGAAAAGGGGAAAAGTCTTTTATTCTGGAAATGGAACAGAACAGGGACATAGCGGCGGCTCTTGGGGCGGCCAGAAAACCAGGGCAGTTCCTTGTCGGTTTTGCGGCGGAGACCGGCAACGCTATGGAGAACGCCCGCGAAAAATTGGAGAAAAAAAAGCTTGACCAGATCGTGGTCAACGAAGTCAGTGGCCCAGAGGGAGCCTTTGGGTCCGATAGAAATTCCGTCAGGATCCTCAGTGGCAAGGGAGTGCTTTCCGCCTTCGAGGGCTCCAAGGATGAGGTGGCTGAAGCGATCTGGGACGCCGTCGCCCAGGGGCGCAAGGACCACGGCCAGTGACAGTGTTTCTGGAGGCTATAGTTCCCGGGCCTTGGTGGCATCCCCTGACCTTTGAATCGGAAAGACCCGCTGAACGCGGCACCAGGCTGTCGGTCCCCGTCGCAGGGAAGTCAAGGATAGGTTTCGCGACGGGGGTAATGATGGATTCCCCCCCCCAGGGTGACTTCAAGATCCGGAAAGTGAAGGAGATCATCGATCCCCTCCCCCCGCTGGGCTGGGAGCTTTTTGAGACGGCCCTCCGAGTGGGTCGGCATTTTCTTTGCGGCCCCGGCGAGGCCCTCAAGGTCATCGCTCCGGCGCATATCCTTTCGGGAGAGTT
>JALHFZ010000062.1 GCA_022837505.1 Synergistaceae bacterium
TTCTTTGGCGGCCCGGGCGGCCTCCTCTATGATGTCCAGTTCAGTGGTGAAATCCGGTTCCCCTATTTCCAGATGGGCGACGTCGGGGTCGGCAGCGGCGGCCAGGAAAATCTTCAGCATGGGGGAAGGCTTCAGAGCGCTGTAGCGTTCGGCGAATTTCATTGTATCCTCTCCTCGTTCCGTGAATTCGCTCCACTCTATCACATCGGAAGGGAGAAAAAAACGCCCCCGTCCGGAAGAACGGGGGCGAAAGGGCGGAATCTCTATTCGTACTCCTTCAGCATGGCGGCGTATTCTTCCTCCATGCCCTTGCGCACGTGGTAGCAGTGGTCGTCCGTGGGGAATTTCCCCGTCCGGACGTCGTTGTCGTATTCCTTGAAGGCCTTCGTGATCGTCTCCGCCACGTTGGCATAGACCTTGACGAACTTCGGCGTGAAGGCCTGGAACATACCCATCATGTCGCCGCAGATCAGAAGCTGTCCGTCGCAGGGGCCGCCGGCGCCGATGGAGTAGACGGGAATGGTGAGCTTCTTCGCGATGAAGCGGGTGAGCTCGGGGGGCACTGCCTCCACGAGCAGGGCGTAGGCTCCGCTCTCCTCAACCGCAAGGGCGTCCTCGATGACGAACCGGGCGGATTCGGGGTCGAGCCCCTGGGCCTTGAAGCCTCCGAGAGGCCCGGAGCTCTGGGGGGTCAGGCCGATGTGGCCGCAGACCAGAATTCCCGCGTCGGCAATCGCCCGGATGCGGCTCTTGACCCGTACGCCGCCCTCGAGCTTGATGGCGTCCATGTCCGCTTCTTTGAGAAAGCGTACGGCGTTCTCCACGGCCTGCTGGTCTGAGGCCTGGTAGGAGCCGAAGGGCATGTCGCCCATGACGAAGGTGTTGGGAGCCCCCCTGCGGACGGCCTTGCAGTGGCTGAGGCAGTCCTCCATGGTGACGGGGATGGTCCCCGAGTAACCGAGGGTGATCATTCCGAGAGAGTCGCCCACGAGAATCATGTCGATCCCTGCGGCCTCCACGAAGCTCGCCATGGGAAAGTCGTAGGCGGTGACCCATGTCACCTGCTCCCCCTGTTCCTTCATCTTCACAAATTCGAGCCGACCTTTTTTCTTAGCCATTATTTTTGCTCCTTTCCTCGTTGAGAGAATATTATAGTTAAATAGTATACACGATGTTGATCGTCTTTTCGATAGAAGTGACCCGATTTTTCTTCCGGCCGGGAACTGAGAGAGTCCTTTATCTACCCCCCCGCAGATATCTCCCACAGGTAGAGAGAGGCCGTCGAGCCGTAGGGGGAGTAGCGTTTTTGGTATCGTTCAAACCGATCCCGGTCGAGGGTTTTATGGCCGTAGAGGATCATGATCCCCCTGCGGATGGCCAGGTCGCCATAGCTGAGTACGTCGGGGCGTTTCATGGAGAAGATGAGCAGCATCTCGGCGGTCCACCGGCCGACTCCCCGGAGGGACGACAGGCGTTCGATCACCTCTTCGTCGGGGAGTTCCTGAAGAGCCCCGAGGTCGAGGGTCCCCTCCGCTGCCGCGCGGCTCACGCCGCAGATGTACTCCGCCTTTCGCATGGACATGCCGCAGGCCTGAATTTCCCCGGGGGAAAGGGGGCCGAATCTGGCCGGAGTGATGTCTCCGAACCGCTCCTTCATCCGCCCCCAGATGGTGACCATGGCCTCCTTCGAAATCTGCTGGGCCACTATGTTCCGGATGAGGGCGGTGAAGAGGTCCGGGATGATCTCCCGCTCCAGAGGACCGATGCGGTCGATGGCTGCGGCCAGTTTTTTATCCTTTTTTCTCAGGTAGTCCAGTTCTTTTGCGCCGTAGCGAAAGAGGGGAGTGGAATTTTCGCCTTCCTTACCCGGCATTCCGGGCCTCAAGCTCGAGCAGGCGGGTCTTCAGGTCGAGCCCTCCGCCGTACCCGACGAGCTTTCCGCTCGCGCCGATGATCCGGTGGCAGGGGATGATGATTGAGATGGGATTCCGGGCGTTCGCCATGCCGACAGCCCGGACTGCCTTGGGACTTCCCGCGGCGATGGCGATATCCTTGTAGCTCGCCGTCTTTCCGTAGGGAACCTCAAGGAGCTTGTCCCAGACCCGTTTCATGAAGGATGTTCCTTCCGGACGGAGGGGGAGATTGAAAACCCGCAGCTTCCCCTCGAGATAGAGTTCGAGCTGCCGGAAGGCCTCCCTCGCAAGATCCGTCTCCCCTTCGTCGAAGCCGGTCAGTTCCGCCGTGGTGCGGGGCAGGTGGAGATGGGTGACATGGGTATCGTCCACGCCGATGGCTATGGGGCCTATAGATGTTTCCCGAACGAAGAGCATGATTCGTCCTCCTTTTTGCAGGGCGGCGCTCAAGCCCCGCTCATCTCTAATCATCATATTGTCACTCATAGAGAAAGAAAAATCATCCTGAATTTCACCGGAGATTGTTCCTCTTCTGGACGGAATGCCCGTATTGAGGTACAACAGGAGGAGTATTCCGGAAAATTTTGTAAGGAGAAGAATTCATGAAACCACTCTTTGATCTGCACGTTCATACCATATCCAGCGGGCACGCCTACAGCTCGCTGAAGGAAAACATAGAGGCTGCCCGGGAAAGGGGCCTTTCGGCCGTCGGAATTTCCGACCACGCTCCGGAAATGCCCGGCGCTTCCCATATTTTTCATTTCACCAATCTCAAGGTAGTCCGGGAGTCCCTCCTCGGAGTTCGAATCTGCAGGGGAATTGAGGCGAACATCCTGGATTTTTACGGAACCATCGATGTGGAGAACAGGATCGCCCGGAAACTTCATTTTCTCATAGCGAGCCTTCATACCCCCTGCATCCAGCCGGGAACTGCCGAGGAGAACACCCGTGCCCTTCTGGGGGCCATGAAAAACCCCTGGGTGAAGATCATCGGACACCCCGACGATGACCGCTACCCCCTCGACTACGAAGAACTCGTCTCCGGAGCGAAAAGGGAGAAAGTCGCCCTCGAGATCAACAACTCCAGCTTTCGCGCCAGTTCCGCCAGGCAGAACGGCCGGAAGAACGCCGCCCTTATGCTCACTATCTGCCGAAGGGAAGGGGTTCCCGTTATTCTCGGCAGCGACGCCCACATCTGGTATGACGTGGGAGAATTCTCCCTCTGCAGAGAGCTCCTCGACGAGCTGGATTTTCCCCCTGAGCTGGTGCTTAATTACACCTTGGAAGGGCTCGACTTTGTGCTGAATTCCGGAGCTTCTACCGAAGGGGAAGACGGCCCCCTGGCACCCCCCTCTCCGGAATAACCGGGGAGCCGCCCCCTACTCCCGAAAGGGAAAAAAGGATGTATCATAAGGGAAGAAGGCATGTATCTCCATAAAAACCGGAGGGCCGACCATGGACCGTCAGCTGAGCCTCGCCCAGGCCGAATCCTTTGAGAAGTACCGCAAATCCACCCGGCGGAGCGCTTTTCTGCAGGAGATGGAACGTCTTGTTCCCTGGAGGAAGCTCTGCGAAAGGGTCGCTCCCTTCTACCCCGCGGGGGAACGGGGACGGCCCCCCCGGGATCTCGAACAGATGATCCGCATCTACCTTCTTCAGGACTGGTTCGGCCTGAACAGCCGGGAAGCTGAGGAAATTCTCTACGAAAACCGGGCCATGAGGGAATTCGCCCGGATCGACCTCTGGAAAGAGCCCGTGCCCGAGGAGTCTACCCTGCGCAACTTCTCCCGCCTGCTGAGAAAAGAGAAGATCGACGGAGAGATCATCGCGGCGGTGACCCTCTCCCTCGAGGACCGGGGGGTGAGGCTGAGAAGGGGCGCCATAGAGGAGCCTCTCCTCGCAAAGATCCCCTCCGGGCCGAAAAAAATAAAGGAACGGTCCGTGTGGGACGGAGTGTAGGGGCCCTGTCCGACGGGTTCTGACGAAGGGAATACTTGGTCGCTTGCTTGGTCGCTTGCTTGGTCGGTTGCTTGTCCGCCGATCACGTTTTTTATAAGAGCATCCCGGATTCAGGACACCCGATTGCAGAGCCCGTCAACCCTGGCTTCGTCTGTGAAGCTGCGGATTTGAGATAGGGCAGAAAAACGGGAGGATTTTTCCAGGGAGGGAGCAAAATGACGCCCGGAATCGAGAGGGTAAAAAAGGCCAAAGTGCCCCACACCCTTCACGAGTATGACCATGACCCGTCCTGCACCTCCTTCGGCCTGGAGGCTGCGAAAAAACTGGGCATCCCCGCCGAACGGATCTTCAAGACCCTGGTGGTCGCCCTGGACGGCAGAGAACTCGCCGTAGGAATTCTGCCGGTGAACTCCATGCTCAGCATGAAGCTCTTCGCGAAGGCTGCCGGGGTGAAGAAAGCGGAGATGGCGGCGAAGCCGGACGTGGAGCGGTCCACCGGATATGTCCTTGGGGGAGTGAGCCCCCTGGGGCAGAAAAAGCGCCTCCGCACCTTCATCGACCGCTCCGCTGAAGAGCACGGAACAATCCTGGTCAGCGCGGGGCGGAGGGGGCTGGATATCGAACTGACCCCCCGGGATCTCAGGATGCTGACGAACGGTACCTTTGCCCCGCTCTGTCAGGAGGAGCCCCGGGAGCCCTCCGCAGGAAGGGGAAACTGACGGGGGAGTATCTCGGGGCGGAACCTCTTCCGGGAAAACCTCTTCCCTGCCGAGGGGATAAAAATTCTGTTATAAAGGGAAGAGAATTTTTAAAAGAAAAAATGAGGTGAAATTATGGACTATGGTGAGGTGCTGCTGCTTTTCGACGGCGACAACCCCTGCTGGACGGAGGATCTTGCGGAGCTGGCGGGGAAGGATCCCGCCCTTCTGGGGTCTTTGCTGAGGGAGGGATTTGCTGAAAAGGAGGGGGAGGTATATTCCCTCACCCCTTCCGGGCGGGAGGCCTTCCGCCGGGAGGCCGCGGAATGCTTTCTTCCTGCCGTCCCCGGTGAATGTCCCGCCCCCCTCCGGGAGGCTGAAAGGGCTCTTCTGCGCACCCGCCTTTACCTCCTGCTTGACAGAAAGCACCTTCAGCGATGGGGGCTGAAGGAGTATCTTTTTTCTCCTTCCTTTCCCGTGCCTCCCCTTGCACAGGACGAGCTTTTTTCCCTGGACGGCGGGCTCACATGGCTGTGGCCCTCCTCTCAAACAGTGAAGCGGCTGCGGATGGACTTTCCCGAGACGGGGCTCGCCGCCCGCAGACAGAAAGCCCTCCCTCCCGGGACCCCTGCCGCCTGGTTCAAAGCTCAGGGGATAGCACCGGAGTATTTCAAGCCCGACTTCCTCTATCTGAGCCGCTACGACTACGAGGCCTACACCGATTTTTCCTCCCCTCCCGACGATATCTGGGGGCTGCTGAACGCGGATCGCTTTTTCTTCCTTCAAGGCCCGCCTCCGACGAAGGAGAACCTGCCTCAGTTTCTCGAGTTCACCGGCCGGTTCCATCTGTGTCTGGAGGTTCTGCGGCGGCTCGTGCTGCCGGGGTATATAGACTTTGACAGCCATGATCAGGGGGCGATCAACTGGCTTCTCTTCCTCTACGAAAAAGAGGCGGACGCGGAGGGATGTTCTGCCCTGCTGTCTCCCCTTGATCAGGAGCTCATCGCCCCCGCCCTCCCCACGGACCTCTGGACTTTGAGCTTCGAGGCCCTCGCTGCTTACCCCGGAAGGGCAGAGAACATTCACGATCTTCTGCCTGAAATCGCCCGCCCTCTCGCCAGGGCTCAGTAAAAAGGCCTGTTCCCTCAAAAAAAGGTGCCTCCGCATTTTCGATTTGGTATAATACCTACCACCCGAACTTTTTGAAGGAAGTGGTCTCTATATGAAGGATAATGCCGGATTTTTCCCTCAGCGCCTCGCAAGGGTGCAGGAAGAGCTGCGCTCCGCAGGGGCCGACGCCCTCATTCTTTTCAGCAGCGAGTCGGACAATCGCCCGTCCATTCAGTATCTTTCCGGGTTCACCGGCTCCTTCGCCGTCCTGGTTGTGGGGTTGAAGGGCGGCTTCCTCGTCACCGACTCCCGGTATTTCCTCCAGGGGCAGGAGCAGTCCTTCTTTCCCCTCGGGAAGATGGAGGACCGGGACCCCTGGCCTGCCATACAAGAGGCCCTGGGCACGCTCGATGTGAAATCTCTTGCAGTGGAGGAGGACAAACTCACTCTCGACCGGGCGGAGGAGCTTTCCAAAATCGTCCCCTCCCTCGTGAAGACCCGCCGGCTCGTGCTCAGGCTCCGGGCGGTCAAAGACGAAGAAGAACTTGATCTCCTCAGGCATTCCGCGAAGATCGCCTCCGAGGCCTTCGAAGCCTTCCTTCCGGCCATCCGCCCGGGGAGAAGGGAATGGGAGGTGGCTGCCGACCTCGTCCTCGAAATTCGGAAGAGGGGGGCCGAACAGATGGCCAAGGGGCATTTCGTCGTGGCCTCCGGCCCAAGGGGAGCCCGCCCTCACGGCGTCTTCTCCGACCGGGTGCTCGAGGAGGGGGATTTTATCACTCTGGATTTCGGTGCTGTCTACAAGGGGTATTTCTCCGATATGACCCGCACGGTGGGCCTCGGCAGGGTCGATCCGAAGCTCCTTGAGATCTATTCTGTTGTTGAGGAAGCCCGAAAGAGGGCAGTGGCGGCAATCTCCTCCTCCGTCACGGGAAGAGAGGCCGACGAGGCCGCCAGAGGCTACATTCGGTCAAAGGGGTGGGGGGAGGCCTTCACCCATTCCACCGGGCACGGCATCGGCCTCGAGCTCCACGAGCTTCCCGTGGTGAGCCGCCTCAACGGGGAAAAGCTTCCCGTGAACTCCGTGGTGACCGTTGAGCCGGGGATCTACGTGGAGGGGCTCGGCGGCGTGCGCATCGAGGACGACGTGATCGTCCGTCCCGACGGGTGCGAGGTCATCACATCGGCCTCTCCCACCGAGCTGCGCCTTCTCTCTCCGGCGTAAAATCTTCCGGCATTTCTGCCGGTCCATATAGAGCAAGCTCTTTCAAAAGGTTCTTTCGAGAAAGAAATAAAAAGAGAGGAATGGTGACAGAATGAAAAAGTTTCGTTCCGTACTGCTCGCGCTTCTCCTGATCGGGGTCTTCTGCCTTCCCGCCTTCGCTTCCGAGCTGAGGCTGGCCCAGGTAGCCGACATATCGAGCCTCGATCCCCACCGGGTGAGCGACATCTACTCCGCAAACGTCATCCGTCAGGTCTACAGCAACCTCGTCCAGGTGAACGAGAATATGGAGATCGTCCCCGATCTCGCCGAATCCTGGGAGAACCCCGACGATCTCACGTGGATCTTTCATCTCCGCAAGGGTGTGAAGTTCCATAACGGCGAGCCCTTCACCGCGGCCGACGTGAAATTTTCCATGGAGCGGATTAAGGATCCCAAGACGGCCTCCCCCGGCGCTACTCACCTTAAAGAAGTGCAGTCCATAGAAGTTCTGGATGACAATACTTTGAAGCTCGTCACAAAGCGCCCCTATGCTCCCATGCTTATGAGCCTGACCCGCTACGAGACCTCCATTCTCAACGAGAAAGCGGTCACTGAGGCCGGTGCGGACTACGGCAGCAAGGCCGCCGTGGGAACGGGCCCCTTCAAGTTCGTGAGCTGGTCCCGGGGCGACAAGGTCACCCTGGAGAAGTTCGACGGCTATTTCCGCGGTCCCGCATCCATCGACACGGTTATCTACCGGGGCATTCCCGAGGACGCCACCCGTCTTGTGGAGCTCGAGTCCGGCGGCATCGATCTTATCCCCGGGAACTTCCCCTACCAGGAATTCGCGAACATCAAGCAGAATGACAAGTATCTCACCTACATGACCCCCGCCATGTCTACCCTCTACATGGGGCTCAACACGGAAGTGAAGCCCTTCGGCGACAAGAAAGTCCGGCAGGCAATGAACTACGCCATAGACAAGCAGGCCATCGTGGACGCCATCTATTTCGGCTTCGGGGCTCCCTCGAAGGGGCCACTTTCTCCCGTGATCTGGGGCGCCGACCCCTCCCGGCAGCCTGCCTACCCTTATGACCCCGAAAAGGCGAAGGCCCTGCTGAAAGAGGCGGGATACGCCGACGGCTTCGATATGACCATCTACTCGGACAACAGAACAGAGCGGCGAAGCGCTGCCGAGCTGATCCAGGCCTTCCTCTCAGAGGTGGGTGTCCGGGCGA
This sequence comes from Synergistaceae bacterium, assembly GCA_022837505.1. GTDB lineage: Bacteria > Synergistota > Synergistia > Synergistales > Aminobacteriaceae > JALHFZ01. The sequence goes on from JALHFZ010000062.1 coordinate 8,123, forward strand.
AGATCGAGATCATGGAGTGGAGTGCCCTTCTGTCTACGTCAGCCAAGGGGATCGACGGCGCCTTCATGCTCGGCTGGACAGGCACAGGCGACGCCGACGGCGGTCTGACCCCCCTCTATCACTCTTTTAACATCGGCGCGTCCAACCGTTTTCGTTACAAGAACCCCGAGCTTGACGCCATGCTCGAAAAGGGAACGGCCACCCTCGACCAGGAGGCCCGTAAAAAGGTCTATGCCGAGGCTCAGGAGCTCATCGTCCAGGAGTGCCCGCTGGTCTTCATGATCAGCCAGGAGCTGCTTGCAGCGTCCACAAAGAACGTGAAGGGATTTCTTCTCTATCCCAACATGATCAGCCCCCTGTACGCCGTCACCCTTACCAAGTAGAAAAGAGAACAATCTGCGCGCCGGAGGGGGAGTTTTTTTCCGCTCCCCTCCGGCGCCTCAGTGGAGGATGTGCCCCATGCTTCGTTACTTTCTGAAGAGACTGCTCTTTCTCATCCCCGTGCTGCTCGGAGTGTCCATCGTGATCTTCGTCATCGTTCACCTGGCCCCGGGCGACCCGGCGGAGGTGATGCTCGGCCCCAGCGCCACTCAGGAGGAGATAACCAACCTGAGGGAACAGCTCGGGCTCACAAAGCCTTTATACGTTCAATACGGCATCTTTCTGACAAACGCCCTCAAGGGGGACCTCGGACGGTCCATAAAGACCAACGCTCCGGTGGTAGACGAGATTCTCGAACGCTTTCCCGTCACCCTCACCCTCGCCATCCTCGGGATGATCTTCGCAATCGCCATCGGCCTTCCCCTGGGGATACTGGCGGCCCTGAAACAGAATACCTGGGTGGACGCCCTGGCCAGCTTCTTCGCCCTCGTTGGGTTCTCCATCCCGAACTTCTGGGTGGGGCTGATGCTCATGCTGCTGCTGTCAATCTATATCCCCATTCTTCCCTCGTCGGGGTTCGACTCGTGGAAGAACCTCATCATGCCCACCATCGTATTGGGCATTCAGACCATGGCGGTCATTGCCCGGATGACACGGTCGAGCATGCTCGAGGTCATTCGCCAGGATTACGTCCGCACCGCCAAGGCAAAGGGGATCTCCGACCGTCTCGTCCTCACCCGGCACATTCTAAGCAACGTGATGATCCCCGTCATCACCATCGCCGGGCTCTACTTCGGCCACCAGCTCGGCGGGGTGGTTATCACCGAGACGATCTTCTCCATCCCCGGCCTCGGCCGGCTCATCGTTGATGCCATCCGCGCCCAGGATTACCCCGTAGTTCAGGGGGGCGTTCTCTTCTTCGCCCTCTGCGTGGGCATAGTGAACCTTCTGGTAGATCTGCTCTATGCTGTGCTTGATCCCCGGATCAAGGCCCAGTACAGGGCCGCGAAATAAGAGAGGAGGAGGGAATAGTATGAGCGGCGAAAAAACGGTTCTTCCTCTTTCCCTTGACGCGGCCGTCGTCCGGGAGAAGCGGCGCAGCCCCTGGTGGGAGGTGTGGCGGCGGCTCCGGCGCAACAAGGCCGCCGTGGCGGGGATGTCGGTGGTCATCCTTCTGGTGGTCGTGGCGATCCTCGCCCCTGTCCTTGCCCCCTATGATCCCAACCAGACGAACATCCGCCAGCGCCTCCAGGGCCCCTCGTCGGAGCACCCCCTGGGGACGGACAATTTCGGCCGGGATATGCTCAGCCGGATCATCTACGGCAGCCGGATCTCCCTTTATGTCGGCTTCGTGGCGGTGGGGATCGGCGCCATCTTCGGGGGCATCCTCGGGGCCATCGGCGGGTACTACGGAGGGCGTCTCGACAACTTCATCATGCGGTGCATGGACGTCCTTCTGGCCATACCCCAGATCATCCTGGCCATCGCCATCGTGGGCGTCCTGGGGACGAGCCTTCTCAACCTCATGATCGCCGTGGGGATAAGCCAGCTTCCCCGGTACGCCCGGGTGGTCCGGGCTTCGGCCCTCACCGTCCGGGGGCAGGAGTACGTGGAGGCGGCCCGGGCGGTCGGAGCAAGCGACAGGCGGATAATCCTCGAGAACATCCTGCCCAACTGCATGGCTCCGATCATCGTTCAGAGCACCCTCGGAGTTGCCCAGGCGATCCTCTCGGCGGCGGCCCTCTCCTTTCTCGGTCTGGGGATTCAACCCCCCACGGCGGAATGGGGCTCCATGCTCAGCTCGGGAAGACAGTTCCTGCGGAACGCTCCCTATCTCACATTCTTTCCGGGGCTTGCCATCTCCATCGTCGTGCTCGCCCTGAACATCTTCGGCGACGGCCTGCGGGATTCCCTTGATCCCAAGCTGCGCCAGTAGTCCGGTAGGGAGGTTTCTTTCATGTCCTCACCCCTTTTGGAAGTACGGGATCTCAGCGTGATCTACAAAACCTATGAAGGCACCGTTGCCGCGGTGAACGGCCTCGATTTCTCCCTCGAGGCGGGGAAGACCCTCGGCCTCGTGGGGGAGTCGGGGAGCGGAAAATCCATGACCTCCCTTGCGGTCATGGGGCTTATCCCCCGCCCCCACGGCAAGATCGTCTCGGGAAAAATCCATTTCAAGGGGACAAACCTTCTCTCCCTGAAGCCCCGGGAGATGCGCAAAATCCGGGGGAAGGACATCTCCATGATCTTCCAGGAGCCCATGACCTCCCTGAACCCCGTCTACACCATCGGGCGGCAGATCGTGGAGGGAATCCGGGCCCACGGAGGGATGTCGGGAAGGGAGGCCCGGGACCGGGCAGTGGAGATGCTCGCCAAGGTGGGAATTCCGAGCCCCGAAAAGCGGGTGAAGGAGTACCCCCACCGCCTCAGCGGAGGGATGCGCCAGCGGGTGATGATTGCCATGGCTCTCTCCCTGAACCCCGAGCTGCTCATTGCCGACGAGCCCACCACGGCCCTCGACGTCACAATCCAGGCCCAGATCCTCGAGCTTATGGAGGGTCTGAAAAAAGAGCGGACCATGTCCATTCTTCTCATCACCCATAATCTGGGGATTGTGGCCGAATCGGCTCAAAGAGTGGCGGTGATG
>JALHFZ010000004.1 GCA_022837505.1 Synergistaceae bacterium
CAGATCTTCATCGACTCCGGAGCGGCGGATTTCAAAGAGTGGTTTTTACTTCTCCGGTTCGACTATGTCCATAATTCCTACGGGAGGCTGTGAGTCCTCCCCGAGGACCGCTGCTACTGCGTCTCCCTGGTGAAGGGAGAGAACCTCCAGCGTGGCGGCAACTTCTTTCAAGATGACGACGGGTTTCGCCGGATCGGCCGTCGGGCAGGGAGTTTCCCTCACAACGGAGAGGTGGTCCCCCTTCCGGAGGCCGTCCTTTCTTCCGAGGCTGATGATGAATTTATTCCTCTCCCGGCCGGAATCCGGAAGGAGAGCGATAACCCGCCCCTGGATCGCCTTTCCGTCCGGCGTGGAGGCCAGCTCGCAAACGACCTTTGAAAGGGCCTTCTGAAAGGCGCTCCATCCCGAGGACGATGAGAATTGGTCCCAGGTGGGACGGCTCATCTTCTGTCCCTTTTCCTCCGGCGCGAGGCGAAAGAAATCGAGGCCGTTTTTGAATATCACGGGGTACCCGAGAGCCTGAAAAAAATAAAAACGGTCATCTCCCGGATCGAAGGTGTAGCGGGTGTCCTTTCCCCTTACGACCCGTGCATCGGAGAGTTCCCCCCTTTCCCCTCCATAGACCCTCATCCTGAGGGAGACGTCCCCCCGTTCCCAGGTACCCAGAACCTCCCTTTCCCTCAGATGGGCATTGAAAAGCTCCATCTGGAGGGCATATTCTCCCCCCCGGCGGGGGTTGGCCAGCCAAAGGACAGCTCCCTGTTCGTCGAGAAGGACAACCTCCGTCAGCGGGTGCCTCCGGAGGAGGGATGCCAGGTATTCCGTCATCCTTTCCTCGAGGACATTGACGGGATAGTATTTGCTCTCCCATACTTGGAGGGGCGTATGATTTACCGTGGGAAACAGGACTATTCTCGAAAGGGGCAGGGGAGAGGAGGACGCCGAAAGAGGCGGGGCGAACAGGAAGAACAGGACGGCAGATGCGTACAGACCGGTCAGCCGGAGAAAAGCTTTCATTGAAGGTCATCCTTTCGTCAAAACGATGCTTTCTTCTGTACTGTATCGGACCTCCTCTCCCAAACCCTGATGGCAATCCATCTCCCTGCTGCGGTCAGTTTTTATGTCATTGTCCCTGTTTTGAGGATGAAAAAAAGAATAAATGCTATAATATCCCTATGAAACGGATAGACTATGCAAAGGAGGACGGAAAAAAGATGAAAAAGCTGGACATATTCAAATGCGAAGTGTGCGGCAATATAGTGGAGCTCCTGCACGTGGGGGAAGGCGAGCTTGTGTGCTGCGGTGAGCCTATGAAGCTTCTTGAGGAACAGACCGCGGAAGCCGCGACCGAGAAGCATGTCCCTGTTGTCGAGGGAAATAAGGTGAAGGTAGGCAGCATTCCTCACCCCATGACGGAGCAGCATTACATCGAGTTCATAGAGATCATGGCGGACGACAAAATCTGCCGGGTCTTTTTGAAGCCCGGTGATGCCCCTGAGGCGGTCTTTGATACCTTTGTTCCGAAAAAGAGCAGAGAATACTGCAACATACACAATTTATGGAAGGTGGACCTTTAAGAATGCTGAGCAAAAAAATGCAGGATGCCTTTAACGATCAGATCAACGCCGAGCTTTTCTCCTCGTACCTGTACCTTGCCATGTCGGCTCATCTCGAAGATGCGACCATGAAGGGCATGGCCCGGTGGATGAGACTTCAGGCCCAGGAGGAGATGGAGCACGCCATGAAGTTCGTCGATTTCATCGGCGAGCGGGGCGGACGGGTCGTATATAAGGCGATCGAGACTCCCCAGAGCGAGTGGAATTCCCCCCTTGAGATCTTCAGGGGAGCCTATGAGCACGAACAGTACGTCACAAAGCGGATTAACGATCTCATGGAGATCGCCCTTTCCGAGAAGGATTTCGCGAGCCAGGTCTTTCTCCAGTGGTTCGTCACAGAGCAGGTGGAAGAAGAGGCCAATGCCGACGAAATCGTCAAAAAGCTCGAGATGATCGGCGAGGGCAGACATGGGATCTACATGCTCGATCGTGAACTGGGCCAGCGGGAAGCTGACTGAGGCAGGCCGGCAGAAGAAGTGAAAACTGAAAATAGGGGCAGGGGTCTTCAGACTCCTGCCCTTTTGCCTATACCCTGAAGGAGGAGACACCATGGATTCTTCCATCGATCCGAGAGCGCTCTTCACTCTTAGCTACGGCGTCTATATTCTCAGCACAGGATATGAAAACACCTATAACGGGCAGATCATCAATGCCCTTATGCAGCTTACCTCTGACCCCATCTGCCTTGCCGCCTGCCGTCATAAAGAAAACTACACGACTGAGCTTGTGGAAAAAAGCGGAAGATTTTCCATCTCCGTCCTGGAAGAGGCTGTTCCCCTGAAGTTCATCGGTCTCTTCGGCTTTCATTGCGGCCGTGATTTCGACAAGTTCGGCAAGTGCACCTACGAGGTGGATGAAGGCCTGCCGGTGGTTACGGATTATTCCCTTGCGGCCATAGAGCTCAGGGTGATATCCGTCCAGGAGGTCTTCACCCACAAGCTTTTCGTGGGGGAAGTGGAAGAGGCCCGGCTCCTCAAGGAGGGAACCCCCCTCACCTATGCCCACTATCATCAGGTGAAAAAGGGGAAGTCTCCGGAGAACGCCCCTTCCTCCATCTTCAACAAAGTGAAGTGAGGGCTTTTTCACCCCGGTGCGACAAAGACTCGGAGATCGTCACCCACCGGCAGGACGGGGGGTCCCCGGGGCTGTGTACTCATGTCCTTCCGCCGGCAGGAAGGCTACCGGCCCTTCTTCCCATGCTGGAGGAGACATACAGCAGGTGGAACCGGCGGGAATGGATCTCTCCCGATCCCCTTGAACTCGTCCTTCCCTATGAGGCGCCAGAGGACAGGGAGACTGCGGCTTTCATAGCCTCTTCCCTTGCCTACGGCAGGGTCGCCCAGATCGTGAAGAGCGCTTCCTCTCTTCTGGCATCCCTCGGGCCTTCCCCTGCCGAATTCCTCAGGGGGGCCTCTCCGGCCCGTCTCCGCTCCCTCTGCTCCTCCTTTCGCCATCGCTTCACTACCGGAGAGGAGATGGGGGGGCTGCTCGCCGCCCTCGGGGATATCCTCGGGGAGTATGGAAGCATCGAAAAGTTCCTTTCACGATATGTGGCGGAGACACAGGATCTTGTGCAGGCCCTTTCCCTCTTCTCCGAGGAGCTTCGTTTGAAAGCCGGAATCAGGAGGACCTTTCTTCTCCCCTCTCCGGCCGGAGGGAGCGCCTGTAAACGCCTCTTTCTCTTTCTCAAATGGATGGTGCGCCGGGACGCCGTCGATCCCGGAGGGTGGACTCTTCTGAGTCCGGCGGATCTCATCCTCCCCCTGGACGTGCATATGTTCCGCATCTGCTCCGTCCTCGGCCTCACCTCCCGGAGGCAGCCTGATCTCAAGGCGGCCCTGGAGGCCACGGCCGCCTTTCGGGCGGTTCTTCCGTCCGACCCCCTGAAGTTTGATTTTGTTCTGACCCGGTACGGAATACGCCAGGAGATGGATGAAAAGGTCCTTATTCAAAAATGTCTGGAGGGACAGGAAGAATGAAAGCAACCAAAGGGATCACTGTTGGACTGGCCTGTATCCTTATTGCAGGGGTGATTTTCCTGCTTCCCCCGGAGGGTGCCTTCGCTTCGGGGCATACCTTCGGAGATATCGTCCGGAATGCGGAGGGCAACCCCGGGGACCTCTCCGCCCAGGCTGCCCTTGCCCGGGAATACAACCGGCGGGGGGAGTACGGCAAGGCTCTGTCCGTCGCGAAGGCGATTCTTGAGGAAAGCCCCGGATTTCCCGAAGCCATCATAGAAAGGGCCCATGCCCATCGTTCCCTCGGGGAATACCGGAAATCGGTGGAGTGGTATCGGCGGTATCTGGGCACAAACCCCGGCTCTCTTGAGGGGTGGGGAGGGCTCAGCGAGAGCCTGGCGCACCTTGAGGCGTGGGATGAATCCTTCGGTGCGGCCCGGGCTGCCATCGGTGCCGCCCCCCAGAGTCCCGACGGATACGGCGCACTGGGAAGAGCCTACCGGATAGCGGGACGGTTCGAGGAGGCGGCGGATCTCTTGAAGCAGGGGCTCCGGTTCGGGCCGGAAAGGGCCCCCCTTCTCTATGACCTCGGAGTATGTTATGTGGAACTGGGTGACCGTCCTTCGGCCCTCTCTCAGTATGAAAAGCTGCTTTCCGTGGATCAAAGATCCGCCGACAGGCTGTTCAACCTGATTTTCCCCTAGCCTTCCGGGGTAATTTCGTCGCAGAAATTGCTTTGGAGCATCCTCTCGATTTCATCGGTGCCCACTGCGGGAAGAAGGATCATGAGCTTCGCGATGATAGCCTCCCGGGTCATGTCATGCCCCGATATGGCCCCGAGTTCGATGGTCTTTCTCCCCACCTCGTAGACGCTCAGATCGACCCCGCCGTAGACGCACTGGGTAGTGATGACCACGGGGATATTCTTCTCCCTGCATCGGGCGATGGGGGGGAGGAGGCTCTCTCCCAGATAGGGGACTCCGCCGAGGCCCAGGGCCTCAAGGACGATGGCCCTTGGCGAGGCATCCACTATGTGGTCGAGGTAGCGGGCCCGGAATCCGGGGAAGAGGGTAAGAAGAAATATGGAGGGCTCAAGGGCCAGGGCGCTCACGTCCACGGGGTAGGTTTTCTCCAGAAGGGGTCGGCGGCCCAGTTCGGCCCTCCCCTCCACGAGATGCCCCAGTTCGGGGTAGTTTATGCTCGAGAAGGCAGTGGAATCATGGCTGAGGACCTTCTGAGCCCGGGGGCCGTGGATCAGTCGGTTGTGAAAGGCGATGGAGATCCCCCGCTGCCCCCTGTCCGCCATGGCCGTGAGAAACATGAACCCGGCGAAGATATTGTCCTCTCCGTCTCCCCCCGGCTCCCCCATGGGGACCATCGATCCGGTGATCACCACAGGCTTTGAGTATCCGGGAAGCATAAAGGAGAGGGCCGATGACGAGTAGGCCATGGTGTCCGTTCCGTGGAGGATGAGAAAGCCGTCGTAGCGGTCCTCCTCGGCAAGAAGGCAGAAGGCCATGCTCCTCCAGTCCTCGGGGGACATATTTGAGCTGTCCTTGGAAAAGAGATCGATAATTGATATCTTTCCGAAGCGATGAATTTCCGGAACATAGGAAAGCAGTTCCGTCCCCGGAAGGGATGGGGCGAGTCCGTCCTTTCCCTGGCGGGATGCGATTGTTCCTCCTGTGGAGATTACAAGAAACAAATACACGGCCATCCCTTCCTTTCTGCGGACCCCTTCGTCCGCTCCTCTTCAATCACTTCAAATCCGCACTTTCCTCAGAATGAGAATACCCAGGATGAAGGTGTAGGACAGCACGGCGATGGCCAGTTTGCTTGACCCGGTGACCTGGGTGACGATTCCGAAAACCGCCGGACCGATGATCCCTGAAAACTTGCTCGAGATGTCGTAAAAACCGAAGAATTCGGCGTTTTGCCCTGGGGGGATCATGGAGGCGAAAAAACTCCTGCTGATCGCCTGGGTCCCCCCCTGCACCATGCCCACGGCGATGGCAAGGGCCCAGAAGTGCCATATTTTCGAGACGAAGATAGCGGCAAAGGTAATGCAGACATAGAAGGAGAGCCCGGTGAGAATGGCATTCTTGCTTCCGATCCGGGTTGCGAGGGAGCCGAAGGCCAGGGAAAAGGGGATCCCCACGAACTGCGTCACAAGGAGGGACCCCACAAGATGGGCCATGGGTATTCCGAGGGCCGAGCCGTAGATGGCCGCCATTTTGATGATGGTGCCGATGCCGTCGTTGTACATCCAGAAGGCGAGAAGAAAGAGAAAGGCGTTTCTGTGGGTCCGGATTTCCCCGAAGGTTTTGAGAAGGCGGCGAATTCCCTCCCGGAAGAGGTTCCACCCCCGTAAAAGTTTTCCCTCCGGTTCCGCCGCCGGTTCAGGAACGTTCAGAAAAAGAGGGATGGAGAAGAGAGTCCACCAGAGGGCGACGGAGAGAAAGGAGAGGCGCGCTCCGGCTGTTCCGGGAAAGGCCCGGAGAAAGAGGAGGTTGAGGGCCAGAAGAACCCCTCCGCCGAGGTAACCGAGGGCATACCCCTGGGAGGAGACGGCCGGGACCCGGTCGGGGGGGACGAGGGAGGGAAGGAGGGCATCGTAGAAGATCATGGAGGCGGAAAAACCTATCGTTCCGCCCATCATCAGCAGAAGGGCCAGAACCCAGTCTCCCGGCCCCACCAGGGCCATCAGGGCTGTGGAGGTCACGCCGAGGGCGGTGAATAGGGCAAGCATCTTTTTTTTCGATCCCTTGAGGTCTGCCGTCGCGCCGAGGATGGGGGCAAAAAAGGCGCTCAGAAAGAGCGAAAGGGCCGAGGCGTAGGCCCAGTAGGCCATGGGGAGATTGGGGGCAAGGCCATGGGCGGCGACCTCCCGGAAATAGACAGGGTATATGGCGGCCATGATGGTGGTGGCGAAGCCGGAGTTGCCCACGTCGTACCCGCACCAGGAGAGTACTTTAAGGGAATCACCGCGAAATAATCCCATGAAGGCTCCTTTCAAAGGAGAGATGAAAACGGCCGGAAAATCAGCCACCATAAAATCAGCCACCATAAAGAGTATCATACTCTTCTCAATTGCGCTCTTCCAGGAGGTGCTCCCCGGAACTTCTGCCGACAATGCTATAATCGGAAGCACGCTGCAGCCGAAGGAGGGGCAAAATTATCCGAAGACCTGAATGGGATACCTATTTCATGATGATGGCCGGAGTCGCCGCATCGAGAAGCACCTGTACCCGCCGCCAGGTGGGAGCGGTCATCGTTTTGAACAGCCACATCATCAGCACGGGGTACAACGGCGCCCCCAGGGGCCTTCCCCATTGCGCCGATGCCGGCTGCCTCCGCACTCTCCTCAACATTCCGTCGGGGGAGCGGCACGAAATCTGCCGGGGGTCCCATGCGGAGCTCAACGCCATCGTCCAGGCGGCATCCGTGGGCACCGCCACGGCCGGGGGGACCATATACTGCACCCATGAACCCTGTTCCTTCTGCACCAAGGCTATAATCAACGCCGGAATTCGCCGGGTGGTCTATGTTCACCCCTACCCGGACGATCTCGCCAGGCAGATGCGCGCGGACGGGTCAGTCCAGACCGATCGTCTGAGCGGGGAGGTCTTTGCCTCTGTGGCCCCTCTTCTGGAGGGCCTCTTTCGGCCGGCGGAAAAATAAATCAGGAGGGCACAAAATGGAAAAGACACGGGAAGACGCTCTGGCACTGCTTCGAAAATATAATAAGGACGAAAGCCATATAAAGCATGCCCTGGCGGTGGAAGCGGCCATGGCATACTTCGCCGAAAGGATGGACGGAGATGTGGAGAAGTGGAGCATGGCGGGCCTTCTTCACGACATAGACTGGGAGACAACCCAGGAGACCCCCGAGCTCCATACCCATCAGGGGGCGAAGTGGCTTGAGGAGGAAGGGTACCCCCCGGAGCTCTCCCGGGCAGTCCTCGCCCACGGATGGTCCATCTGTTCGGATGTGAAGCCCGAGAGCGATATGGAAAAAGTGCTCTTCACCGTGGACGAACTCACCGGCCTCATCATAACGGCCGCCCTCGTCCGTCCGAGCCGCTCCCTTGCGGATCTCGAGGTGAAGAGCGTGAAGAAGAAATGGAAGGACAAGGCCTTCGCCCGGGGGGTAAACCGGGAGATCATCGTGCAGGGGGCGGAGATGATCCCCCTTCCCCTCGACAGGGTCATCGAATGGGTCATCCTCGCCCTCAGACCCATCGAGGGGGAACTCGGTCTGGGAGGGGGCGCGTAAATTCCCCTGTCGCAGAAGAGAACAGGCATCTTTGCCGATTACCCGTCCCTGAAGGGCTGATACCATAAGAACCTGAAAAATAAGGATCTTTTCACCCCATGAAAGGAGCGATCCATATGCCCATACGCGTAGTGCTTGCCGACGACCACCCCCTGACAAGGGCGGGAATATCCGCCTACCTTGCCCAGGAGAGTTCCGTAGAGCTCGTAGGAGAAGCGGAGGACGGATTATCCGCGTGGAAGCTCATCTCGGAGCTGAAGCCCGAGGTGGCCCTTCTCGACATCCGGATGCCCGGAGAGGACGGAGTGGCCGTCGCCAGAAGGGTGAAGGAGTCTTCCCTTCCGGTCGCGGTGATCATGCTGACCTCCTATGACGCCCAGCAGTACGTTCTGGCCTCCCTGCGGGCGGGAGCCCGGGGGTTCATCCTCAAGACCGCTACGCCGGAGGAGATTACCCGGGCCATCGGCACCGTGGCCAAGGGGGGCTTTTATCTCGACTCCGAAGTGGCCTCGGCCGTGGGGGACCGGGACTTTGCCCCCGAAGCCCTCTCCGCAAGGGAACGGGAGGTGCTGATCCTCGCCTCCAAGGGGTTTTCGAGCAAGGAGGTGGCGGTGCAGCTCTTCATCAGCGAGCGGACGGTGCAAACCCACCTTGCCTCAATCTACGACAAGCTCGGTGCGAAGAATAAGACGGAAGCCCTGCTCCTCGCCCTGAAATACGGCGTGGTCACCCTGGAGGAGCTCATTGAATGAGGCGCCACCTTCTCCTCATCCTCATCTTCGCCATCCTCCTTCCGGCCTTCGCGGTGCTCATAGTCTCGGGAATCGGACTGCTCCACCATGAATGGGCCATGGAATCCGTGGCCCGTTCCTACGTCCAGGACATGGCGGAAAACCTGGCCACCCGCCTCGCCGGAATAGAGGCGCGGCGGTGGGGGGGAAGCGATCTGACAAGCCTCGAGATCCGCAGTTTCCGGGTATTTACCTGGGGACCCTCCCTGCCGGGCTGGGTCGCCCTTGTCGCCACGGACGGACGGGTTCTTTTCTCCTCTCCGGGGGGGAGCAACCTGGCCCAGATCTGGCGCCCCGATCTTCCCCTCGGGAGGGCGGTGGAGGTCAAGAATGAGGAGGGGGATCTCTACACCATCGCCGTCTACCCCGTAAGCGGGGGGGACCGGTTTGTCGTGGCGGCCGTGGCGTGGGACCAGCTTCTCGGCCCCCTCGTCCGGGTCGGGAGGTTATGGACCCTTCTCGCCCTCTTCATGTCCGTGGGAATCCTCCTGGCCCTGTGGGCCCTCTGGACGTGGCTCATCGTCCCTCTGAGGGAACTCGTGGCGGAGATCGAAATTCTCCGGTGGGGAAAGGACCTCCCCTCGTCGGCCGAGCCCCTTGCGGTGGGGGAGATCGGAAGCCTGAGGCGGGTTCTCTCCAAGCTTGCCCGGGGAGCGGTGGAGCGGACTGCCCTCCGCAACCGCTACGTGAACGACATCGTCCGGGTTCAGGAGGGGGAAAAATCCAGGATCGCCCGGGAGCTCCATGACGGCCCGATCCAGAACGTTACGGCCATGATTCAGCAGGTCCGCCTCTCCAGGATGGCCGGCGGAGAAGAGGAGACCCGGCGGCACCTCGCCCTTGCTGAAGAGACCGCCCAGCTGGTCGTGCGGGAGCTCCGGGAGATGTGCGATGAATTGTCCCCTCCCTGGATCGACCTCGGCCTCGAACAGGCCATGTCGGGGCTGGCGAACAGGCTCTCCCGCCATTACAATATCCCCATCACCATGGAGGTGGACGATTCGGTGGAGCTGAGCCACGAAAAGCTCCTCTCCCTCTTCAGGATCTTTCAGGAGGGGGTCTCGAATGCGGTTCGCCACGGCAAGGCAACGGCCATGGAGGGACACATATTCCGCAGGGGCGGCTCAATCCTCTTTGAATTTGAGGATAACGGCAGGGGATTTGACCCCTCCATGAACTATGAAACCCTCAGGATATCGGGGCACCGGGGGCTTGCGAACATGCTCGAGCGTATGATGCTCATCGGCGGAAAGCTCGAAGTAACCTCCGTACCGGGAGAGGGGACCCTCGTCCGCTGCATCATTCCCGAGACGGAAGAAGAGATGCCCCTGTGAACCCTATCTGAATGAAGCCATACCTTCCATCACTGAAAGGGGACCAGACTGAATGAGAATGAAAGTAATAGGCGCTGCAGGAGAAGTGACGGGTTCAAGCTACCTTCTGGAATGCGGTTCATCGAGGGTTCTCGTGGACTGCGGAATTTTTCAGGGGAAGGACGACGACAGGAAAAACCGGACGCCCTTTCCCTTCACCCCCGGAAGCCTCAGCGCCGTACTCTATACCCATGCCCACATGGACCACTCGGGGCGCATCCCCCTTCTCGTGAAGGAGGGTTTCAAGGGAAAGGCCTGGAGTACCCTCCCGAGCATAGAACTCGTAAAAGTCCTCTGGTATGACTCAGCCCATCTCATGAAGGAGGAGGCGGAGTGGCGGACCAGGAAAAATGCCCGCAGAGGCCTCCCTCCCGTGGAGCCCCTCTATTCGAGGGAAGACGTGGATTCCGCCATCAAACACCTCGCCGCGGCGAGCTATGATGACGTCCTCACTGTGGCTCCCGGCGTCTCCGTCCGTTTCCGGGACGCGGGACACATCCTCGGCAGCGCGATTCTCGAGGTATGGCTTGAAGAGGAGGGCAAAAAGGTAAAAATCGTCTTCAGCGGCGACCTCGGACCCCAGGCGACGGTCATGGAGCGGAACCCCGCAGTCATTTCCGATGCCGACTACGTCGTCATGGAGTCCACCTACGGCGACCGCCTCCACAAGACAAATGAAGAGAGTCGGGAGGAATTCCGGGAGGTCCTGAAAAAAGCCCTGAAGTCGGGAGCAAAGGTCTTCATACCAAGCTTCGTCGTGGACAGGGCCCAGCGTATCCTCTATGAGCTCTCCCTGCTTCAGGACGAGGGAGAGCTGGACGGCCGTGTCCCCATCTACTTCGACTCTCCCATGGGAGTGAAGGCCACGGAGATCTACCGGGACCACCTGAATCTTTTTTCCTCTAAAATACAGCAGTACGTCAGCGAGGGAAAGGATCCCTTCGCTCCGGAAAACCTCAAATACGTCACCTCCGTTGAGGACTCCAAGGCTGTAAACAGTGTGAAGCGGGCGGTGGTCATCGCCGGCAGCGGCATGGTCAACGGAGGCCGGATCGTCCATCACCTGAAAAACGGGATCTGGAATCCCGATAACCAGGTGATCTTCGTAGGGTACCAGGCCGAGGGAACCCTCGGACGGCGGATCGTCGAGGGGGAAAAGTCAGTGAAGATTGCGGGAGAAGAGGTGGCCGTCAAGGCCGGCATCCATACCATCAACGGCTTCTCCGCCCACGGAGATCGGGATGACCTCCTCGCGTGGGCGAAGAACTTCACCACCAACCCCCTTTTCCTCATTACCCATGGCGAGCCTGAATCCTCCCTCGCCTTTTCCGAGACTTTGCGGAAAGAGGGGATGAAATCCGCCGTACCCACCGCGGGAGAGGAGATCCCCCTTCAGCCGAACGGCCTGCCCGATCATATACTGGAGCTCCGTCCCTCCGGGAAGGCCTCCCGGGATGAACTTCTCTCCCTCACGGGGGATATCCGCACCCTTGCCTCAGACCTCGAAGGGCAATCGGACCGGGCGGAGGGCGAAAAAGTCCTGTTCCTGCTGCAGTCAAGCAAGGTTCTGCTCGAGACTGCAAAGAAAATGATCTCCAGGGAGAGCTGAAACCCCTTCCTGGAGCGGAGTGGAGGAAAAATTCATGCGCAAAGGATTGGTCTTTTGGGGGGCTTTTCTCTCCGGCTTCGCCCTCCTCGCCCTGGCCCTCATCTTCATGGGAAGGGAACCGGAGATCCGGCGGCTTTCGGGGGCCATTCCGCCCCCTCCTGAGTCTGCCCCAAGTCTCTACATGGAGGGAGAGGGAAAAAGTCTCTCCTTCTCCCTTCCGCCGATTCCAGCGGAGGAAAGACTCGAGATCCGCCCCTTTCTGAAAAGCCTTGAGAGCCTTTCTCCCGTCCTTCAGTCGGCCCGGGAAGCGGCAGTTCTTGTCTTTCGGGATGAAAAGGGACTTCAGCTTTTTCTCACCGCCAAGTACCCCCGGGATATTCTCAAGAGCCTCTCCGCCGGCAAGATACCTCCCCTGTGGAAGGACAGATCTCCCTCCCTGGTCCTCGAAAGACAGGAGGGGCCTCTTTTCCTTCTGAAGGGCCCCTTCTCACCCTTTCCTCTGACTCTTTCCGTGGACGGCGGAATCGTCCTCATCGCCTCTTCCGCTGAAAATGACCTGGTCATGCGAGGGCTGCTCGAAAAAAAGAGCGGAGGGATAACCTTCTCCCGGAAGACGGAAGAACCGTGGCCGAACCACTTCCTCGTCCGGGACGGCGGGCTTGTCTCAAGGATGGCCCTCTCCCGGGGAATTGCCGTCAACCCAGTGCAGCTTGAGTTTGCCGGAGCCTGGCGGGAGGACGAGAAGGGGGGCAGAATGAAATGGGTGATCGGGGGCCTCGACGCCCTCCTTCCCCCCCGTATGTACAAAACCCTCCGCCCCGTCTCCTGGGAGGACCGTTTCGTCACCCCGGACCCCTTTCTTGCGGGGTTCGGAGCGAACATCCCCGAAGGTGTCGCCCGGAGAATCGGGATCAAAGAGCTCAAAGGCTGGGCGGGAAAGATCGGAATACAGGACCGGATGGAAGACCTTCTTTCAGGCCCCCTCACGGTCTCTCTGGGGGGGAGCAGCAAGCTCTTCGTCTTCTCCCTTCCCGGGCTTTTTCTTCAGCTCCCCGACAGGGGGGAGGAGGGGATGGCCTTTGTCTCCTCTTTCTGGAACCAGGAATGGGGGCTTCTCGTCCCCTCGGTAGAACCCCTTGAGGGTTTTTCTTCGGGAGGGACGGCATCCATACCCTTTTCACTCCTTGGGGCGGCCCGGCCCGACATGGTCTGGATGGGCATCCTCGACGGGGAATCCCTCCGCCCCGACCGCCTGAGTCACATTACCGAGTATATACCTGCCCTCAAAGAGACAGGAGGGGCCTTGTTCTGGATGTATCTTGACACTCCCCGTTTCGGCGCCGCCCTTCAGAACATCGCCCGGGTGGGTAAATCCGTGGAGAGCTTCGGGCGTTCCGTGGGGGTGGACCTCAGGGAGATGACCGACGCGGCAGCAGAGCTCAGCCGCCTGGGGAAGGTTACGGCAGTGGTCTTCACCCCCGAAAGGGGAATGATTGAATGGGAAAACCTGCCCTCTCCGGAGAAGCGAACACCGGCGGGGAAGAACCCCCAGTGATGGAAAAATATGAAACGATGACCGATTCAGGAGGGAAATTCATGTACGAAGACGCTTTGAAAATTCTCAAAGACCGGGGACATATCGAATGGTGCAGCAATGAAAAAGAACTGGGAGATCTTTTCCGGAGGGAAATGGTCACCGGATACGTGGGGTTCGATCCCACGGCCGACAGCCTCCATGTGGGGCATCTCATCCCCATCATGGCCCTGTCATGGCTGCAGCGCTGCGGCCACCGACCCATCCCCCTTGCGGGGGGAGGGACGGGACTCATCGGAGACCCCTCGGGCAAGAGCAAGGAGCGGAACCTCCTCACTGACGAGAAGGTCCGGGAGAATATGGAGGGGGTAAAAAAGCAGCTCGCCCACTTTCTGGACTTCGACTGCGGCGAGAACTCCGCCCTTATGATCAACAACTACGACTGGCTGGCCCATCTGACCTTTCTCGAAGTGCTGCGGGATGTGGGGAAGCATTTTTCCATCAACGCCATGATCTCCCGGGAATATGTGAAAAGCCGCCTGGACGACCCGGAGAAGAGCATCTCCTATACGGAGTTCTCCTATGTTCTCCTTCAGGCCTATGACTTTCTTCATCTCTTCTCGGCCTGCAACTGCAGGCTCCAGATGGGCGGGAACGACCAGCAGGGGAACATCCTCTCGGGGGTGGAGCTTGTCCGGAAAAAAACCGGCGGAGAGGCCTTCGGTGCCACCCAGCCCCTTCTTCTCACCTCATCGGGGACGAAATTCGGCAAGACCGAGGACGGGGCCGTCTGGCTGGATCCGGCGAGGACCTCCCCCTACCGTTTCTACCAGTTCTGGATGAACGTGGAGGACTCAGCCGTGGAGAAGCTGCTCAAACTCTTCACCTTCCTTCCCCTGGAGGAGATTGAAGAGATCATGGAGCTCTCCCGGAAAGCCCCCGAACGGCGGGAGGCCCAGGGCCGCCTGGCCCGGGAGGTTACTGCCCTTGTCCACGGGGAAGAAACTGCCGAAACAGTAAAGAAGGTGAGCTCCATCCTCTTCGGCGAGGCCTTCGATCTCAGGGAACTCTCGCCGGAGATGATCGCGGCCCTTGCGGAAGAGGTCCCCACGGGGCATGGCGAGAGGGCCTTCCCTCTGCCCCTTATTGACATGCTCGCCGCGTCAGAGGCCTGCCCGTCGAAGAGTGAGGGGCGCCGTCTCATAAAGGGGGGCGGACTGAATCTCAACGGCGAAAGGATCGCCGGGGAGGACAGGATGATCACGGAAGAAGACCTCCTCGGAGGACGGTATCTCTTTCTGCGCCTCGGCAAAAAGAGATTTTACCTTGTCGATTTCAAATAGCCCGGCATAAAGGAGGAAAAACTTTTGAGCACCGGAGAATGCTTCTGGTATATCGGGGAATCCCTTCGTCCCTGGGAGTCCGCTGTCGCAGGGGCTCTCGCCCGGGCCCTTCTGAAGGAGGGGCTCCCTCTCCGGTGTTTTTCGGGAGGGGGAGGGGAGAACCTGGGAATTCCCGACCTCCTGTCCTGGAACTCCCTGACCCTTGTTGAACGGACCGTCCTTATCGGAACGAGGGGTGCCCTGTGGCATCTCTGGGGAGAGCCTCCCTTCTGGTGGAACTTCCTCCGCATCAGGGCCAGGACGGTTCATACCCGCTTTGACGGCGTCTGCGAGTGGAAGGGGCACCCCACCCGTCTGGCTGCCTCCCTCTGCAGCGCCGGAGAGACCTATATCCCCCCGACTTTCGATGTCAAAATACACTGGATCGAGGACGGAGCCGCCCCGGAAAATGAAGACGCTCCCCCTCTCTTTGTCCTCTTCCAAGGGACATGGGAAGATCGGAAGCTCTTCGGAGGCGCAGCGGGAGAGCTTTCCGGCACCCTTCAGATTACGGAAGAGGATTCCAGGGGGGGGAAACTCCCCCCGTCGGGAAACGCCTTTCTTCTTCTTCCCCGGGCAGGCCTTTCCTCCGCACTCCTCGCAGCTCACGGAGCCCTCATGGGCATTCCCGCCGCGGCGGCCCCCTCGCCCCTCTTCGACGAGATCCTCGGAAAGGAAGGGTATATCCGCCTTCCTCCGTCAAAGGACAGGGAAGGGGTACTTTCCGCCCTGCGCCTGCTGGCGGGGGAGGCGGGAAGAAATGCCGCCGCAGCCGCGAGAAGATACGGCATGGAGCAGTTCCCCCCCTCGAGAGGGGCCGGAAAGCTCCAGAGCCTCTACCGGACTCTTTCGGGGAAGGATGAATGAGGGGAAAGGGGGCACTTCTCGAACTCTTCCGCCGGTTTGTCCGGCCGGGATGGCGGGCAGATATGGTGGCGGCTTTTTTCTCCGGCGGGCTGAGGTGCATTGCCCCCAGAAAAAATGTCGCCCTTGAAAATCTCCGGCAGGCCTACCCCGAGTCGGACGAAAAATGGCGGAGGGAAACAGTCCGCAAATGCTACGGCCACCTCTCCTGGATGGTGGCGGAATATCTTTCCCTCGTCTCCCGCCCTGAGGAAGTCCTCTCCTGGGTCATCTCCGCCGAGGGGAAGGATATCCTGGACGAACTGAAGGCCGCCGGCAAAGGGTGCATCATCCTTGCAGGCCATGTGGGCAACTGGGAGCTCCTTGCGGCCTGGCTTGCCCAGTCGGGGTACCCCCTGACGGCGGTGGTGCGGAACCCCGATGATCCTGAACTGGCCGAACTCATTGAAGACTACCGCCGCCGGTCCGGAGTGGGGACCTTCGAGAAGCATTTCATCATGAAGGAGGCCGTCCGCTTCGCGAAGGGGGGCGGATTCCTCGGACTCCTTCCGGATCAGGCCTGGAATTCATCGGGAATTCAGGGGCCTTTCTTCGGCCGCTCCTGTTTCACCGCCGCCGGTCCCGCCGCCATGGCCCACCTTGCCGGTGTTCCGGTGGTCCCGGTAGTCTCCTACCGGATCGCCCCCTTCCGCCACAGGGTGATCATCTCCCCCCCTCTTCCCCTGAGGACGGAAGGGGATAGAGGGGATATCCTCCGGGAGAACACCCTGAGGATGAACGAGGCCATTGAAAAGATGGTGCGGATATCCCCGGAACAGTGGCTCTGGTTTCACCGGCGATGGAAATAAAAGGATGCCCTCTATTCTGAATGAGCATTTCCTGCCTTGAAGGCCCGGGGAATTGGTGGTACTATTATACAAACGAAAGGGGGGATTTTCATGATATTCGAGCTTATGTCCAACGGAACCATGGTCAGGCTGCCCGATGAAATGACCGTCTCCGGGCTGCCGGAGCTCCCCTTGCCGAAAGTCCTTCTCCTTCTTCCCTACAACAGATACATTGCAGGAACGTCCCAGATGAAAACCACGGAACGATGGACCTTCGGAAAGCTGGGAGCCAATGAAGAAAGGGAGATTTTTCTCTATGACGGCAAACCCCTCTCCATCCTCCTCGGCGAGAAGGAGAAAGTCCTTCTGTCGGGGGTACTCACGGGAGAGCTGCGGTCTCACCTTCTCAGTCAGATCCCCGCACCGGGTGAGCATATGCCTGCCGCCCTTATCCTGAGGGGGCTTGTCCGGGAGAATCACGCCCTTTCCGACGAGGAATTCATCAATAATGAGGGGGCTATGCTTGAGTCCCTTGAGAAGCTCCCCTATCTCCGCATTCCCTACTGGGCGATCCGCCTCGCCCTCTACCGGAACGATTATGAGGCCGTCTCCAGGATCAAGACCTGGCTCAAGGCTGCCTATGATGTCTTCGACGGCGGAACGCCCCCTCCGCGGATCTGGTTTTCCCTCACCGATCTGCCGGGCAGGCAGGCCATAGACGAGATGGAGGGGTTGTCCTTCTCTCTGGACGATCTTCAGCGGATGAACTCCCAGACCTCCCGTCCGGTGGTCCTGTACAGCAAGGCCGGATATCTCATCCTCTCCGACTACGGAGGAGAGGGGCCCGAGACGGCCTTCCGGATATGGATGTTCCTTCCCATCCCCCTCTGGAACGAAATGCGGGAGCGGCGGAAGCTCTCCATCCGCGAGATCGTCACCGCTTCCTGGGGGTATCTCGACGGGCTTGAGGCTGAGAAGGAGAGAAATCGCTTTCGCGGCCAGGGTTCCCTGAGCCGCCAGGGATAAGTAAAAAAAAGCCGGGACCCCCAGGGGTCCCGGCTTTTTTCTCAAGGAGAGGTCTGTCCCCTCATCAGGCGACCTTCCATTTGTTTTCCACGTACTGCAGAAGAAAGCTCGTGCTGCTTGTCATGATGAGGTAGACGATCCCCACCAGGATGAACGTTTCGAAGGATGCGTAGGTGACGCTGCGGACCTGCTGTCCCACCATGGTCAGTTCCGTGATGGCGAGGGTTGAGAGAAGGGACGATTCCTTGATAAGGGTGACGAATTCATTTCCTATGGCGGGCAGCATGTTCCGAATGGCCTGGGGGAGGATAATGAAGCGCATGGTCTTCACATAGGAGAGCCCCAGGACCTTCGATGCCTCCCACTGTCCCTTGGGAACCGCCTCGATGCCCCCCCGGACGATCTCCCCCACATACCCCGAGGAGTTGATGGAAAGCCCGATAATCCCGGCGGCGAAGGCGGGAAGGTTCAGCCCCAGGGAGGGGAGTCCGAAGTAGATTAAAAAGAGCTGAATCAGCAGGGGAGTTCCCCGGATGATATAAATATAGCCCGCGGCGATATAGCGTAGGGGGGCGAAGGGGACGACCCTCAGGGCGCCGATGAAGGTCCCGAGAAGGGAACCCAGGAGGACGGAGAGAACCGAGGCCTGGATGGTCATCTTCGCGCCGGCCAGAAGCATGGGGATATAGGGAGAGACGGCAGAGAAATCAAGGGACACGGTCGCACCCCTCCTTTCCGTCGGCTTCCGTAAGTTCCCTGCCGAAGTGAACGAGCATCCTCTGAAGGAAAAGCTGTGTCCTCGGCAGACGGGGGCATGAGAAGATCTCCACGGGAGTGCCTTCCTCCACAATCTTCCCCTCGTCCATGAAGAGCACCCGGTTGGAGACCTCTTTGGCGAACATCATCTCATGGGTTATGATCATCATGGTCATCCCCGAATCGGCGAGATCGGCGATGACGTCGAGAACTTCCCCCACCAGTTCGGGGTCGAGGGCGCTCGTCGGCTCGTCGAAGAGCATTATCTTCGGGTTCATTGAAAGGGCCCGGGCGATGGCTACCCGCTGACACTGGCCGCCCGAGAGTTCCCGTGGCCGGGAGTTTCTCTTTTCCTCAAGGCCGACCCGCCGGAGAAGGGCCACGCCCTTTTCCTCGGCGTCCTTTCGGGAGAGGCCGAGGATGCGGATGGGACTCAGTACCAGGTTCTCAAGAACCGAGAGGTGGGGAAAAAGGTTGAACTGCTGAAATATCATCCCTACGAGATGGGCGATATCACGGTTGGAATGCCTTCCGTTGTCGATCCTGTCCCCATAGAGATAGATCTCGCCGCTGTTGATCTCCTCAAGCCGGCAGATGCACCGGGCGAGGGTACTCTTGCCCGAGCCGCTGGGCCCGATGACGGAGACGACTTCTCCCTCCCTGAGGGAGAAGGAGACGTCTTTCAGTACGGACAAATCGCCGAAGGATTTGTACAGATTCCGGACTTCCGCAGCGGGAGGGTTCATAGAAGAAATATTGCCGACTGCCTTGCTGCATGACTCTGCCACATCGTCACCTCCTATTGAACTGATGTATTATAACCCAACAGGAGAGGAGGACCAACCTCCGGACAATCAGAAAGGAAAGTCTTTACTGATCGAAGCGGGCTTTATAGGTATCGTAGTTGGCGTCGGCCATGAGGTTGTTGAATTCGCTGTTTTCTTCCCGGCCGCCCTGATTCTGTCCGTTTTTTTTGTCGAGAGGTTTCTTTTCCATGTCGTTTCTCCTTTGTGGGGGAGAGGAACTCCCCGAAAAATGTAGAATGTATATTATACTTATGGTCCGTACCATTGTAGGGTTAATTATAACACAGAGGAAGGCGCCCTCAGAAGATATTTGAAAGACTTTTCAAGCAAGAGATATTCAATGGCATAAAGGAGGCCGACAGCATGGAGCTGATGCATCTGGCAGGGCAGAGCTGGTGTATCCCCGGAAGGGTGAACGTGGGGGTGTACAGGAAGGGGGAAACAGTCTGGATCGTCGATTCAGGGCTTGACGATGAAGCGGGAAGAAAAATAGCCCGATGGATCGAAGGGGAGAAACTCACCCTCCGGCGGATCGTGACGACCCACTCCAATGCCGATCACTGCGGAGGAAACGCCTTTCTCAGGAAGCGGACGGGATGCTCCGTCGCCGCCACCAGACTGGAGGCGGCCGTCATTGAGCACCCCTTTCTTGAACCCCTTCTGCTCTGGTCTGCCCGGCCCTTCGGTGAGATCACCAACAAGTTTTTGCAGTCAAAACCCTCGGAAGTGGATCAGATAATCGAAAATACAGGGCCCTTCGACGAATCGGAGCTTGAGGCCCTTCCCCTTCCCGGCCATTTCATCGACATGATCGGCGTGCGGACCCCCGACGGAGTTCTTTTCACTGCCGATGCCCTCTTTTCGGAGGAGCTCATCGACAAGTACTCCATGATGTTCGTCCTTGACGTGGAGGCGGCCCTGTCGACCCTCGGTTTTCTTGAAAAAACGGAGGCGAAATGGTTCGTTCCGAGCCATGCCCGGCCGACGGAGGATATCCGCCCCCTTGCGGAGGTGAACAGGGCGGCCCTTCTGCGGGTGAGCGAACTTGTCCTTGAGCGGTGCGGCGAGCCTGCCACCCGGGAGGAGATTTTGAAGACCCTCTCCGACCGCTTCGGCCTCTCCATGTCCGTGACGGAATATGTGCTGAACAACGCCGTGGTGGGGGGCCACCTTACCTGGCTCAGGGAAAGGGGACTGGTCTTTCCGGTCGTGTCGGAGGGGAGGCTTCTCTGGAAGAAGAGCCCCTGAAATTTTCCGGCTACAGCCCCAGAAGGCGGATCCACAGGGGGATGGTTACCACGGAGAGGATCGTCGACAGGGTGATCACCTCTCCGGCGTAGCGGTCGTCCATCCCCATTCCGTGGGCTACCACGAGGGAGTTGACCGCCACGGGCATGGCCGAGACCAGCACCACGGCTTTCATCATTGCAGGGGATACTGGCAGAAGGAGAAAAAGTCCCCAGACGACTCCTGGCTGGACGAGGAGTTTGACGGCACTGTCCCTCCAGGTGGTCTTCAGCAGGGAGGGGAGGGCACTCACTTCGAGCTTCGCGCCGATGGAGAGGAGGGCCAGCCCCGTACCGATGTCCCCGAGGACCTTCAGGGTGGTGTCCACCGGCCGGGGGAAGACATGAATTTCCTTGAAGGAGAAGAAAATCCCGATAAAGCAGGCAAGGACCATGGGGTTGGTGAGCACTTTTATCAGGGAGTTTTTGATCGAAGCGGGAGAGACCCCCCCGGAGAGGACGAGCTGGGAGCTCGATATGGAGATGATATGATACCCCACGAGGCTGACGGCAAGGTAGATTGAGAGGGCCTCGAGTCCCGGAGTTCCCATGGCGATGGAGACTACGGGGATGCCCATGAAGACCTGGTTCGACCGCATGGAGACAAGGACGGAGATGGCCAGGCGCTCCCGCTTTTCCCCCGCCGCCCTTCCCGCCCCCCAGGCGATGAGGGGGAGGATAAAATAGCCTGCATAGATGGCGAAAAATAAATTCCAGTTGCCGAGGGTCGAGAGATCTGCCCGGGCGGTGAGGCGGATCAGAAGGGCCGGAATGGCGAGCCAGTAGAGAATCTTATTGATGTCCTGGAAAGTCTCCCGGGGGAGTATTCCGAACCTCGGAAAGCACCACCCCAGAAAAATGATGACGGCCATGGGGGCTATTATGGAAAGTTCGTTCATGGCGGAGCCTCCTCTTCAGGGGTTTTCTTGACATATCTCCCCCTTTCATGATTCTATGGGGAAGCTCAATTTTTACAGGAGAACAGGTGTAATTCTACCCTCTCAGGTCCTTGCATACAACACTGTCTGCGCAAAAAGGAGGATATTTTATGTATGTTTCGCCCCATATTTTTCGCGAATACGATATCAGGGGAAACGCCGAGACCGATCTGACCGACCCGGTGGTCCGGGCCATAGGGCAGGCCTTCGGCACACGAATGAAGCGAAAGGGGGCGAAGACAGTCTCCGTCGGAGGGGACGTGCGGCACTCCACGGAACGGATCCGGGCCGCCCTGACTGAGGGAATCCTCTCCACGGGGCTGGACGTGATCCGCCTTGAGGTGGTGGCCACTCCCATCCTCTACTGGAGCCTGTACCGCTTCGGCATAGACGGGGGCGTCATGGTCACGGGGAGCCACAATCCCAAAGAGATGAACGGGCTGAAGCTCGCTGAAAGGGACGGAACCCTCTACGGCGAGGATATTCAGGAAATTTTGACCATGATCCTGAAGGAGGACTTCCTCCGGGGAAATCCCCCGGGAACGGCACGGGACGAAAAAATAACCGACGAATACGTACAGATGCTTCTTTCGAAGATCAACCTCGGACCGAAAAAACTGAAGATCGTCACGGACAGCGGGAACGGAACGGGGGGGTACCCCTCGACAGCCCTTCTCGAAGGCCTGGGGTGCGAGGTAATCCCCCTTTTTGAAGAACCGGACGGGGATTTTCCGAACCATCACCCCGATCCGCAGAAAAGGGAAAATCTCGACGCCCTCGTGGCGGCCGTCCGGGAGCATGGAGCTGACGGAGGGATCGCCTTTGACGGGGACGCCGACCGGCTGGGTGTGGTGGACGAACGGGGAGAGATGGTGTGGGGGGATATCCTCATGGCCCTCTTCTGGCGGGAGATCATGCCCCTCTACCCGGGCTCCGAGGCCATCGTGGAGGTGAAGTGCTCCCAGGCCCTTGTGGATGAGATCCTGCGGCTCGGAGGGCATCCCCTTTTCTGGAAATCCGGACACTCCCTCATCAAGGCCAAGATGAAGGAGATCGGTGCGGTCTTCGCCGGGGAGCTTTCGGGGCATTTCTTCTTTGCGGATGAATATTTCGGCTTCGACGACGGCTTGTACGCCGCCGGCAGGCTGCTCAGGATCCTCTCCCACTCAGGGCAGACCCTCTCTGAGATGCTCTCCACCGTGCCTGTCTACTACAGCACCGCCGAGATCCGCATCCCCTGCCCGGACGGAGAGAAGTTCTCCGTGGTGGACGAAATCCGGCGGAAGGCTCTGGAGGACCACGAGGCCATCACCGTAGACGGCGTGCGCATCCTCTACGACGGCGGCTGGGGGCTGATCCGCGCCTCCAATACCCAGCCTGTTCTTGTGGCCCGCTGCGAGGGGAAAACCCCCGCTCTCCGGGACGCCATCGGGGAGGATGTGCGGGCCCGTATCCTGGCGGAAGGGCTTCCTGATTTTCACTGGACGCTCTGAAGAGGGGTGATTCTAAGGCTCCCCCTCAGACCGGAGCCCTTCGAGGGCAATTCCCCTCTGAAGGGTCCGGTAGACCCGCTGTACGTGGGCCGTCATTAAGCGGGTCGCCTCCGGGATGTCCCTGACCACTATGGAGTCATAGATATCCTCGTGCTCCCTTAAAAAAACCTCCCGGTCGTCGAGGAGGGTATAGATGCGCTCATGGGTCGCCATTATAAGGTTAAAGGTCATCTTGACTATGTTGACGAAGATAAAGTTGTGGGTCGATTCAGCGAGGACGAGGTGAAAGTCATAGTCGCACCGGGCACGGTGCTCGAGGGATTCCACGTCTTTCCCGGTTTTCGTCAGAATCCTCCTGATCCTGGTGAGATCCGACGGTGAGGCATGCTTCACCGCCTCTGCCACTATGGCGGCCTCGAGTACGAGACGAGCCTCTACCAGTTCGAGTATCGCCACATCCTGAAGGGGAAGGCCGGATGCCGATTTTCCCTCATTCCTGGAGGTGCGGACGAAACGACCCTTCCCGGGGATGCTTTCGATGAGCCCCACCATTTCAAGAATGCGAAACCCCTCCCGAAGGGAGCTTCTGCTTACTTTCATCATGTCGATGAGCTGCCGCTCCGGCGGCAGGGGAGACCCCTGGGGGAAATCCCCCCGGGCTATCCCCTCTCTTATTTTTTCCACTACCTGGTTGTATATTTTTTGTTTGCTTTTTCCGTTCTCCATGGAATTCTCCTTCTCCAGGCAAGGTATAATACACTACAGGATAGTGCACTATCATCTTTCAGGCAACAGCCTTTATCTCTTCCGGGGAGGAACTCTGCATGACATTTACCGTACACGTGAAAAACGGTCCTATTATTACCAGCGATGTCCCCATCACGGGGAAAGCTGTTCTCGCTGAAAGCCGCCCTGACGGCAGCGACAGCATTGTTGCCTGGAGAGTCAATCGCTACCTCCGAACCCTCGACTGGGTCATCGATGACACGGCGGAAGTGGAGTTCATCGACACGACGACCTTCGAGGGAAGAGAAGTCTACCGGAGGTCCCTGAGCTTTCTCCTTGTTCTCGCCTGGCGCAAAGGGCTTGGAAAGGATATTATCCTCCGTCACTCCATCGGCGAAGGGTATTACTGGGAGTCCGCCAGCGGCCCTGTCACGGCGGAAGACCTCGAGACGGCAAAAGAAACCATGGCAGATCTCATCGCAAGGGATCTCCCCTTTATCCGCAAGGTCGTCTCCCTCGACAAGGCGAAGACGGTCTTCACACGCCAGGGAAACGAAGAGGTTGCCCGGCTCTTTCAGTGGTGCGCCCTCGATCCAGTGGAGCTCTACCGCTGCATGGATCTCTACGGCTATTATTACGCGCCTTTGGCCCCGTCCACGAGCTATCTTAAATTGTATGACTTGAAAATCCTCGGACCGGGCCTTGTGCTTCAGTTTCCGACCATAAGCCACCCGGCCTCTATCCCTCCCTTCCGGGCGACCAAAAAACTCTCGGCTGTCTTTCTAGATTACGCCCGATGGCTGGAGGTCATGGGACTGCGGACTATGGATAGCCTTCACAAAAAAATCGCCGACGGAAAGGCACTGGAGCTCATCCTCATCTCCGAGGCCTTTCACGCCAGGAATCTCGGGAACATCGCCACGGAGATCTCCTCCCGGAAAACTGTAAAGGTCGTTCCCATCGCGGGCCCCTCCGGTTCAGGGAAGACAACTCTTTCGGAACGGCTGAAAATCCAGCTTCAGGTCAGCGGCAAAAATCCCATTACCCTCGCTATGGATAACTATTTCGTCGACCGGGAGCAGACCCCCCGGGACGAGAGGGGAGAATTTGACTTCGAGGTTCTCGAAGCTCTCGATATAGGATTGCTGAAAGACCATATCCATCGTCTCCTCGGCGGCGAGGAGGTTGTCACCCCTCTCTTCGATTTCATCGAAGGGCGGAAAAAAGCCGGAAAGACAGTGCGCCTCGGGCCGGATGACATCCTCATCATGGAGGGAATCCACGGGCTGAACGACGAGATTGTGGACATCATTCCTAAAGAGCAGCGGTACGGAATTTTTGTTTCTCCCCTCACGGGGGTTAACCTCGACGACCGGAATCGCACAAGCACTACGGACAGCCGCCTTCTTCGCCGTCTTGTCCGGGATTCAAGAACCCGGGGACATTCCGCAGAAGCGACCCTGCTGCTCTGGCCGAAAGTGATCCGGGGAGCCATGAAATTCATCTTCCCCTACCAGATGAAGGCGGATATAATGTTCAATTCATCCCTTCCCTACGAACTGTCGGTTCTTCGGGCATACGTTGACCCCATACTCCACACCGTTCCCGAGGAATCGCCGGTCTATGGGGAAGCCCAGCGCCTTCTCTTCATGCTCAAGTTCATTCCCATGATTCCGTCGGAGGACATCCCCAACAACTCCATTCTCCGGGAGTTCATCGACGGAACGTGCTTCAGCATCTAGGAGAGAAATGACACTCCGTCCGACCATGGAGGATGTGGCGCGCCTGGCGGGGGTGAACAAGGCCACCGTCAGCAGGGCGCTCCGGGGGGACCACCGGATATCCCCGGCCACCAGTGAAAAAGTATGGAGGGCCGCCAAGGACCTCGGCTATCGTCTCGACCGGACGGCGAGCAGCCTTTCGGGGGGGAGGACCGGGCTTGCCGCCGTGGTTCTCGAGGATCTCTACCCGTGGCTTTCTCCCGCTTTTTTCTCGGGGCTCTCCCGGGTTCTCTCCCGGGCGTCCCTCGACATCCTGCTCAAGACGGGGGGAGGGAAGGGGGACATCTTCCCCTCCCTTGCCGCAAGGAAAGTGGACTGCATCCTCTGGGCAGGGGGGGCTTCCCTCTCCCCCGAGCCTCCCGGAATTGACATCCCTCTGGTGACCCTTGGCTTTTCCCTCCCCCCCCTTCCGTCCGTGCGGGTGATTGAGGAGGAGACCCTCCTTCGCCTCCGGAAGGCCGCGGGAGGGGGGGAGCTTCGCCTTTTTTCCGGGCCCCGCCCCCTTTTCCCCTTTCTCTCCCGCTTCATCCCCGGAGGAACCCCTGGAGAGAGGGGCGTCTTCTCCGTATTTGACGGCCTTCCCCCCCGGGGGGCCGGGGGGTGCCACTGCACAACTCCTGAGATGCCCCAGCATGCCGGATTCTTCCGCCTTGAATGGCCGGCCTCGGAGATGGGCGCCCTGGGGGGGCGAAGGGTACTGAACGTTCTTTCGGGAAGCCGGACCCTGCCGGAGGTGATCTGGCTGCCCCCCCTGCTGAAGGCCCCGGGGGGGGAGATCATCCCCTATGTAAAAGGGGGATAGAAGGCCGGAAAAAAGAGAGGGAGCCCTTTCAAAGCGCTCCCTCCTGGGAATTTTACTGAATAATTATTTCCTTGTCTGAGGGATAGCCGAGTCTGTAGACTACCCTGACCGTCTTTTTCTCCCCCGGATTGAGATCAATCTTCCATGTGAGGATGTTCTGATTCGTCTGCTCCGCAGGCTTCGGATCGACCGTGACGGTCTCCACGGTGATCTTCTCCTGGGCCGAAAGGGGGATGCGGTCTTTGAGCTGCAGGGTTACTTTGGAGGGCGTTCCGTTGGTCACGTCGATGGTATACCCCTCCTCAAGGCGTCCTTTTCCTATCCAGCTGCTTCCCTCCTTTTTCACGATTTTTTCCCGGACTGCAGTGACAAGAGGCATTTTCCCGAAAGCTGCCGTAAAAGCCGTTCCTTCTCCCTGCTCCTTGAGGACTGTTTTTCCAGATGCGTTTCCGTCGACAAATAGGTCTGCCGGAGCGGGAAGAAGCGAGATGGGGAGTTCTTTCACCTCCGCTGTGACCCACGCCTGTTTCGAGAGGAGGGGAACGGCGACAATGGCCACCTCGCTTTGCATGCCGAAGGTGCCGAGGGTAAATTCAGCCACGGTACCGTCGCCCTCGGTCTTCCCTTCGACCCGGACCGACATGTCCGTAAGTGTCCGGACAATGGCCGGGGGAGCGTAGGGGGCGGCTTGAGAAGATTCTTCGCTCAGCATCACTGCGCTCCTTCCAAGCATGGCGGGGCGCATAGATTTATCCAGTTCCTCTTCGTAGTCGACGATCTGTGGGGTCAGCTTGGGAGGGCTTACGGAAAGAGAAGGAATCGTCGTGTGGAAGATCAGCGTCCCCGAAAGGGAAATCCCGGTTTTCTGCATCGCCGCGGCTCTCAGTTTACCGTCGATCTTTCCGGTAGCGCTTTCCAGATCCATTCTATAGGATGGGGCCCATCCGGCCTGGGATGTCCACCCCTCTACGAGGAAATTTCCCTTCCCAGAGAGCGTTGCTGAAATTGAAAGAACCCGGTCAGCATTCTCGGGCATGCGGGAGTCGTATTCATCCATCAGGACTGAAAGACTTTCGTCTGTTTTCCTTATTTCCTCGTTCAGGGAGACCATCTCTGTCCCCAGTTTTTCCCGAAGCTCCCGGGCGGTTTCGATATAGGCCGTTATTTCGGGGCCCTTGAGGTCCTTGGGAAGAGGGCCTGACAGGAGATTGAAGGACTGGGTGATCGCGGCTGTTTTTGCTTCGAGGAGCGATTTCTCCTTTTTTTTGCTGTCTATGCTGGCTTTGAGTTCGGCGAGAACCGGGGGAATCCATCCCGGACGGGGCAGATCCTCCACTGAAAAAGACTGGACGGTCAGTCCGTCAGAGGCAAGGGGACGGATGGAATCTTTATCGAAAGTGGCTGGAAGTTCGAAAGACACCTTCTCCGAATAGGGAATGGAAAAAGTGACCCTTGCCCCTTCGGGATAGAGATCCGTCGTCGTGGACATCCCTTCTGGTATGGCAAGAGCCTGCTTGCATCCTCCGAAGAGGACAAGAGCTAAGAGAAAAAGAAATATTCTTGTGGAACAGTTCATCGGGCATTCCTCCTTATGGATTTGGGCGAAAAGCACCTTCGCCCTCCGTCAATAATAACAGAAAAATTATGCTGAAAAGAGAGATAACCGTCCCCTGAGCCCCGGTGGTATTTTTCTCCCCTGAAGCGGGTATAATGCTTGAGAAAAGAGAGGGAATGATTTTCTTCCCCTTGGAGGGAAAAGGAGGGAGTTTTTGTGCTTAAATGCGGCATCATCGGCCTTCCGCTCAGCGGAAAGAGCACGATTTTCAACGTCGTAACCCGGGCCGGCGCCGAGGTTAAGCCCTATGCAGGCGGAAAGACCGATCCCAACAGGGCCATGGTGAATGTCCCCGATTTCCGTTTTGATCGCCTGGCGGCCTTTTTTGAACCCCGCAAGGTCACCCCCGCCACGGTGGAGTTCGTCGACCTTGCCGGGCTTTCCAGAAACGCCAGCAAGGGGGAAGGGGTGGGAAACGCCTTCCTCTCCTTTGTCGCCGAATCGGACGCCCTGGTCCATGTGGTCCGTTTCTTTGACAATCCTGAGGTTCCCCATCCGGAGGGATCGAATGACCCCGTCCGGGACTGGAATATCGTCGAGATGGAGCTGATCCTCCGGGATCTTGCCGTCATCGAAAACCGTCTCTCCAGGCTGTCCGGAAAGAAAAAAAATCTTCCTGCGGAACAGGTCGAGACGGAGCTTCTCGAACGATGCCAAGCCCATCTTCTTGAGGAGCGCCCCCTCAGGGATCTCCCCCTCACCCCGGAGGAGCAGAAGATGGTCAGCGGGTTCACCTTCGTCACCCAGAAGCCGGAGCTTATCGTGGCGAATCTCGACGAAAGCCAGACGGCCGAGGACCTTCCGGCCTTGATCGCTTTGAAAGACCTGGCAGCCGAGAAGGGGCTCAGCCTGCTCAAGGTCTTCGGCAGCATGGAGATGGAGCTGGCGGAGTTTCCTCCGGAGGAGCAGGAGGAGTTCATGAAGGACCTCGGCGTCACCGAGCCCGGAAGGGACCGGCTGATTGGAGAGGCCTACCGCCTTCTCGGCCTTATCTCCTTTTTCACCACGGGAAAGGACGAGGTGAAGGCCTGGACCCTCAGGAAAGGGCAGAATGCCGTGGACGCCGCCGGGGCTATCCACTCCGACCTTGCCCGGGGGTTCATCCGCGCTCAGGTCGTCTCCTACGAGGATTTCACAGCCTTGGATAACTCCCTCGCCAAGTGCAGGGAAAAGGGGCTCCTTCGCCTCGAGGGAAAGGAGTACCGGGTGGCAGACGGTGATTTGATCGAGATCCGTTTTAACGTCTAAAGGGGAATATGATACAATAAAAACCTATTCAACGTTAAAGGAGGCGCTTTTCATGGCCATGCCGATGCAGGTAAGTCTCGATGAA
This sequence comes from Synergistaceae bacterium, assembly GCA_022837505.1. GTDB lineage: Bacteria > Synergistota > Synergistia > Synergistales > Aminobacteriaceae > JALHFZ01. Next base: position 28,793 of record JALHFZ010000004.1, read on the forward strand.
ATTCTGTCCATGCTGCTCGCCCGGGTGGACAGCCTGGTTCTGAGCGATGAAAATTCAAAGAGCAAGTTCAATATCATCACGAGGGTCCTCTACAAAAAGGGGATTTTGACCGACGAAGACGTCATGGAGTCCATCCGGGAGGAGCACCGGGTTCTCCTGGGCCTCGGGCTCATCACCGAGGAACCCGATGAGGATACGGTGAAAGCCATTTCCGAGAGTATCCTCCAGTGGATCAAGGGGGACGTGGACGCCCTGAAAAAGGGGATGGAGGAGTACGAGCGCCGTCTCCAGGAGAACATGAACCGCCAGGCCCAGAAGCCGAAGATCGACGTTGCCTCCCCCGCGGTGCTTCAGCAGCTCAACCGCATGGGCGGGAAGCAGGGGGGCGGAAAGATCATCCTCTAGCCCTCGGCACCATCCTGAACAGGCACCAGGGCCGGGCAGATCTATTGTAAGAAAACAAAGGGGTCCCTCAGGGATCCGGAGGATACTGCGGGTGCGTCCCCCGAAAGATAATCTCAGGGAAAACGGGGGGCGCACCCGTCCTGTATTCCCTGAACCCGGAATTACCCCTTGATAACCGCCAGAGGCTGCAGCTCTATCTGCACCTCCACCAGGTCGGTCTGATTCCCCATGACCTCATCGATGTCCTTATAGGATTCCGGCGCCTCATCAAGGTCCGAACGGCGGCGGATGGCGTGCAAAATACCCTGTTCATCGAGGGATCGCACTACCTCCTTCAAGTCGAGGGTTTTTCGGGCTCTGGCCCGGCTCATGATCCTTCCGGCACCGTGGGAGCAGGATTCGAAGGACTGGGCTTCCCCCTTCCCCGTTACCAGGAAAGAACGGGTTCCCTGGGAGCCCGGGATCATCCCCCATTCTCCCTTCCGGGCACGGGTTGCTCCCTTCCGGTGCACGATGACCTCGGCCCCGAAGTGCTCCTCCAGGGCGGCGAAGTTGTGGGGCTTATTGATGAAGTCCGCAAATTCGACTCCGGGCAGGACGCCCCTGAAAGCCTCCTTCACCCGCTCCATCATCAGTTTTCTGTTGGCCAGGGCGAATTCGAGACAATAGTTCATCTCGTTCCAGTACAGATCAAAATACCCTGATGTTTCAGGGATATATGCCAGATCCTGAGAGAGGTCCTCTCCGGATTCGGCGTTCATCCTTTTTGCCCCGTCGTTGTAGTGATTGGCCACGGTGAAACCGATGTTGCGGGAGCCGGAGTGGATCATGATCCAGATATATCCGTCCGATCCTTTCTGGATCTCGATAAAATGGTTCCCTCCGCCCAGAGTGCCTATCTGATGAAGGGCGCTTTGGTACTCCTGATTCACCACAGGAAGGTCCCCATCACGCGGCGGCATCCAGGCCTCGTCCTGGGGGGTTTTGTGGTGATTGAAGCCAACGGGTACGGTTCGGCGGATGCTGCCCATGATCTTTTTCAAGTCATCTGTTTCCACCTCCGTCAGACTGGTGCGCAGAGAGCACATGCCGCAGCCGATATCCACGCCCACGGCGTTGGGAAGGACAACTCCCCGGGTGGCGAGTATTGCCCCGATGGGCATTCCGTACCCCAGATGGGTGTCAGGCATGATGGCGATATGGCTGAAGGCAAAGGGAAGATTCGCCAGATTTCGAGCCTGCTCCAGAGCACCTTCCTCCATTTGATCAATCTTCAGCCACAGCTTTATGGGCAATCTCTCCGTATCAATTATCTCGTACCCTCTGGTTTGTCTGTTATCCTCTCGTTTCACTTGAAGTCCCTCCCTTGAAAAACAGATAAGCTCCCGGCCGGACTTCAGGCCTCAGGAGAAAAGGGATGCAAGAATTCCCGCCGCAAGGAGGGCGGGGAGCATGTTGATGACCTTCAGGGTCTTGATCTCGAGGACGGAGAGGGCGATGCCGATAAGCAGCAGCCCTCCCGCGGCGCTCACCTCGTCGATGACCGGCTGGGTCATGAAGGTCTGGACAGTGCCGGCAAGCAGGGTCATCCCCCCCTGGTAGAGGAGGACGGGGATCGCCGAGAAGAGGACGCCGATGCCGAGGGATGCCGCCAGGGCAATGGAAGCCATTCCGTCCATGAGGGATTTCGTGACATAGAGGCGGGGGACCCCCCCCATCCCCTCCTCAAGGGCTCCGAGGATGGCCATGGACCCGACGCAGAAGAGAAGGGACGAGGCCATGAACCCCTCGGTGAACTTCTCGTTCTTCGACCGGATCTTTGCCTTCGTCCATTCCGCAAGGCGGTTCATCTGCCTGTCGAGATCGAGGAATTCCCCCGCGATGGATCCGATGACGATGCTGAAGGCAAGGATGAGGAAGTTCTGGGTTTTCTGGGCCATGAAGACGCCGAGAAAGAGGGTGAGCAGCCCCAGCCCGTGAAAGGTGATGCCGATGTATCGCTGGGGAAGGCGGGAGTGGAAGGCCAGTCCCACCAGGGAGCCGAGGACGACGGCGCCGGCGTTCAGGATGCTTCCTGCCGCCGGGATCTGATCAAAGAAAAAATTCACGATATTTCCTTCCTCCTGCTGCTTGCAAAAATTGAAATTTCCATCAGTCCCGCTCCTCCCGGAAGAAGGGGAGGCCGAGGGAGGCCGGAGCGCCGAAGACGATCCCTTTCCCCTTCCGTATGGAGATGAAGAGAAGAACTGCTACGGTCATGAGATAGGGGAGCATCATGAGGATAGGCGCAGGGATGGTCGTTCCCGCCGTCTGGAGGCGGAGCTGAAAGGCCTCCACCCCTCCGAAGAGATAGGCTCCGAGGGCTGCCCGGGCGGGGTTCCAGATGGCGAAGATCACGAGGGCCACGGCGATCCACCCCCGCCCGGCGGTCATGAGCTCCCCCCACATCTTCGTATAGGCCAGGGACATGTAGGCCCCTCCCAGGGCGACGATCCCGGCGCCGACCATGGTATAGATATAGCGGATCTTCGCCACCGGAATTCCCATGGCATCGGCCGCCCGGGGGTTGTCCCCCACGGCCCGGAGGTTGAGCCCCGGACGGGTGGAGGAGAAATACCAGCAGAAGAAGAGAACGAGGGCATAGGAGCAGTAGAGCATGGCGTCGTGCTGAAAGAAAACGGGCCCTAGAAGGGGAATGTCTCCCAGCAGGGGGACGGATATCCGGTCGAGACCCGGGATGGTGAACCCCACGAGAGACCGACCCAGCAGAGAGCTTGCCCCCGTTCCGAACATGGTCATGGCCAGCCCGGCCACAACCTGGTTTCCCTTGAGGGAGACGCAGATGAAGGCATGAAGAAGGCCGAGAAGGCATCCGACGAGAAAGGCGGCGACGACGCCGAGCCAGGCGCTTCCGGTACTGTAGGCGACGGAGAAGCCGGAATAAGCCCCAAGCAGCATGATCCCCTCGAGGCCGAGGTTCAGCACACCCCCCTTTTCAGTGAGAATTTCACCGAGGGTGGCGTAGAGAATGGGCGTGCCGCTCCGCACGGCGGCGGTGAGGATTGGGATGATTATTTCCATGGCTGCGATTCCTCCCTGAGCGGTTCAGTGGGAGCGCCTTTCAAGAAGCGGATGCGGATGCGGAATTTTCGGAAGAATTCTCCGCCGAGGACGAAGAAGAGGATGAGCCCCTGGAGGACCATGACGCTGGAGAGGGGGAGGCGCATCACGATCTGGAGGGTTTCTCCTCCCACGAGGAGTATCCCCATGAGAAAGGATACCAGGACGATGGCGAGGGGATGAAGGCGGGCGAGCCACGCCACGATGATCGCGGTGTAGCCGTACCCTCCGGAGAAGCCGTGCTGCAGCCGTCCCTGAAGGCCGGCGAGTTCTCCCATTCCGGCGATCCCCGCGATGGCCCCTGAGAGGAACATGACGAGGACCACGTTCTTCAGGTAGCTCATTCCGGCGAAGCTCGCCGCCCTCGGGTTTTCACCCATGACCCGGATCTCGTACCCCCATCGGGTGTACCTGAGGATCCCCCAGAAGAGGAGGGGAAGGAGGAGGGCGAGAAAGAGCCCCGTGTGTATCCGGGTTCCCCAGAGAAAGGGGAGCCGGGCAGAGTCGGGAAAGACGGCCGTCATGGGGAATCCGAGGCTTGAGGGATCCCTCCACGGACCGAAGACGAAGTAGTTCAGCAGGTTCATGGCCACGTAGTTGAGCATGAGGGTCGTGATGATCTCGTTGACGTTCCACTTGGCACGGAAATATCCCGCGATGGCCCCCCAGACTCCTCCGGCAGCCCCTGCGGCAAGGAACATGAGGAGGTACATTGCCGGCCTGCTGTCCACGGAAAAATATCTGACCGTGGCCGCCGTGGCTATGGCCCCCATGAAAATCTGACCTTCGGCGCCGATATTCCAGATGAGCATCGTGAAGGAGAGCATGACGGCGATGGCTGCCATGGTAAGGGGTATCGCTTTCACTATGGTCTCGCTGATGCCGTAGGAATCTCCGAGGGAGGACTTCAAGATAACCGAGTAGGCCTTCAGGGGGGAGACCCCCAGGAAATAGAGAAAAATCCCTCCGGAAAAGAGAGCCGCCCCGAGGGACAGAAGGGGGATGAGCAATTTAAGGCCGGGGGGAACGGACAGGCGGGGCTCAATCCTGACGGTCATTCTCATGAGGAAAGGGGCTCCCTCTGCAGATCTTCCAGGGGCGTTCCGGCCATCATCAGCCCGATGGCCTCCACGGGGACCTCCGACGGCCTGTCGAGAATGCCCATGATCTCCCCCTTGCACATGACCGCGAGGCGGTCGCTCATGGTGATAAGCTCCTCGAGGTCCTCCGAGACCAGAAGGACGGCGCCGCCCCTTTCCCTCTGGCAGAGAAGCTGCTCCCGGACGAAGCCGGCCGCCGATACATCGAGCCCCCAGGTCGGATGGACCGCAAGGAGTACCCGGGGGGAGTCGCTCAGTTCCCGGCCGAGCATGAGCTTCTGAAGATTTCCCCCCGAGAGGTTCCGTACGGGGGTATCTATGGAGGGCGTGCTGACGCTGAACCGGGCGATGAGATCCCGGGCGAAGGAGAAGACCTCCTTCCACTGGATGAACCACCCCTTTGAGACGGGGCGGTTCCAGTAGCGCTTGAGGATGGCGTTCTCGCTCACGTTCATGTTCGGTACCATCCCCGTGCCTCTCCGGTCAGCGGGGATATAATGAACGCCGCTGTCGATGAAGACCTTTGGACTGGCATTGGTCAGATCCCTCCCGTCCACCAGAACTGTGCCCGATTCAGCTTTGCGGAGTCCCGTGAGGGCCTCGCAGAGCTCCTGCTGGCCGTTTCCCGCCACCCCGGCGATACCGAGGATCTCCCGTTCTCTCACCGCCAGGGAGACGGATTTCACGGCGAGAAATCCCCGATCTCCCCGGGCGGTCAGGCATTTGCAGGCGAGAACGTCCCGCCCCGGTGCGAGGTCCGGCCGGTCTATCCTGAAGAGCAACTTCCGGCCGACCATCATCTCGGCAAGCTCTTCTTTCGTGGTCTCCGCAGTTTCCACGGTTCCGACGAGGGCGCCCTTTCTGAGGATGGTGACCCGGGAGGAGAGCTTCATGACCTCATCGAGCTTGTGGGAGATGAAGACCACTCCGTGCCCTTCGGCGGTCATCTGCCGGATTGTCTCGAAGAGGCGCTCCGCCTCCTGGGGGATGAGGACCGCCGTGGGTTCGTCCAGGATGAGGATCTTCGCCTGGCGGAAGAGCATCTGGAGGATGGCGACCCGCTGCTGTTCTCCTATGGAAAGCTGCCACACCGATGCGTCGGGCTGAACTTCGAGGCCGTAGCGGGAGGAGAGTTCGAGGATCCGCTCCCGTATCGTCTTTTTCGGGATAATGAAGGGAAGGTCCTTGAGGCCGAGGATCATATTTTCCCAGACCGTCTGGCTCTGGATGAGCATGAAATGCTGATGGACCATGCCGATTCCCGCAGCGAGGGCATCCCGGGGTGAAAAGAACACCCTCTTCCTGCCGTTGGCGAAGATCGTCCCTTCGTCCGGTCGGTAGAGGCCGTAGAGTATATTCATGAGCGTTGATTTTCCCGCGCCGTTCTCGCCGAGCAGCGCATGGACTTCGCCGGGCCGGACGTCGAAATCAATGGACGAATTCGCGGTCACTCCGGCGAAGCGCTTTGTGATATTTTCCATACGGACCAGGGGCTGCGGAAGATCCATTTTTTCCCTCCGGTTTTTAGAAAATGACGGTGCCAAAAAAGAGAGGGCGCTGAAAATCCGCGCCCTCCGGAATTTCCTGTTGATTATAATACAAAACGGGAGAATTTATTTCGGGATCTCTCCCTTGACGCCTTCGACGAACCAGTTCATGGAGAGCATTTCAGCATCGGTCATATTCTGACCCTCCGGGACCTTGACGGCGCCGCTCTGATCCTTCAGCGGCCCGTGGAAGACATCCCATGTGCCGGATACGATTTTCTCCCTCTCGGAGTCGACAAGTTTTTTCACCGAATCGGGGACATCCTTGCCGTAGGGGGCGAGGTCGACCATGCCCTCCTTGAGCCCCTGCCAGAGCTGCTCGGACTTCCATGTCCCCTTGACCACGTGGTCGATGGTGTACTTGTAGACGATTCCCCAGTCCCAGATCGGCGCGGTGAGATGCTTCGTGGGGGCGTAGGCGCTCATGTCGTTGTTGTACCCGACGACGTAGACTCCCGCTTCTTCGGCGGCCTGGGGGGCGGCGCCCGTGTCGGCGTGCATGCCGATGACGTCGGCCCCTGAATCGATGAGGGCCTTGGCGGCTTCCTTTTCCTTGCCGGGGTCAAGCCAGGAGAAAATCCAGACCACCTTCACCTCAGCCTTGGGGTTGGCATGCCGGACGCCCAGGGTGAAGGCGTTGATCCCCCGGATGACCTCGGGGATGGGGTAGGCGCCTACATATCCGAGGACGTTTTTCTTCGTCATGCTCCCTGCCACGAGGCCGGAGAGGTAGCGGGCCTGGTACATTCTGCCGAAGTAGGTCCCCACGTTCTCCGCTGTTTTATAGCCGGAGCAGTGCATGAAAATGATCTCGGGGAACTTCTTTGCCACGTCGATGACGAAATCCATATAGCCGAAGGAGTTCGCGAAGATGACCTTCGAGCCGTTCCGGACGAGGCTTTCCATGACCCGGGCGGCATCTGGGCCTTCCGGCACCGATTCGACATAGTTGGACTTCAGCCCGGGAAAGGCCTTTTCCATCTCACGCCTTCCCACATCGTGCATGAAGGAGTATCCGCCGTCACCGATGGGGCCGATGTAGACGAACCCCGGATTGATCTCCTCGACCGGAATCGGAGGAAAGGCGGCCCAGGCGGCACCGCACAGTACGAGACTGAAGAAGACAAAGAGAAGCAGGGTAATTTTTTTCACGCTATTGACCTCCAGTAATAGAAATTTAGGGGTTTCCCCGGAACTCATTATACCTTGGGTTGAAGAAACAGGGAACAGGGAAAAAAAGAAAGGGGGCCCGTGCTACAATTGGACCCAGGTTCCTTTTACAGGCAAGGGGAGGAGTGAACGGAGTGGAAACGGAACGGTATCATAAAACCTATCCCGTCTCATGGGAGCAGATTCATCGGGACTGCAAGGCCCTGGCATGGCGCCTCGTGGGCGGACGGAAATGGGAGCGGATCATCGGCATCGCAAGGGGAGGGCTTATCCCCGCGGCCATCATCGCCCGGGAGCTGAACGTGCGCCTCGTGGATACGGTCTGTGTCTCAAGCTACACCCTGCGCACCCAGGGGGAGATGGATATCCTGAAGGAGATCTCGGGGGACGGCGAGGGGTGGCTCATCATCGACGATCTTGTGGATACGGGAAAGACAGCCAAGGTCGTGCGGAAGATGCTTCCGAAGGCCCATTTCGCTGCAGTCTACGCCAAGCCCGAGGGAAAGGGGTACGTGGATACCTTCATCACCGAGGTCAGCCAGGACACGTGGATCCTCTTTCCGTGGGATGCCGAGACGGCCTATGTCCGCCCGATCGTGGACATGCAGGGGGAAGAATGAAAAAGGGCGGAGAAAAATCTCCGCCCTTTGCAATGGACAGTGAGGAAGTCTCCTATGCCCTGAAGTCCACCTTCTGCCCGATCCCCATGCTCTGCATCAGTTCACTGAGCATGTCCTTCTGAAGTTCGGCCGCCTGCTTGATCACCGAGTAGCCTACAATCTGCAGGACTTCCTGGCCGGACTTTGAAGGGGCCGCTGCGGAAATTCCCTCCATGGGCACCACCTCCGGATAATAGATTTCAGAATTGATTATACCACACTCTTCCGGGACGGAAGGGCGGAAAAATTGTATAATCACCCCGGGCATCCCAGATTTTCTAACGGAAGGGCGGTTTTTTCTTGACCTATCTTAAGTACGCAGGGTTCATGATCCTCTGGGGGTGGGTTCTCGCCACGGGGTACGTGCGGTACGTCTTCCCCCTCATCGCATGGGTGAATAAACCCCTGTCGGGTCTCGAGGCAACGGGGGAGCGCTACCCCGGCCTGATGGCCCTCCTTGTCCGGTTCATCCTCGCCTTAACCCAGACCTGGGTGCTCGGGATCTGGTCCGCCTGGTGCGTTCTGCGGACGATGGCGTACCTCAGGCTTCCGGGAACAAACGGATGGCTCTACTACATCACGGCATTTTTCATCTGTGAGGGGATCCTTGGCATCGTGGCGAAGAGGGAACCCTACAACGGAGTCATCTCCGTCCTTCATTCCGCCCTTGCCATGGGCCTCTTCGTCATGTTCGCCCTCAACCCCGCCTTTCTTCTCACCATCTACCCCTGGCTTCCCGGGATGATGAAAAGCCCGGTCTGACCGGGGCAGCCTCTAGGAACAGCAGCTCTGCCCCGCCGAATCTCCCTCTTTCGGTACGATGCAGATAAAGACGAGGGGCTCATTCCCCGTATTTTTGATGAAATGCTTTGCTCCCGGGGGGACATGGGCCCAGCAGTCCTTTCCGAGATCGTAGAGCTCTCCGTCGATCTCGGCAGTGCACTGCCCTGATAGAAAGAGGATGTAATGGGGCCATTCGTGGGTGTGAAAGGGGGTCTCCGTTCCGGCGGCCACTGTGAAATGCCGGGCCACGTAATCGTCCCAGAATTTTCCCGGGGCGAAGACGATCCGCTTTTCAACCTCCCGGGAATGAACATCGTCCGTTGAAGGGGGAATATCGGAAAACTTTCCTCCGTGCCTTTTTGAATCGGCCATTTTCTTCACTCTCCTGTCCTGTAGATTTCGCGTTTTTTATACAAACCAGGACCGCATGCTACCACTTGCTGAAGGGGGTGTCCAGAAGTATTTTCATCTGCCCCGGCCGTCGGAGGGAAAAGAAAAGACTTGCAATTCCACCGGCTTTCTCTATAATACATGACCACGATGGAGCGGCAGCTTCTATCAAAAATTCCAGTTCAAGAAGGAGGAGAAGGTAATATGAAGAAAATTTCGGCTTTATTGGCGGTGATCGGTCTCATTCTGGGTGTATTTGCCCCGGGCGCTTTCGCAGCTACGGACATCAAGCTTGCCCATGTAGTGAATGAGAACGATGCCTTTCACGTCTGTGCCCTCAAATTCAAAGAACTTGTGGAGAAGGGGAGCGGCGGAGAACTGACGGTGACCATTTTCCCGAACGCCAAGCTCGGAGACGAGCGGAACCTTCTCGAGAGCATGCGCATGGGCGTGGTGGATTCGGCCATCATCACCGGCGGCCCCATCATCAACTTCATGCCCCAGTTCGGCGTCTTTGACCTTCCCTTCCTTTTCTCCACCCCCGAACAGGCCTATGCCGTCCTGGACGGAGAGATCGGCAGAAAAATGCTCGCCGACATGGAAAACTTCGGCTGGAAGGGCCTTGCCTACGGCGAGCGGGGATTCCGCAACCTGACGAACAGCAAGCGCCCGGTCAACACTCCGGCGGATATGGAAGGGCTCAAGATCCGGCTGATGCAGAACCCCGTATACGTGGACTCCTTCAAGGCCCTCGGAGCCAACGCCGTCCCCATGGCATGGACGGAGGCCCTCACGGCCCTTCAGCAGGGGACTATCGACGGCCAGGAAAATCCCCTGAACGTTATCGTCTCCTTCAACCTCTTCGAGTCCCAGAAGCACCTCGCCCTGACCCGCCATGCCTACGCCCCCGCTCCGATCATGATGAGCAAAAAGACCTGGGAAAAGCTCTCCCCCGATCAGCAGAAGCTCGTTCAGGAATCATCCCAGGCGGCGGCGGAGCATAACCGGGAATACGACAACGCCAAGGAGGCCGAATGGCTTCAGCTTCTCAAGGACAAGGGGATGGAGGTCACCACCCCTGATCTCGCTGCTTTCCGGAAGGCTGTGCGCCCGGTCTATGAAAAATACGAGGAGCAGTTCGGCAAAGACCTTATCGAGGCCATCCTCGCGGTCAAGTAGGCTGCCCGAGTTATGACAGAACAGCAAGGCACCGAAAGAAGAGACGAGGCGACCCGCCCGCCTCTTCTTCGTTTGAGCGACGGCATCAACCGCATCAGCGAGATGGTGCTCTTCGGAATGATGCTCGCCATGATTGCCGTGACGACCCTTCAGATCATCTGCCGTCTTTTCTTCAATGCCCTCATCTGGTCGGAGGAGCTCACCACCTACCTTCTCGTCGCCGCCTCCCTTCTCGGGGCAGCGGTTGCCTTCAAGAGGGGGTCCCATATCGCCGTCACCTTCGTGGCCCATAAACTTCCGTCCCCCCTCCGGAAGGGAGCGGCCCTTCTCGTCCAGATCGTGGGGATCATCTTCTTTGCAGTCATCGCCTTCTACGGAGCGGAACTGATGAGCAGCGAGGCTCAGCAGACGACCCCCGCCATGGGGATCTCCATGACCTGGATCTATGCCATGTACCCCCTCATCGGCGGCATCATCCTGCTGCACCTCCTTGCCGGGCTCGCCGGCACCCTCAGGAGCTCCTGATCATGGGGTGGGTACTTGCGGGCGGCTTCGCCGTCTTTTTGCTTCTAGGGGTTCCCGTGGGGCTTGCCATCGGAGCAGCCGGACTGCTCGTGGTCGTCCTCAGCGGCTTCCCCCTCGCCATGGTCCCCCAGATGATGTTCTCGGGAAATGAGTCCTTCGCCCTCGTAGCGGTGCCCTTTTTCGTCCTCGCGGGGGATATTCTCGCCCGGGGAGGGATCTCCCAGAGGATCGTCGCCTTCGCGGAGGCAACCCTCGGGCGCTTCCGGGGAGGGCTCTCCATCGTCTCCACCGTGGCCTCCATGTTTATCGCCGCCATCTCCGGCTCAGGGGCGGCGACCACCGCCGCCGTGGGGTCAGCCCTCCTTCCCCAGCTTGAGGAAAAGGGGTACGACGTGGATTTCTCTGCGGCCCTCATCGCAGCCTCGGGGACGATCGGCGTGGTCATCCCTCCGAGCGTCCCCATGGTCCTCTACGCCGTCATCGCCGGGGTCTCCGTGGCCAAGCTCTTCATGGCCGGCTTCATCCCCGGATTCCTCATGGGGATGGCGCTGATTTTCTACGCCATGTACGTGGCCCGGAAGCGGGGATATCCCGCCAGCGGAAAGACCACCGGAGGGGAGAAGTGGCGGCTTTTTCTCGATGCCTCCTGGGGCCTCATGACCCCGGTGATCATCCTCGGAGGAATATTCTCCGGGTTCTTCACCCCCTCGGAGGCTGCGGCCATCGCCGTGGACTACTCCTTTCTCGTCGCCTTTCTCGTCTACAGAACCATGGACTTCAAAAAGTTCTATACTCTTGTGGTGAACGCGGGGGTGACCTCGGCCCTGATCATGTTCATCATCGCCACTGCAAAGCTCTTCGGATGGGGGCTCGCCTTCTACGAAATCCCCGAGGCGGTGGCGAAGGTCTTTCTCGGCTTCGCCGGAGGAAGCACGGCCATGATCTACCTTATGATCATCCTGATCATCCTTCTTGCCGGGATGTTCATGGAGACGGCCTCGGCGCTGATCATCCTCACCCCCATCTTTTTGCCCACGGTGATCCAGGTCGGGGGAAACCTGATCCATTTCGGCGTGCTCATCGCCATCGGGCTGGCCATCGGAATGGCCACTCCCCCCGTAGCCATCGATATCTATGTGGCAAGCGCCATCACGGGCCTGCCCATAGAACAGATCAGCAAGCCCATTATCCCCATGGTCTTTGTCCTGATCCTTGTGCTTCTTCTTTCCACCTATTTTCCGTCCATCATCCTGTTTCTTCCGAAATTGGTCTGGGGAGGAGCGGGAATATAGGCAGCCTCGCTGCCGGAACAGGAGGTTTTTCCCTATGCAAAGCGACAAGGCGAAAAAAGGACCGGAGCGCGCACCCCACCGTTCTCTCCTCAAGGCGTCCGGGTATACCGACTGGGAGATAGCCCGCCCCTGGGTGGGGGTGGTCAACGCCTACAATGACATCATCCCCGGCCACATTCACCTGAAAAGGATTACCGCCGCGGTGAAATCGGCGGTCTACGCCTTCGGCGGCCTTCCCCTGGAGTTCCCCGTGATCGGCGTCTGCGACGGAATCGCCATGAACCACGAGGGGATGCGCTATTCCCTTCCGAGCCGGGAGCTCATCATGGATTCCATCGAAGTCATGGCCCGGGGGCATGCCCTCGACGCCCTGGTGATGGTCACGAACTGCGACAAGATCATCCCCGGCATGGCCATGGCCGCTGCGGTCCTCAACCTGCCGACGGTGATGATCAGCGGAGGCCCCATGCTCGCCGGAACGGAGGGGGGCAGGGACACGGACCTGAGCAACATCTTCGAGGCGGTCGGAAAGGAGGCCGCCGGGATGATGACTGAGGAGGAGCTCCGGGAGATAGAGGACACCACCTGCCCCACCTGCGGCTCCTGCGCGGGGATGTTCACCGCCAATACCATGAACTGCATGATCGAGGCTCTGGGCCTGGCCCTCCCCGGAAACGGCACCATCCCGGCGGTCTATTCAGCCCGGGACCGCCTCGCCAAGGAGGCGGGGAGGCATATCATGATGCTCGTGGAGCGGAATATCCGCCCCCTCGACATCCTCACCGATACCGCCTTCGACAATGCCCTTGCCGTGGACATGGCTCTGGGCGGGTCGACGAATACGGCCCTTCACCTTCCGGCCATCGCAGCCTCCGCCGGTCTTTCCCTTTCCCTGGAGCGAATCGACGAGATCAGCAGAAAGACCCCCCATCTGTGCAGTATGAGCCCCGGCGGAGCCTATCATATTCAGGATCTCTATGCGGCGGGGGGAGTGCAGGCCGTCATGGCCAGGCTTCTCGAGGGCAGCCTTCTTGACGGTTCCGCCATTACCGTCACGGGACACACCGTGGAGGTAAATCTCCGCACCGCAAAGATCAAAAATGAGGAAGTCATCCGCCCGCTCGACAACCCCTATCACGCCGAAGGGGGACTCGCCGTTCTGAAGGGGAACCTTGCCCCCGAGGGGGCAGTGGTGAAGCAGACCGCCGTGGACCCCGCCATGATGCGTCACTCGGGCCCCGCAAGGGTATTCGAGAGCGAGGAGGCCGCTTCAAAGGCCATCCTTGAGGGGGGTATCCGAAAGGGGGATGTGGTGGTCATCCGCTATGAAGGGCCCAAGGGAGGGCCCGGAATGCGGGAGATGCTCACCCCCACCTCAGCCCTTGCGGGGATGGGAATGGATCGGTCCGTGGCCCTCATCACCGACGGCCGGTTCTCCGGCGCCTCGAGGGGGGCCTCCATAGGGCATGTCTCCCCCGAGGCCGCCGCCGGAGGGGTTATCGCCCTCGTCCGGGAAGGGGACGTCATCGAGATCGACATCCCCGGGCGGAGGCTTTCCCTTGCCCTTTCCGAAGAGGAGCTGGCGGAGCGGCGGGCAGAGTGGAAGCCGCTGGAGCGGCCGGTGAACAGCATGTTCCTGGAACGCTACCGCTCCTTTGTGACCTCCGGATCCCAGGGGGCGGTCTTCAGAAAGTAAAGGAGCAGAGGAAATGCAAAGGAGGGACCGGCCGGTCCCTCCTTTTGAAATCCTCCGTAAGGGGCGCGGGGCGCTAATGTTGCCGTTCTTCTGAGGATTTGCCCTCCAGGGCCTCCACGATCGTCCTGCCGAAGATCGGAAGGTCGTCGGGAAAACGGCTCGTTACGAAGTTCTTCCACCGGACCACCGGTTCGTCCACCCATTCCGCTCCTGCGGCGACGAGATCGTCCTTTATGCTTCTGTAGGACGTCATCTTCACGCCCCTGACGATCCCTGCGGAGATCAGGAGGCTGCCCGCATGGCATATGGCGGCGATAATTTTTTCTGCGGAATTCGCTTCCCTCAGGAATCCGAGAATTTCTTCTGAGGTGCGGAGCCGATCAGGGGCCCAGCCGCCGGGGATAATCACTCCGGCCACATCATCGGGGGAAATATCCCCCGGCGCGGCGTCGGATTCGATAGCTGTTCCGTATTTGCCCGTGTATTTCTTTCCTGCCCTGGGTCCCAGGATAACCGGCTGGAATCCGGCCTCCTGAATTCTGTAGTAGGGGTACCAGAACTCACGGTCATCCACCGAATCCTCCACGAGAATGGCAACTTTTTTTACCATGGGAACTCCTCCTTTATCTTTTGTGAGGTGACATTTATTCCCGATAAGTTTATCATAGATGATGAGAATTTGACAAAGGAGGCTATTTGAAATGGAAAAAAGACAAAACCCTGTAATACAGGCGATCCTCGGCAGGCGAAGCATCCGCTCCTTTCAGCCCGAAAGGGCAGAGGAGGAGATCCGGGAGATTCTGCTTGAATGCGCCTTTGCCGCTCCTTCGGCTCATAACCGCCGCCCCTGCCACTGCATCGTCATCGAGGACCGGGAGCAGCTTGCCCGCCTTGCCGAGGCCCACGATTCGGGGAAGATGCTCGACAAGGCAGCCCTGGCCATTGCCGTTTGCGCCGAGACGGCAGGGTACCCTGAGGGAGACCGGGCCTGGGTGGAGGACGGAGCGGCCGTCCTCCAGAACATCCTCCTCGCTGCCAGGGGGCTCGGGCTCGAAGGGGTCTGGCTTAAGGTCATGGACCGGTCGCCCCGAAATGAAAAAATCCGGCCCATTCTGAATGTGCCCGGGACGGTCCATATTATCGGCATAGCGGCCCTGGGAAGGGCAGCCGAGACAAAGGATCCACACAGGGGGTACCCGGAGGAAAAAGTGCACCGGGACCGCTGGTAATCAGAAAAAACCCTTCTTCGAAGCAGGTGGATTCAGCCCTTTTCAGATTAAAATATGGTAAAATACCAGGGTTGTACTGTATTCTGTCTTTATAAAGGCAGAAAGAAAAGTTTTTGGAGGCGAAGGGAATTTATGGAAGAAAAAAAAGGCGATATGCTCTTCGGGAGGGTGGTTTCCCTCCCCCTTGTGGATGAAATAAAACACAGCTATCTCGACTACGCCATGAGCGTCATCGTAGGGCGTGCTCTGCCTGATGTGAAAGACGGCCTGAAACCGGTACAGCGGCGGATTCTCTACGCCATGATGGAGCTCGGCCTCCGGTCGAACACTGCCTACAAGAAGTCAGCCCGCGTGGTCGGAGAGACCATGGGCAAATACCATCCCCACGGAGATTCGGCAATTTACGAGACCATGGTGCGGATGGCCCAGGATTTCAGCATGCGCTACCCCCTGGTGGACGGCCAGGGAAACTACGGCTCCATCGACGGGGATCCTGCCGCCGCGATGCGGTATACGGAAGCCCGTCTCCAGGAGCTGGGAGAGCTTATGCTCGCCGACATCGGAGAAAATACGGTGCAGTGGGGTCCGAATTTTGACGAGTCCCTGCGGGAGCCCCTCTGCCTCCCCTCCCTCGTGCCCAACCTGCTGGTCAACGGCAGCTCGGGTATTGCCGTGGGCATGGCGACCAACATCCCCCCCCACAATCTGAGCGAGGTCGTCGATGCCCTTGAATACATGATCGACGCCGACGGCAACTGGGAGTTCGGCGAGATTTACGCCCGCCTCCCCGGCCCGGACTTTCCCACGGGGGGGGAGATCCTCGGCAGGGACGGCATCATCGATGCCTACCGCACGGGAAGAGGAAGAATCATCCTCCGGGGGAAGACCCACGTGGAGGAGGGGAAGCGGGGGAAGACCGCGGTGATCATCACCGAGATCCCCTACATGGTCAACAAGACAAACCTCATCGAGACGATCGCCTCCTGTGTTCAGCAGAAGACCATCGACGGCATCTCCGATATCCGGGATGAATCCGACCGGGACGGCCTCAGGATCGTCCTCGAACTGCAGAAGGATGCCGACTCGAACCTCGTGCTCCGCCAGATCTACCGCAGAAGTCAGCTTCAGTCGACCTTCGGCGTTATCAACCTCGCCCTGGTTGACAATCACCCCACGGAGCTTCCCATCGCGGAGATGCTCTCCCATTTCATTGAGCACCGCAGGGATGTGGTGCGCCGGCGCACTCAGTTCCGTCTCGACCGCGCCCTTGCGAGAGCCCATATTGTGGAGGGGCTTGTCAAGGCCCTCGATATGATCGACCGGGTCATAGCCCTCATCAGGGGTGCCCAGACGGTGCAGGAAGCCCGGGAAGGGCTTGTTCAGAAGCTCACCTTCACAGAGATCCAGGCCCAGGCGATTCTGGACATGCGCCTTCAGAGGCTCACCGGCCTTGAGAGGGAAAAACTGGAAAGCGAGCTCGCCCTTCTTTTCGCCGATATCGAACGGTTCCAGACGATCCTAGGCAATCGGGCTGCCCTCGACGCCGTAATTAAAGAAGAGCTTTTCGAGCTGAAGAAAAAATTCGGCGATCCCCGGAGAACGGAGATCATCGATAACTATGAAGAGGTCTCCATGGAGGACCTCATCCCCGAGACGGACATCGTAGTCATTCTTTCAAAGGACGGGTATCTCCGCCGGAAGGACCTCGAGGAGTATTCCCTCCAGGGGAGGGGAGGAAAGGGCAGAAAGGGGACGGGCCTCCAGGAGGAGGACGAGATCGCCCTCGTGGCCGTCACCAGCACCCACAAGGATGTCTACCTCTTCACCTCAGCGGGCAGAGCCCTCGGAATGCGGGGGCACATGATCCCCGAATCCCGTACAGGGAAGGGGAAGCTCATCAGCAGGCTCATTCCCCTCGAGGAGGGGGAGCAGGTGGTCTCCATGTACGGAAGCAGCCTCGAGGGGAAGAGCTTCGTCTTCTTCGCCACGAAGTACGGAATTGCAAAGCGCCTTCCCATCTCAGAGATCCTCAGGCTCAACCGGGCGGGGAAGCGGGTTCTCACCCTCGATGAAGGGGACGAGATCTCGAAGGTCCGTCTCACCACCGGCACGGACGAACTTCTCTTCATGACCGCCGGCGGCCAGGGGCTGCGGACCACGGAGGATGAGTTCCGTCCCATGGGCAGGACGGCCCGGGGAGTCCGGGCGATCCGCCTCGCTCCGGGGGATGAAGTCATAAGCTGCGAAGTGGTATCCCCTGACCGTCTCGCCATGGTCATGAGCGAAAAGGGTGTGGCCAAGCGGACCCGCTTTGACGAATTCACCCTTCGCCATCGGGGAGGAAGCGGCGTGAAGGCCATGAACATCGGCAAGAGAACAGGCCGCCTCATCGGAAGCTGGGCTATAGCAGAGGACGATGAGATCATCGCCATCACCGCCCGGGGAAGGATGATCCGCCTTGCAGCCTCTGAAATTCCCCAGCTCAGCAGAACCGCCGCTGGAAGCATCGCCGTGCGCCTTGACGAGGGCGATCTCGTGGCGGACGGGAGCATCGTCTGTTCCGACGAGTGTCCGGAGGGAGAATAGCCTGTGAAAATCGCCCGGGAGGGGTACCCCCTCATCGCCTTTACGGCCTTCATGTTTCTGGGAAGCCTGTTCTTCTCTCCGGGCGTGGCGTTCTTCCTGGCCCCCCTTCTCGGCCTTGTGGTCTGGTTTTTCCGTGATCCCGAACGGGTTCCCGACGGCGAGGGGTTCCTCTCCCCCGCGGACGGCCGCATTGTTGAGATACTTCCCGCGGTCCACCCCTACGCGGGGGATTCCGTAAAAATCGGGATCTTCATGAACCCGTTGAGCGTACATGTCAACAGGATGCCCGCAGACGGAAGGGTGGAGAGCCTCGAGTACATCCCGGGAAAAAAATGGATGGCCTTCGAACCGAAGGCGTCGGAGCTGAACGAAAGAATGTGCATCGGCCTCAGCACCCCCCATGGGCCGGTCTGCCTCGTCCAGGTTGCGGGCTTCCTCGCCCGCCGGATCGTCTGCCGCCTTTCCAGGGGGCAGAGGGTGGAGCGGGGAGAACGCTTTGGAATGATCCGGTTGGGATCGAGAGTAGACATCTGGCTTCCGGCGGAAACCCGCCTTGCAGTGGCACTTGGGGAAAATGTATTCGCCGGAAAAACTGTCCTGGGAGGAATGCCCCGGGACGATTTCTGAAAATTATTGACCAATGCGGGGGAGCCGGTTCGCCGGCTGAGAGGAAGATCAGATCTTCGACCCCTGACCTGATCCGGATAATGCCGGCGGAGGGAGCAGATATTTCTTATGTCGCGAATTTCGGCAAAAGGCCCCCGGCTGTACAGAGGGCCTTATCTTATTTTCTGGAGGTGGAATTATGAAATTGTACAGAGGCAATGCGGTCTCGATCGCCGGAAGCGACTCGGGAGGAGGGGCGGGAATACAGGCAGATCTGAAGACCTGGGCGGCCCTGAAGATCTTCGGAATGACGGCCATAACGGCCGTCACCGCCCAGAACAGCACGGCCGTTTCGGCGATCTGGAACGTCCCTCCCGAGATGGTCAGGGCGCAGATGGACGCCCTCTGGAGCGACTTTACCGTGAACGCCGCGAAGATCGGGATGGTGAGCTGCCCCGAAACCATTCATGAGGTGGCCGAGGGTGTCAGGCGCTGGTCGGTGAAGAATCTCGTAATTGACCCGGTGATGATTTCCCAGAGCGGGTTCACCCTGATGGAAGACGAGGGAGTCGCCGTTCTGACGGAAGAGCTTCTCCCCCTCGCCCTTCTCGTCACTCCGAACGTGCCGGAGGCGGAGCGACTGGCCTCCATGGCCGTAAAGGACCAGGGGGATATGGAAAAGGCTGCCCTGGCCATAGGAAAGATGGGGCCCCAAGCGGTCCTCGTCAAGGGTGGGCATCTTCCCGGCGAGACGACCGTTACGGACGTCCTTTCCATCGGAGGAGAGATCACGGTCTTTACCGATCCCAGGATCTTCACGGAGGATACCCACGGAACGGGGTGCACCCTCAGCGCGGCCATCACGGGCGAACTCGCTGCGGGCCTTCCTCTCCTTGAGGCGGTGCGGCGGGGGAGGGAATATCTCCGGATGGGGCTTGAAGGGAGCTTCCGCCCCGGCAGGGGATGGGGGCCTCTGGGGCATGCCGTCTGCCCTCCCTGGATCGGGAAATGATCTTCGGCAGCAGCTCTCCGCGGCTCTGGGCTGAGGCGTGGAGGAAGGCAGGGGAAACCCGTCCGCTGATCTATACTCTCACGAATTTCGTCGCCGCGCCCTTTCAGGCGAACATGACTCTCGCGGCCGGAGGGTCACCCCTCATGTCCCGCTGCCTTTCCGAGGTTGAAGAGTTTGCCAGACGGGCTGACTTTATTGTCATCAACACGGGGACACCCGGGATCGATGACGGAGAACTCTTCCGCAAAGTCCTCTCTTCAGGGAAACCCTGGCTCCTCGATCCTGTAGGGTACGGGGCATCCTTCTTCCGGAGAGAACTGGTGAACGGTCTCATCCGGGAGTACCCTCCGGCTCTTCTGAAGGGAAACTCCGATGAGATCTCCATGATTGCCTTCGGAGGAGGAGGGATGAAAGGGGTGGACAGCAGGGGAGACAGCTCGTCCACCCTGGAGGCAGTTGAACATCTTGCCTCGCCGGGGCGGACCATCTGTGCCACCGGAGCCGTAGACTATATCAGCGACGGAAAAACAACGGCTTCTTTCAGGGGAGGAAGCCCTCTTCTCGCCACGGTAACGGGAGGCGGCTGCGCCCTGGGCTCCCTCATGGCCGTACTGGCCGCGGGGGCCGAATTTCCGGCGGCGGGAGCCGAAGCGGCCCTTGTGCTCTTCCGCCGGGCGGCCCGGCAGGCGGAAGGGATTTCCGGAGGGCCGGGGACGTTTCAGGCCAATTTTCTCGACAGTATATGGAGAACGGAACCGGCTGATTTTCTCGCTGAAGGAAAGAGAATAGAAGAAGGAGAACGGGAGAAATGAGTGAAATACTGGAAAAGGCACTGCAGCTCTGCGTCATACCGGACAGAGAGATCGGGTTTCCCCTCTCCCTGGAAGAACAGGCGGAACAGGCCCTCGGAGGAGGGGCCACCATGATTCAGCTGCGGGACAAAAAGATGTCCGGAAGAGAACTTTACGAGACGGCCTGCCGCCTCGTAAAAATATGCAGGGAAGCCGGTGCGCTCCTCATAGTGAATGACCGTGCGGATGTCGCCCTCGCGTCGGGGGCTGACGGCGCACACCTCGGAATCACCGATCTTCCTCTCCGCTCCGTCCGGCATCTCTCCCCTCCCGGCTTTATCCTCGGGGGAACGGCCCATTCGGTGAAGGAAGCGCAGTCGGCCGAGGCAGACGGAGCGGACTACGTCGGGGTGGGGGCCGCCTTTCCCTCTACCGGAAAGAGGGAAGCCCGTGTTCTGGGGCCTGAGGGGATAAGGGAAGTCGTCTCGGCCATCACCATCCCCGCCATAGCCATCGGCGGCATTTCGGCTGAAAATCTCGGGGCCGCCCTCGCTGCTGGGGCACGGGGCGCAGCCGTCATAGGCTCAGTGGTGGGAAGTAAAGACATTTCAGCTGCCGTCAGACGGATGGCGAAAGTTTTTTCAGCCTGAGAGAAAGAGGGAAGATAATATCCCTTCTCCCAAAAAATGATCAGGAACGGTCTTTTCGCAGAGAGGCGAGAAGGGGCGTTTTTTCGAGCCCTGCGAGAAGAGTCATGGCGATCAGAGAGCCTGGAAGGCTGCTGAGAAGAAAGGCCCCCGAAAGGGAGAGTAGCCCTACGGATCGTCCCATGGCCGGTCCGAGTACGAGAGCGGCAAGGGGAGCCCCAACCAGAGTCGTCCCCAGAGGTTCTCCGAGGGCGGCAGCGGGGCTTTTGAACAGCCGGAAGGCAAATCCGGCGATCAGGGCTCCGGGAATGCTTCCCGGAAAGGCGAAGAGGGTTCCTGTCCCCAGGAGATTTCGCAGCAATGCAGCGATAAAGGCGATCCCCGCGGCCCACCAGGGGCCGAGGAGTGCCCCTGCAAGGGCGTTTACCGTGTGCTGGAAGGGAAAGCAGCGGGTCAGCCCCACGGGGAAGGAAAACCCCGAGAGCAGTACCGCAGAAGCACCCAGCATTCCTGCTATACAGATTTTTTTCGTCGAAAAGGATTTCCCCTCAGGGGTGTACGATGAGATCATCCATATTCACCTCCCTGTCCACCATTCCGTATTCAAGGGCAAACCGGCCGAAGGCCCTCCATTGCTCCCTATCGAGGCTCGTATCGTGAGCGAAATAAGGAAGGGTTCTTACGAAAGCCCGCTTTTCCATCTCTGCCGAAGCCTCGGGGACGGCTCGAAGATAGAGCTCGAGAGCTTCATCGGGGTGCTGGGCAGTGAAGGCCAGCCCCTCGTCAAGGGCGGCCAGGAAACGCCTGATGAGTTCTTTCTTCTCCCTCCATACCCCTTCCCCCGCCGCGAAGACGAGCTCATCGTAGGTCGGAAGGCCGAACTTCTCTATTTCGAAGAAAGACGCCTCGAATCCCTCCATCTCGAAGGCCACCGGCTCGTAATTCCTGAAGGGGCCCATGACGGCAGCAACCTTCCCCGAGGCCAGGGGCTGAAGGATGGAGAACCCCACGTTCACGGGGGTATATTTTTCGATGCCGTTCAGCCGCACGAAGGCGTCGAGGAGATAATCCATCATCCCCGGAACCGTGTAGCCGAGGACTTTTCCCTCGAGATCCTCCGGAACGGAGATGCCCTTCTCCTTCAGAAAAAGAAGGCATGTGAGAGGAGATCCAACCAGCCTCCCAACCGCTTTCAGAGGAAGGCCCGCCCCCCGGGCAATGATGATCTGGGGTTCGTACCCCAGGGCGATGTCCGCATTCCCCGACGCCGCCAGTTTCAGTGGATCGGCGCTGTCTGAAGGGGCCTGAATTTCCACAGTCAGATCTCTTTTCTCAAAAAAGCCTTTTTCCCTGGCCGAGTAGATCGGGACGTGGTCGACGTTGGGAAACCAATCAAGCATGAGGGTGAGATGATCCGCGGCATGGGCCTGTCCGGGATATAGGAAACAGAGTATAAGCAGAATGAAAAGTACTTTCTTCATTGGATAAACCTCCCTGAATTGGAATTTTGTTTGTTCCCGTACTGTTTGCTCATCCAGAAAACAACATTCCTCTCCGCGAGGGAGACCCCCCACCAGAGAAATACGCTGAGAAAAGAGAGAAGAAAGAGTCCCGCGAATACCCGGTCGACCCGAAGCCTCGCGTTGGCCTGCATCATGAGAAAACCCAACCCTTCCGTGGATCCCACCCATTCTCCGAGGACTGCTCCGATGGCGGCCACGGAGACGGCGACCTTCAGCCCGGCGAAAAAATAGGGCAGGGCGGAGGGCCAGTAAAGTAGCCTCAAGGTAGAGGGGAAGTCCGCGCCCATAAGGAAAAAGAGGGACTTCAGTTCCGGATCGCAGCTCCGGAATCCTTCCAGAAGACTGATAGTCAGGGGGAAAAAGATGATCACCGAGGCCATGAGAACCTTGCTTGCCATTCCGTATCCCAGCCAGACCACAAGCAGGGGAGCCAGGGCGAAGACGGGGATGGACTGAGAGGCTACGAGAAGAGGGGAGAGGGCGGCATCGAAGGATGGAAAGAGAAAAAGGAGAAGGGCAAGGGGGATGGCCGCGCAGACGGAAAAAAGGATGCCGAGGAGAATTTCTGCAAGGGTCACGAGGGAATGATCCAGTAGAAGGGGGGCTTCTTCGATCATGAGAGCTCCGATCCTCGAAGGAGCGGGCAGAAGAAAGGGCGGGACGTCCCATATCCGGCAGGCCCCCTCCCAGAGGGCCAGAAAGAAAAGGAAAAAGAGAAGGGAGGCCCGTATCCCTTTCATATCCCCCCTCCGTCGAGAAGGGAGAGAAGGGAGGCCTTTATTTTCAACAGCCCGCCGCTCAGGGGGTTTCGGGGTTTCGCTCCCTCCATGACAATTTCCCCGACAATCTTCATGGGCAGGGGTGAGAGAAGAAGGACTCTGTCCGCCAGGATAAGGGCATCGTCCACGTCGTGGGTGGTCCACGGCCGAAAGGGGTTCGTCCAGAAGCGCAACCGGCGATTCGAAAAGGATGGTCCTCGCAAGGGCGCACCGCTGTGCCATCCCTCCGGATACTTCGCCCGGATAGTAGTCCTCCGAATCGGCCAATCCGAGAAGGCCGAAGATTTCCTTCATCCTCCGGAGGTCCGCTCCGGAGGGGCGCCCCTTCGTCCGGACGGGCAGAAGGGCATTCTCCCCCAGGGTCAGCCAGGGCAGCAGAAGATCCTTCTGGGGCATGTAAGCGGCCTGACCCAGCAGGTCGGCGCAGGGTTTTCCCCTGACGTAAAGCTCTCCCCCGTCGGAGGCGAGGGTGCCCATGAGGAGGCGGAAGAGGGTGCTTTTGCCGCACCCCGACGGGCCGAGAAGCACCGTGAAGCTCCCTTCCGGAAGAAGAAGGGAGAAGTCGGAGAGAACCGAGCGGCCTGAGAAGGATTTTGAGAGGGAATTGATTTCGAGCATAAAAAAACTCCCGGCTGAGGTCGCCGGAAGGAAAAGAGAATATCTTCGCCTGAGCGGATTATCCACTTCCCTTCGCCGGCATGACCCGGATCAGGTTCCAGGGGTCGGGGCCGAAACGCCCCCTCTCAGCCGGTTCACGCCGACTCCCCCAGTAGCTGTCCTGAAGAAGATACACTCCGAAAGACTCCCTGTCAATGGCAGGCTGCCTCCGCGGTGATACCCTCTCTCTTCTCCTGGGTTTGCCCTTGAGGGAGATATGGACGATAATTTATCTGCGCCCTGAAGATGAAGGAAAGGAGGGGATGGAGTGAAAATCGAAAGGAAAACAGCTCCCGGAAGCTTTGGTGACAGGGAAGTGCATCTTCACTTTCTGAGGGAGAAAGCCGAAGGACAAAAACCCCTTTACGTCCTCTACCACGGCGTTCACGGATGCGCCCGGCCGGAGGAGTCGAACAAATACGGCTATCTCGCCTCGTACCTTGCCCGAAAGGGGGGTGTGGTCTGCATCGCCGAGAACAGCCGGCTTCGCCGCGACAGGGAGACCTTCGGCCTTGACCGGAGGGGCTGGGCTCACGCAGCCTTCACGGGAAAAACCTTTTCCATGGAGGTTTTCGACGCCTGTTCAGCCCTTGCAGAGGCTCAGAAAATGTACCCGGACCGCAAGACTGTCCTGTGGGGATTTTCCCTCGGAGGACTCATCGCCCTCCTGATGGCGGGGAGGCAGACGGGGGAATTCACAAAAGCCCTTTCCCTGCCGCCGCCTGACTGGAAAGACCCCCGGGGCCTGGTGATCTCGGGAAGCGGGGACGAAACAGCCGGCCCGAAGGGGGGAGAGCTTCCCCTCCCCATTCTTGACACCCTGGGCGAGAAAACGGTCCTTCTGAGGGCTGCCGCGGGGGCGGATTCCCTCTCTTCCGCCCTTTTTTTCTACGGCAGCCGGGACTGCACTTTTACGGAGGAATCATCCCGCAGGCTTTTCCGCCTTGTCCCCCTGCCGGATGACCGCAGGGAGTTTCACATCATCAGGGGAGCGGACCATTCCTTCCGGACCGTGGACGACCTTCCGTCCCTCAGACCCGTCGAGGAGATGGCGGAAATCACCATGGCCATGGAGGAGAGAACCCTGTAAAAAGAAGGACCTCCGGGCCGGCGAGGAGAGTAAGCAGCCCTCCGAGTGCGAGAAAGGGGACGAGGGGGACCGCATCCTTTCGTCTCACCTTCTTTGCGGCAAGGAGAAGAAGAACGATTATCCCCCCGACCATAAAGCCAAGATAGAGGGTCAGAAGGGTGAACTTCCATCCGAGAAGGGAGCCTGTTCCGCCCATGAGGGTGGCGTCTCCCCACCCCATCCCCCCCCGGGAGACCAGGATGATGCCCCCTATGACGGAAAATCCCGCTGCTGCTCCGAGGAGGCCGTCGATCAGGGCATCCATCCCTCCGAAGAGGCGCATCAGCAGGCCGCACCCCCCCATGACAAGGGGGAAAATATCGAAGACATACCCTTCCTCGAGGTCGGTGAGGGCGTTCAGCAAAAGGCCGAAGGCCGCGGGCAGGGCGAAGGCCAGGGGAAGGGTGAGCCCCCACCGGGCGGCAAGGCTTCCTCCGATCACGGCGCCGGTGACCTCAACGGCGAAATACCGTATTGCTATTGGCTTCTCGCAGTAACGGCATTTCCCTTTCAGCAGAATCCACGAAAGAAGAGGAAAAAGGTCGGTCCAGGAGAGCCCCTGTCCGCAGGAAGGGCAGCGGGAGCGTTCTTTGCCCCACCACGGCCTCCCGGAGACGCTTCTTGAGGCGACCACATTGAGAAAAGAACCCAGAGCAGCTCCGAGGAGGGTAAAGAAAAGAACGGTCAAAACCTTCTCCATGAACTCACAATCCCTTCCTGTATCTGAAAGGATTGTAACAGTTCCTCTTTCCCCGGAAAAGCGGCCTGCCTCTAAAATACCCCGGGGGAGAAGGGCAAATATTGTATAATGCAATAGAACGGGGGTTTTTCCGGAAGAATTACCATCTGTTGAGGAGGGAGAAGAAAAATGCCGAAGAAAATACTCGTTGCTGTGGACATGAGCAAGATGTCGGAGGAGGTCTTCTGCTACGGCTGCTCTCTGGCCCTGCGCCTCGGGGCCGATGCGGCTTTTATTCACGTCCTGCCCCATCCTACCCTGTGGAGAGGGTACGAACCCTGGCTTCCGCCCGAAATAGACGCCGAGGTGGCGGAGATTGCCCGAAAAAAACTCGACTATTACCTCCGGAAGGCTAAAGAGGAAAATCCCGAGATAGAGGGCATGAAGTATGAGATGGTGGTGAAGGAGGGGAGCCCCTCGGACGTTATCATAAATTATGCCCGGGAGAAGGAGTTTAATCTCATAGTGATCGGGTACCGGGGGCAGAGCACCATCGAGCGTCTCGTCGTCGGAAGCACCGCAGCCAATGTGGCGCGCTACGCTCATTGTTCCGTCCTTATCTACCGTCCCGGCCCTCAGATACTCTAGAGACCGTCAGAGGACAAACTGATAATAAGCAAAGAGAGAAGGACCGCCTCTCTCCTTCTCTCTTGTATGAATTATGAATTCGATTTTCTGTCCGTTCCGTACCGCTGCTGGCCATACATTTTGCCGGCCGTTTTATCCCCTCTTCCCATGGGAGAAGAATTCAGCGAGGCCTGAAGTTCATTGAGGAGAAGCTGTTTCCGTTTCTTTTCTTCCTCATCGGGGGTTTCTCCCGGAAGGGCCCGATCAAGATATCCAAGCTCCACGAGAGCCTGAACGTAGCGTATGTCGAAATTCATATCCTCGGAAATCCGTTCGAGATTGAAGGATTCCTGCGAGTGGTCCCGCAGATACTCCCGTACCTTCGGATACATGCCGTCAACTTCCTCGAGACAGGCGATGCATATCTTTCCCCGTGCCGAGCTGAAAAGTCTGCCGCAGAGTTTGCAGGTAATAAGATTCACCCGGTTCCCCCCTCCCCGTATGAAAATACTATATCATTTTTACGGGCTTCAAGAAAGACGGGGGACTATTTTTACCCCCCCCTTCCGGAGGTCTTCAGGAAATGTCCCTTACTGAATGGGCCTTCCTCTTTTTTTCTGTTAAGATACTCTCTGAAACAAATTTTTTGAAAAATATCTGAAAGGGGATATTAGATAGAAATGAAAACTAAAGTAGTGGATCACATCGGTATTGCCGTTCATTCCATCGATGAAGCTCTCTCTTTCTGGCAGAACACCCTGGGAATTGAGTGTACCGGAGTGGAGGAGGTGGCGGAGCAGAGGGTGAAAACAGCCTTCCTTCCCGTGGGGGACACGGAAATCGAGCTTCTCGAGGCCACGTCGGAAGACAGCCCCGTGGCGAAATTCATCGAGAAAAAAGGCGAGGGGATCCATCATCTGGCCCTCCGGGTGGACGATCTTGAGGCCGCCCTCGCGGAACTCAAGGAAAAGGGGATTCGTCTTATCGACGAGACTCCCCGGTACGGAGCGGGCGGCGCCAGGATAGCCTTCGTCCATCCGAAGGCGACCGGAGGCATTCTGCTCGAACTCAGCGAAAGGAAGGAATGAACCCATGGCTCATCGAAGCATAGACGAACTCTGCGAGGAACTGGAGGCGAAGCGTGAACAGGCCCGAAGCGGAGGGGGAGCAAAGGCGGAAGAGAAGCAGCGTCAGAAGGGGAAGGGGACGGCCCGGGAGCGGATCGCCCGTCTTCTTGACGAAGGGTCCTTTGTGGAGGTGGACGAATTCGTCCAGCACCGCTGCGGCACCTTCGGCCTTGAGAAGAGCAAATACCTCACGGACGGAGTGGTCACC
>JALHFZ010000150.1 GCA_022837505.1 Synergistaceae bacterium
TTATAAGTAAGGTACCTTTCTTTGAGTTCATCAGGTTCTCCTTCGGCCCGCGCGTGCTCCGACGGGCCGGGAACAAGGATTTATACACACCTATTGTAGCATACAGGCTCATCCACAGCAAGAATTTCCCCCTGCAGCCGGGAGCGGTCTGACGTGATCCGGCTGCCCTTGCCGTTTGAAACAGCGTTTGATTCCGGTATAGAAGATGCATCACGCATTCAAGCATCTGCCCCGGGAGGCGAAACATGCCGGAGACAGTTCTTGTAGATAATAGAGAAGGATTAAACAAACTGCGCAACAAGTGGGATGCGCTCTTTGAGCTTTGTCCGGGAGCAGGCATCTTTCAATCCTGGGAATGGGTGGCGTCATGCGCGGAGTTCTTCAGCAGAGACAATAGTATCTCTCTACTCTGCGTGCAGGAGGAGGGGCGTGTTATAGGGATAGCTCCCCTTGAGATAACCCGTGTTCCGGGGCTTCCAGTCCGCCGGCTGCAGTTTATAGGTACCGGAGTCTCGGACTCCCTGGATTTTCTTGTCCTGCCCGGTTTTGAGGAGGAGTTTTTTGGAGCCGTGCGCACGTGGCTGGAAGAGAATTTCCGTCTGTGGGATGTGATGGACTTGCAGGATTTGCCGCCCTCGTCCCAAACTCCGAGAGCCTTTGCATGCAGAAGATGGCGCTCCGTCTGCCGGGATCAGAATGTAAACTACTACATGGAGCTTCCCGCTACATGGGACGAGTTTCTTCAAGGGCTCAGCAAGAAAAGGCGGCATGAAATCCGCCGTCTTGAAAGGGTCATGAGGGAAGACCATGATGTTTTGTGCACGGTTCTCCCCCGGGAGGAGCTGACTCAGGGCATTGACACCCTCTTCAGCCTGCACACCGGCAGATGGCAGCAGCGCGGAGAGACCGGTATATTTTACGGGGAGAACCGGCGCAAATTTTATACTCAAGTTGCAGGTCTATTGTGGGATAAGGGTTGGCTCAGGATGCAGGGCATAAAGTTGGACGGCCGGCTCAAAGCCGTCGGGTGGTGCTTCGCCTGCAAAGGCAGGGCGGGATACTATATTACGGGATGGGATACATCGCTTGCATGTTTAAGCATAGGATCAAACCTGCTCTCCTTCTCCGTCAGGGATTCCATAGAGCAGGGCCTCGCGGAATATGATTTCCTCCGCGGAAACGAGGACTACAAATCGCACTGGACAAAGAACGTGCGCATGACAAGGCGCCTCGTAATCCACAGAGGCGACCTGCGCTCCCTCCTTGCTGCATGCGCGGCCGCGGCGGAGCGGCGGATAGGCTACCGCACAAGGAGACTCCTGCAAAAGTGCCTGCACCGGACGGAATCCCCGGCGTAAGGCGTGACCCCGGCGCACCCCAAGGTTTACAAGTCCCGGCGGATTTGATATAGTGCAGTCTGGATACAGCACTTGCGCATAGAATCTTCCGGGAGAGAAGCACTTATGAGCGTAATCAGGGTCGACCTCAAAGAGAGGTCCTACAGCATCCACGCGGGCGAGGGCATACTCCCTCGCGCGGGCGAGCTTATAGCGAGGGCCTGCCGGGGGAGGCGCGCCGTCATTGTAACCAATCCCAAGATAGGGAATCTCTACGCCGGCGGCCTTGCAGAGAGCCTGGAGAGCGCCGGGATTGCGGCGGACGTGGTTACCATCCCCGCCGGGGAGAAGTACAAGACGCTCCGCACAGTCTCCGCCATATACGAGAAGCTCCTTGACGTAAATCTGGACAGAAGCGGCATCGCCGTGGGCCTGGGCGGGGGCGTGGTGGGGGATATCACCGGGTTTGTTGCGGCAACCTACATGCGGGGGATAGAGTTTGTGCAGATACCCACCTCCCTGCTTGCGCAGGTGGATGCAAGCATAGGCGGGAAGACGGGCGTAGACCTCTCCCGCGGCAAGAACCTTGTGGGGTCGTTCTACCAGCCGAAGATAGTCCTCATAGACCTCTCCGTACTCTCCACGCTGCCCCGCCGGGAGTTCCGGGCAGGCCAGCAAATGCCGCGGATCCGCGAGGCCTATTACGCGCTGCTCGAGGGCAGGCGCCCGGAAGTGATCGAGTTCGACGCCGGC
>JALHFZ010000063.1 GCA_022837505.1 Synergistaceae bacterium
TCCGCGGGGACGGCGACGGCGGAGGAATTCCTCCGGTGGGCGGAGGAAGCACGGGAGGCCGCAGACTGGCTTCGCCGGGAGGCGGCCAGATCGGCCCTGCTGGCGGAGAAGGCAAGGGAGCTGAGAAAAGAGGCAAGCCGCCTCGCCATGGAACTGCGGACCCTCCGCATCGCCTCGGCGTCGGCCCTTGAGGAACGGGTGAACGGCCACCTGGCAGACCTTGCCATGGAGGAGATACGCTTCTCCGTATGCGTCCGGGACCTCGGAAAGATCCGGACCACCGGAGCCGATGAGATCCTCTTCACCCTGAGCGGAAAGGGCCGGGAGGAGATCCCCGTGAACAAGAGCGCCTCAGGGGGGGAACTGAGCAGAATCCTCCTGGCTCTGCAGCTCTCCCTTCCGGACGACACCATTCCGGCGACCCTTGCCTTCGACGAAGTGGAGGCCGGGCTCGGAGGAAAGGCAGCGGTCCTGGCGGGGTACAAACTCGTGGAGCTTTCAAAAAAATGCCAGGTCCTTCTCGTCACCCATGAGGCCACCATAGCCGCCCTTGCCGACCATCATTTTCAGGTCCGCAAATCGGAGGAAGGGGTATCAGTCTGCCCCCTCTCTCCGGAGGAGCGGGTGGGGGAAATCGCAAGAATGCTCTCGGGAGACCCCTCCCTCCCCGAGGCCAGGGAGCATGCGCGGAGCCTCCTTACTTTATGACCCCTTCCGGAGCAGTATGGGAACGCCCCTGACCTGCCCGGGGCGGTTCATGGAATTTGACTTTCCTATCCATACTTCGTATAATGCTACGGTTCAATGTATATATCGCACGGGACGGGTTGAAACCCCCCTTGAGGAGGTACCTTGGTTCCCGGCGGGAGGAGGAAAAGCATGTATGCAATCGTAGAAACCTGCGGCAAACAGTATCGTGTTCAGGAGGGGGACACCATCACCGTCGAGTCCCTCGGAGTCGACGAGGGGGAGACCGTCCTTCTCGACAAGGTGCTTCTCGTGGGAAGCGACAACGGCGTGTCCGTGGGAACTCCCTATGTCCCCGGAGCTTCGGTTTCCGCATCGGTCGTAACAAACGGCAGAGGGGCGAAAATCCTCGTCTTCAAATTCAAAAGCAAGAAAAACTACCGGAGACTCAGAGGGCACCGTCAGAACTTCACGGAGATCCGTATAGATCAAATTACCGCCGGAGCCTGACTTTGACTGAAATTTCCCTCCTCCTTTCGGACGGTATCCCCCTGGGGCTCACCGTTCAGGGGCATACGGGGTTCGCCCCGAGGGGCAGGGACGTGGTCTGTGCGGCAGTGTCGGCCCTTGTACAATCGCTCCTGTACGGTTTCGAATCCGTCCTCGGGGCGGAGGAAATCAAATGGTCTCAAGATGATTCACAAGCCAGGATCTCTCTGGACTGGAGAGACGTCCCCGGAAGGGAAAAAGACGTCCTCGTCCGGACCGTGATCGGATCCCTCAGGGAAATCGCCCGGATATATCCGGATAATGTACGCATTGTGGAGGTGCCCGTAAATGAAATGGAATTTTGATCTGCAGTTCTTCGCCCACAAGAAGGGGCAGGGAAGCAGCACAAACGGAAGGGACAGCGCAGGCCGGAGGCTCGGCATCAAGATGTACGCTGGGCAGACCGCGAAGGCGGGGAACATCCTCGTCCGCCAGAGGGGAACCAGAATTCACCCCGGCAAGAACGTGGATATCGGCAAGGACGACACCCTCTTCGCCACAAGCGCCGGCGTGGTGAGCTATGAGACGAAGGGACCGCGCAAAATCGTCTCGGTGGTACTGGAGCAGGCCGAATAGGGACAAGCCCGGCATTTTTTTCGAACGGGAACTTTGTATATTCCAGGGGCCTTTTCGTCACCCGGGAAGAGGGCGGAGCGTGAAAATGCGAAAAGCCTTCTCCCCGGGGGATTCATATGGCCCCTGATTTTTTCCTTTTTTCCGGAAGACGGAACAGAAACGGGTGAGGCTATGAAGTTTGTCGATTTTATTACCATACAGGTCATCGGGGGAAGAGGCGGAAACGGATGCCTCAGCTTCCGCCGGGAAAAATTCATTCCCAAGGGCGGCCCTGACGGTGCCGACGGCGGCCGGGGAGGGGATGTCATCCTCGAAGCTGCTCCTGGCGCCCTCACCCTTGCCGACTTCGAATACCAGAAGAAGTTTCAGGCGGATCACGGAGGCCCGGGAAAAGGGAGCCTCAAATCGGGGTTCGCCGGAAAGGACCTCATCATCCCCGTGCCCTGCGGCACTATAGTCTATGACAAGGACACGGGCGAAATCATCGCCGACCTCGTCGAGCCGGGAGAGCGGGTGATCGCAGCAAAGGGAGGGCGTCCCGGAAGGGGGAACACCCATTTCGCCAATTCAGTGCGGAAATCCCCCCGCTTTGCCGAAAAAGGGGACGAGGGGGAGGAGCGGAACCTCCTTCTCGAGCTCAAGCTCATCGCCGATGTCGGCCTTGTCGGCGTGCCGAACGCCGGCAAGTCGAGCATCCTCGCCGCCATCTCCAACGCCCGGCCAAAAATAGCGGGATACCCCTTCACAACCCTGTCCCCCAACCTCGGGGTTCTCTCCGTGGACGATCAGAAAATCATCATCGCCGACGTGCCGGGGCTCATCGAGGGAGCCCATGAGAACAAGGGGCTCGGGATCTATTTCCTCCGCCATGTGGAACGGACCCGCTTCCTGGCCCATGTCCTCGATCTCAGCGAGGAATCCCCCGAAGAGGTGATCCGCCAGTGGAGGATCGTGAGGGATGAATTCCAGGCCTACAATGACGCCGCCCGGGAGATCCTTCCCGGCGGAGAAGAGCGGGAGGACCTCCTCGACCGCCCCTATGTGGTTTTGGGGAACAAGATCGACCTCCCCGGAGCCCGGGAAAACGACAAGGCCGTCCGGGCCTTCATGAAGGAACAGGGGATCCCCTACTATTCCACCAGCGCCCTCACGGGAGAGGGGATCGACGAATTCATCGCCGTCGTGGCGGAGCTCGTGCGTGCCAATACCCGGGGCGAGGGAGCCACCCGCCTCACGGAGCCGGCGGTACAAGAGGTCCGCACCTACCGGAGGAAACTCGAGCCGGTGACCATCGTCAAGCTTCAGGACAACTCGGGGTACCGGGTGCTCCATCCCAACCTGGAGAAAACGCTGAGGCGCTATGACTTCGGCCATGAGGATGCCCTGTTGAAATTCGCCCGGCTCATCAAGAAATTCCGCATCGAGGAAAAACTCGAGGAGAGCGGAGCGGTCAAGGGAGACAAGGTCTACATCGGCGAGCTGGAATTCGATTTCGAGCCCGACCGTGTGATGGAATAAGGGTACTCATGATATGACCTCCCTTCCCTCCGGAGCCAACAGAACTGAACTTCGAAAAATCGGCATCATGGGCGGGACCTTTGACCCCATTCATTTCGGTCACCTCCTCGCAGCCGAGGAGAGCCGTTCCGCCCTCGGCCTTGACGAGGTCATCTTCATTCCGTCGGGAGATCCCGCCCACAAGCGCCAGAGAAGAGTCGCCTCTCCCGAGGACCGGTACATCATGACCCTTCTGACCACCCTCGGGAACCGGAATTTTACCCCCTCAAGGATCGAGATCGACCGGAAAGAACCGAGCCACACGGTGGACACCCTCCGGGAGATGCGCCACTGGTATGCCCCGGAAAAAGTCCTCTTTTACTTCATCACCGGTCTCGACGCCGTGCTCGGCATAACAACCTGGAAGGAATACGAAGCCCTTCCGGAACTGTGCCGCATTGTCGCCGTGAGCAGGCCGGGATACCCCTCTCAGGAACTCGGAAATCTTCCTGAAAATATCCAGAAGGCCATCATCCCCCTGTCCATTCCTCTCCTCTCCATATCGAGCACAGAAATCCGGCAGCGCCTACACAACGGCAGGAGCGTAAAATATCTCCTTCCCGAAACGGTGGAGCAGTATATCCGCAAGAAAAAACTCTACCGCAAAAAGCTGGAGGATACTATCCCATGAAATTCCTGAAAGCAGCCGTGGTCGTCATTCTGGTCATCTCCGCAGCCTTTGCAGGGGCAGCCCTCAGGGTAAAAAATTTTGTTGAACCGAAGCCGCAGACAATCAAGGAGACCATCTCCTTCACAGAAGCTTCAGGGACGATCAACATCCTTCTCACGGGAATAGACGATGTCCAGGGGGGGAGGCGGGCTGACGCCATCGCCTTCGTCGTGGTGGACATCGACCGGAAGATCGTCCGGGTCATGTCCATCCCGAGGGATACCCGGGTCCAGATCCCCGGAAGGGGGTGGGAGAAGGCCGCCCATGCCTACGCCTACGGCGGAATCCCCCTTCTCCGGGAGACCATTGTGAATTACCTCGGTCTCCCCATCAACTACTATCTCCTGGTGAACTACGATTCCTTTCCCTCCATCGTCGACCTCATCGGTGGGGTGGAAATCGACGTGGAGCGGCGGATGGTCTATAACGACTATGCGGGAAAGCTTTTCATCAATATCCCCAAGGGAGTCCAGACCCTCACGGGAAAAACGGCCCTCCATTACGTCCGGTTCCGCCACGATGCCCTCGGGGACATCGGGAGGGTCAAAAGACAGCAGGATTTCATCGAGGCGGTTCTCAAAAAAATCCAGACCCCCTCCATGATCACGAAGATCCCCGAGCTTGCCAAAAAGACCATCGAACTGGTGAACTCCGATATGACCCCGGCCCAGGCACTCCAGCTCGGGTCATACCTCAGCGATCTTCCCCCGGAAAACCTCAATTTCTTCACCCTTCCGGGGAAGGCTGCCTATATAGGAAACCTCAGCTACTGGATCGGAGATATCACCGCGGCATCAGCCCTTCTCTCCGGAGCGAACGAATCGCCCGAAGCCTCTACGGTATCGGGAGACCAGACTCCTCCCGGAGAGGAGAAGGATGAAGAGGATCCGGCGGCCCCCCTGGACCTCAAGGCCGTCCTGGCGGGGATAAAAAGCCCCGTTGCCGTTTTGAACGGTGCAGGGGTCTCAGGCCTCGGAAAGGACGCGGCCACGGCATTGCAGAAAATCGGCGTGGACGTGAACCACATCGGCAACGCAAAACACTACGATTACCGGACGACAACGATTCAGTTTCCCGAGAAGGGGAATGAGGATGTCAGCAGTACGGCTTCGGCCCTCGGCAAGATCGTCGGGGTGAACAGCCGCCTCATCACGAGAAGCTCCGCCGTCCCCCATGTGACCCTCATAGTCGGCAAAGACCGGGAGGACGTGCTGAAGCGGCTGGAAAAACTTGCAAAGAACCAGTAAGGAATGCAGAGTAGGATATATAAAGTAAAATATAAAATATATTTGAAAGAGGGAAGTGAAAGATTGAAGAAACAGGGAAATCCTCTCAAGGAATATGAATTTCTCTATGAAGCCCTTTCGGACAAACGGGGCCTCGATATAACAGCCCTTCACCTTGAAGAGCTCTCCTCCGTGGCAGATGTCTTCGTCCTGGTGACGGCGAATTCCGATGTGCATATGGCAACCCTTCGGGATGCGGCCATCGAGTCGCTGAGAAGCAGGGGGATGCAGACAACCGTCGAAGGGTATGACAGCGTCCAGTGGTGTCTTGTCGATGCGGGAGATCTTCTTGTGCATATCCTGAGCAAGTCAGGAAGGGAACACTATAAGCTCGAAAAAATCTGGGGGGACGCACCAGTCTATCATTATACCTACAAGGACTGACCCGGAAGGCCTGCACACTCCGGAAGAACAATGCAATAAAGGAAAAAACGGGCGGATCATCCCGGCGGGGGATAGGGTCCGCCCGTTTTTTCCTTCTTTAGCTGTCCTATAATGTATCTTATGTTACATTTCAGGCTTCAAATCCCTTCCGGAAGGCCTCGTAAATGGCCAGAAAGGAGTCAGCTTTCAGAGAGGCTCCTCCCACAAGGGCGCCGTCGATGTCCTTCTGGCTGAGAAGTTCCCTGGCGTTCGACTCTTTGACGCTGCCTCCGTACAGCACAGGAATGTAATCACCTTCACCGAACTTCCTTGCGGCGAGCCTTCTGGCATGGGCGCAGACCTCCTGGGCATCGGAGGGAGTCGCGTTTTTTCCCGTTCCTATGGCCCACACCGGCTCGTAAGCCAAAATAAGGCCCTTGCCCTCTGTTCCGTCGAGCCCCTCAAAGGCAGAGCGAAGCTGTTCATCCACAACGGCCATGGTCTCTCCTGCCTCCCTCTGGGCGAGGGTCTCTCCGAAGCATAAAACCCCCGTAAGGCCGATCTGAAGGGCTTTGTGCAGCTTCTTCGCCACAATTTCATTTTCCTCGCCAAATATGTGCCTTCTTTCACTATGTCCGGCAAGGGCAGCAGAAGCCCCTGCCGACGCAGCCATCTTCAGGGAGACCTCTCCGGTAAAGGCCCCGGAATCCTCGAAATATCCGTCCTGAACTCCCGCCCGCACCATCCCTGCCTTTGAAATGCTGGCAAGGACAGCGGGCAGGGAGATGAAGGGGGGAAAGAGACAGATTTCAAGATTTTCCTTTGAATAAGCCCCGGGCTCTTTTTTCAGGGCATCAAGGAGTTTTTTGCAGTACTCCTCCGCCTCGGAGGGGATCATATTCATCTTCCAGTTGCCGTAGAGCCATATTTTCTTCATAATTCCACTCCCCTTCCTATTCTTTTACGATGAGGGGGGCGATCCCCGGAAGTTCCTTCCCCTCACAGAACTCAAGGCTCGCTCCCCCGCCGGTGGAGACGTGGGAGACGTCCCCGTCGAAGCCGAGGGCCTTCGCCGCGGAGGCGGTATCTCCTCCTCCGACGACGGTGGTTCCGCCCTTCCGAGTGCATTCGGCCACACCCTCCGCCACCCCTTTTGTTCCGGAGGCGAAAAGGGGGTTTTCAAAGACCCCCATGGGGCCGTTCCAGAGGATCGTCCGGGCTTCCCCGGCCTTCCGGGCGAAGAGGCGGGCCGTCTCCGGGCCGATATCAAGGCCCATGAGGTCATCGGGGACCTCCCGGGCGGGGACGGTCCGGGCTCCCTCCTTTCCGTCCAGGGAGGGGCCGGCTGTCACATCCACGGGGAGGAGCAGCTCCACCCCCGCCGAAGCGGCCCGGGAGAGCATCTCCCGGGCGAAATCCAGCCGGTCCCTTTCGCAGAGGGATCTGCCTATGCTCCCCCCTTGAGCCTTCAGAAAGGTAAAGGCCATTCCGCCGCCGATGAGGATCGTGTTCACCCGGTCGAGGAGGCTCTCAATGACGCCGATTTTGTCCGAGACCTTGGCTCCGCCGAGGATGAGGACGAAGGGGGGTTCCGGGTCCCGGCAGGCCGCGCCGAGCATCCTGACCTCCTTCTGAAGGAGATCCCCCGCAAAGGAGGGGAGAAATTCCATGACGGCGCTCGTGGAGGCATCAGCCCGATGGGATGCGCTGAAGGCGTCCATGATGAAGACATCAAAGGGGGCCGCGAGCTCCCGGGCGAAGGACCGGTCGTTCTCCTGCTCTCCGGGATAGAAGCGCAGATTTTCGAGAAGGAGCAGCTCCCCCTCTTTCAGAGCGGCGAGGGATTCCCTTACCTTCGGTCCGATGCAGTCTCCGCAGAAAACCGTGGGAACGGAGAGGACTTCCTCCACCTTCGGGGCCACACCCCGGAGGGAGAACTCCTCATCCGGCTTTCCCTTCGGACGGCCCAGATGGGAGGCGAGGACCACCTTCGCTCCGGCCTTCAGAAGCCTGTCCAGGGTCTTTTCATGGGCCTCTATGCGGGTCGTATCGGAGACCTCACCGTTCTTTCGCGGGACGTTGAAATCCACCCGCACCAGGACCTTTTTTCCCCTGACGTCCTTTTCATCAAAACCCTTCAGTTTCATGCCCTTTCTCTCCTTTCCGTATACTCCCTTTTTCCAGCTCCTCCGGAGATCCTCCGTCTTTCCCCCGGGGCGCTCCTCCCGGCAGAAAGGGGAGCCGCCAATTCCTCGAGCTTTTTCCAGCGATACTTGACGGTGCTCTTGCTGACGGGAGGGGACTGCATATTTCCAAGCTCCTCGAGGGTTACGCTCGGATTGTCGATCCGGCAGGAAATGAGCGTCTTCAGTACCTCCGGCAGGCTCCCGTATCCGGGCAGGGCCTGCACCGCCCGGGCTATCTCCATCTGCCTCGCTGCCGCTTCGAGGCTTTTTCGTATATTCGACGCATCGCAGTTGACGATTTTATTCGCCCAGTCCCTCATGGAGCGGACGATGGCCTTCTCCTCAAGAAAAAGAGGGGTTTTGACGAGGCCGAAGCGGCTGAGAAGGGTGACAATTTCCTCCTGGTTCCTCAGGGTAAGCTCATAGCGCCCCGAGACAACCCTCTGGCCCCAGACGACTCCCTCTCTTTTGAGGACGGCGGCCGCCCTGGACTCCGTCCTGCGGTCGGGAAGAAGAAAATTCATATAATACCCCGTCTTCGGCAGATAGAGGGATCCGGAGCTCCCCCAGAGCCCCTTGAGCCATTCCCGCTCCTCTCCCCTTCCCTCCTTCCGCCCCTCCCCGCCGGGAAAAAACAGGGGGATCATCCCTTCAGGAAGGCGGAAAGAGACCCTTCCGCGGAAGGAGGGGGGGATGGTGAGCAGAGACCCGAAGGGGGCCTCTCCGGCGGCTCCGGAGGCCTCCCAGAGCTTGTTCAGCCGGCGGAAGATCCATAGCCGACCGCTCGAATAGACCCTCCCTCCGGAGGGGTCCCCTTTCCAGAGCATTCCGTCGAGAATTCCCCGGATCTCCCCCTTCAGATTTCCCCCTGCAGGGAGGGGGGAGGAAACCCATTCATCCCGCAGAAGGGAGGAAAAGGACTGACCCGCAGGGTTCCGTGCCACTTTCTTCAGTCCTCCTTCAGTTCCCGGCAGAGGCGTATGATAATTTCCGACAGGGCGTGGCCGTCGTGCCTGACGACGGAGTCATCAATGACCCGTACAAAATTTCCCTTCAGGAGGACACACCCCATGTTTTCGATCTCCTCCCGGTCTGCCTTTTTAAGAAAGAGGGGCTCCGCCCCTTCCTGGCGGTATTTCTCAAGAAGCTGAGCCGGAATGCTGCCGTCATTCACTACGACATAGTCGGGAAAGGAGCCCATGGCGGAGGCGATCCACTTCACGTGGTCATATATGGAGAAGCTCTCGGTCTCTCCGGGCTGGGTCATCAGATTCGCGATATAGACCTTGGGTATGGGGCACCGGCGCAGCCGTTCCGCCACGGAGGGGATGAGAAGGTTCGGCAGGATGCTTGTAAAAAGGCTCCCCGGGCCGAGGACGATGACATCCGCTCCGTCTATGGACCGGAGGACATCCGGAAGGGGTTTTGCGTCCCCCGGTTCGAGCCATATTTTTTCAATATCCTTTCCCCGCTCCGAAAGGGCGAGTTCTCCCCGGATATTCTCTCCGTCTTTTGTCTCCGCCGCGAGGACGACCGATTCGGTCGTCACGGGAAGCACCCTTCCCCGGATGGCAAGGAGGTGGTTCATCTCCTCCACGGCGAGGCGAAAATCGCCGAACTGCTCCGATATGGCCAGGAGCATGAGGTTACCCAGGTTGTGTCCGGCGAGCCCTCCCCGGTCGAAGCGGAAGTCGAGAAGCTTCTTGAGGGCATTGTCATTCTCCGCCAGGGCGACGATGCAGTTCCTCACGTCTCCCGGAGGAAGGACCCCCCATTCCTCCCGGAGGCGTCCCGAACTGCCCCCCTCGTCGGTCACCGTCACCACTGCGACGATATTGCGGGTAAAGCTCTTCAGCCCCCTGAGCAGCGAGGAGAGGCCCGTTCCGCCCCCGATGGCGACGACGAAGGGCCCCATGGACAGACGGTACTCTATGGCCCGTTTCATGGCGGTCTTCCCCCACCGGAACTGCCTCGTCCTTCGGGAGAGCCCTCCCCTCTCCCGAAGGAGGAAGAAGAGAAAAAGAACCAGCCCGGTGAAGAGCCCCAGTCCGTAGCTGAGAAAAACCTCCATGGTCACCACCCCTGGTCCCGGGTTATATCCCGGTGACGGAGGATGGCCTCTCCCGGAATGTCTCGGAAATGTTCAAAGAGCCGCTCGGCCACCGCCACGGAACGATGCCGCCCCCCTGTACAGCCGATCCCTATATGGAGGTGGGTCTTTCCAGTGGCGAGGTAGAGAGGAACTATGGTTTCGAGAAAGGAGAGGAGTTTTTCCCAGAAGCCCTCCGCCCCCTGGGATTGCCAGATATACTCCCGGACTGCCCTGTCCTTACCGGAGAGAGGCTGGAGGTCCGGGATGTAGAAGGGGTTGGTGAGAAACCGCACGTCAAAGACGAAGTCGCAGTCCGCCGGAGGGCCGTATTTGAAGCCGAAGGAGGTGAAGATCAGGGAGACTCCGATGGAGGGGTCTCCGAATTCCGAGTTAAGCCTCTTCCGGATATCCCCCATGGAGAGGGCTGACGTGTCGAAAACCGTATCGGCCATCTCCAGAAGGGGTCTGAGCCTCGTCCGCTCCCTTTCGATGCCGTCCAGGAAGGATCCCCCCCGGGAGAGGGGGTGGCGCCGGCGGGTTTCCTCGTACCGCCGGAGGAGGACTTCGTCCGACGAATCAAGGTAGAGGATGGACGTCCGGGGGCATTCCATCTTGAGAGCGGCCATGGCCGAGGGGAAGTCGTCCAGAAGGGAGTCTCCCCGGACGTCCATCACCGCTGCAACTCCGCACTGTACGGCGGCCCTGTGCTTCTCGAGGAGGACAAGGAGCTGGGAGAGAAGGGCCGGCGGGATATTGTCGATGGCGAACATCCCCTGGTCCTCCAGGATCTTGAGG
>JALHFZ010000151.1 GCA_022837505.1 Synergistaceae bacterium
GGTGCTCTACATCACCGGGGAGGTCTCTTCCCCCGGGGTGTACACCCTTTCTCCCGACATCCGGATCGTCGATCTGGTGGACGCCGCAGGAGGGCTCACTCCCCGGGCGGACCCCGTACGGATCAACCTCGCCGCCCCCCTTGGGGACGGCATGCATATCCACGTCCCCGCCGCCGGGTCGATGGAACCCTCCGACCCCTCCCTCTCGGCTCCTCACCCTCCCTCTTCCTCCTTTACTTCTTCGGCGGAAGGGGCCGCTCCTCCTCAGGTGAATGTCAACACCGCCACCCTTGAAGAGCTCGAAAGGCTCCCCGGAGTGGGGCCGGCGACGGCCCGGGCCATCCTTGAATACCGGAGAACCCGGGGTTTCTTCTCCTCCGTGGAGGACCTGCTCCACGTCAAGGGGATCGGGCCGAAGAAGCTTGAGGGGATGAGGAGAGCGGTCACCCTTCGATGAACCGGCACGCTCCTCCCCTCCGGGAGGGAATCGCCCGGGCGCCCCTTCTCTTCCTCCTCGCAGGGCTCTGTGCCTCCCTCGGGGCGGCAGGGAGGGGAATTCCTGCCGTTGCGGCCCTTGCCGTGGCTCCCCTCGTATCCCTCGGACTGCTCCTCCTCTTCACGGAATTCTTTCCCCCCGGCTGTACCGTCTACGGAGGGGGAATCGCCCTTCTCGCCCTGCTCTGCGCCCTCCATGCCGTCCCCTCCTTTCTCCTGCCCCCCCTTCCGCCGGGGGAGCCCTTTTCCCTTAAAGGAATGGTGATCCTCGAACGCCCCTGGGGTTCCCGCCGGGCCCTCCTCGTTGAGGGGGAGGGAGGGCGGTTCATGATGAAGGTCCCCCCCTCGTCTTTGCTGCGGGAAGGGGATTCTCTGGAGGCTGCCGGCAGGGCCGTCCCGCTGTCGGCCCGAAGGGATTCGTCCTTCCGGGAGGACCTCTACTGGCGGGCCCGGGGTGCGGCGGGAGAATTTCTTCCGGAAAAATTTTCCCTCCGGAAGAGTACGGGGTGGAGCATGGCCCGGTGGAGAAGGGCCCTCCGCTCCCGGATCCTCCTCACCCTCCCCCCCAATCTCAGGGGGTATCTTCTCGCGGCGATCCTCGGGGTCCGTGACCCCTCCCTTGCGGAGGAGCATCGCCGGTGGGGGAGCGCCCATCTTCTGGCCGTCTCGGGGTTCCACGTGGGGCTCGCCGCCCTGGGAGCATGGAAGCTGCTCTCCCTCAGAAGGATACGCCGGCGCCTTCCCTTCCGATTCCGCCTTGTGTTGACGAGTCTTTTCCTCTGGATCTATGTCCTCCTCGCCGGGGCCGCTCCGAGCGCCCTCCGGGCTGCCCTCATGCTGCAGCTCGTCTTTCTCGGAAAAATGCTCGGCCGGCCGGGCAACCCCGTCAACGGAGTCTCCGCCGCGGCCATCCTTCTCCTCCTCTGGCGTCCCGAATGGTTCTGGGACGTGGGGTGGCGGCTCTCCGTCACGGCAGCCCTCACCCTTGCGTCAGTGAATGCCCGCCCCTCCTGGAGGACGGTCCTCCTCTCGAGCCCCCTCGTCTGGCTCGTCACCTACCCTCAGAGCGCGTCGGTCTTCGGCCCCCTTCCCGTCGCGGGGCTCGGGGTGAATTTCGCCGCCCTTCCTGTCTTCGCCGTCCTCTACCCGATAGCTCTCTTTCTTGCCCTCCCCGCCCTCGCAGGGCTCCCCGGGGGCATTTTTTTCTCCGCCCCGGCGGAAGGGCTCTTTATCCTCTGGAGGGTGGGCGCCGACGGAGCAGCCCGTCTTCTCCCCTGGAGCCTTCCCTGGTCGCCCCTGCCCGTCCTGCTCGGAGGAGGGGTCTTTGTGCTCGTCCTCGCCGGAGCCCTTTACCCCCTCAGAGGAAGAACCCTGGCGGGAGCTGCGGTGACCCTTCTGGCAGTTCTGCTGATCCTCTCGTGAACTTCCTTTTTTCCGAAGAAAAAATGTATAATACCCGGTGAACAAAACGCTCCCCGAGAGGAGGATATTTCAATGCTTCTTGTGCTTGACGCCGGCAACACCACCACGGTGATCGGAATCTTTGAGGGGGAGACCCTCGTGAAATCCTGGAGGCT
>JALHFZ010000064.1:0-10674 GCA_022837505.1 Synergistaceae bacterium
TCTTGACCGGCGCAGGAACGCTCGAGAAATCCCTCAGTTCAGCTGCCTTCAGCGGAACTTCCGGCGCTGCCGCCCACGCCGTGCAGGATGTCAGGGCGATGAAAGCGAGAACCCGAAAAAGGACAGTCAGCCGCGGATATACCTTCGCCGCCATCCTCCTTCTCCGGAACACTTCATTCATCATGCAGCACTCCTCCTTATGGAAAGGCGGGGTTTTCACCCCGCCTTTTTATCGTACCGGATTATTTGAAGAGCAGGTCTGGAAGCCAGGTCACAAGTTTGGGGAAGATGATGCACAGAGTAAGGCAGAAGAGCTGGGTTATTACGAAAGGTACAATGGAGCGATAGATGTCCGACATGGTGACTTCCTTCGGGGCAATCCCCTTCATCATGAAGAGCATGGTGCCGAAGGGGGGCGTCAGGTACCCTGTCTGGGTGTTGACCGCATAGAGGACGCCCAGCCACAGGGGGTCGAAGCCGTAGAGGGGCAGAAGGGGAAGGAGGATGGGGAGGGTGATCATGAGGATGCTCCAGGCGTCGATCACGAGCCCCAGCAGGAACCAGACGACCTGGATGGATATGAGCATGGTCCACCAGCCGATCTCGTAGGTCTGGACAAGCTTGATGACCATCCTGGATGCCCCGAGCCCCATGTAGACGGCCGCAAAGGCCTGGGCGGCGAAGAGGATCCACATCATGAACCCCTGGACCTGTATGGTCGTGTAGGCCACGCTCTTCAGCAGGTCCCAGGTGAGCCTCCGGTGAATGGCGCTGCACACGAAAGCGCCGAGGGCCCCTACGGCTGCCGCCTCTGTCGGGGTGGCGAAGCCGCTGTAGATCGAACCCAGAACAGCGGTAATGAGAAGAAGGGGAAGGATGACTCCCTTGAGGGAAGCGAGTTTTGCATCCCAGTTTGATCTTTCCTCCACAGGAATAGGGGGTCCCAGTTTGGGGTTGATATAGCATCTGATCAATATGTAGCCGATGATCAGGGCGGAGCAGAGTATACCGGCGGCCATTCCTCCGGCAAAGAGCGCGCCGATGGAGACCTGGGCCATGGTTCCGTAGAGCACCAGGGCAATGCTGGGGGGGATGAGGGGGCCAAGGACCCCTCCGGCCAGGACGCACCCCGTGGCGATTCTCTTGTCATATCCGCGCTTGAGCATCGCTGGAAGGGCCATGACGCCCATCACCACAACTCCCGTGGAGGCTATGCCCGACATGGCGGCTATGAGGGTGCAGGCGAGAACCGTACCCACGGCGAGTCCGCCCTTGATTCCGCCGGACCAGCGGTACATCATCTCGAAGAGGTCCTCCGCCACGCCTGAACGCTCGAGAACGACCGCCATAAGGACGAAGAGCGGAGCGGCCACCAGGGTTGTGGAGGACATCATTGAAAAGGTTCTGGCAACGATGATGAAAAGAGATTCGGGGCCCCAGAATACGGCGGTGAAAATAACCGCCAGGCCCCCGAGGACAAAGGCGACGGGAAGGCCCGAGGCCAGCAGAAAGAGCATGCTGCCGAAAAGCAGAATTGAAATCAGTCCGATATCCATAAAGTCACCTCAGTTTCCGGAAGCGGCTTCAGCATCCGCACCGGCAATGAGATCACGACCGGTTACAGCCAGGTACGCATCCTTGATGGTTTTTGTCATTCCCTGAAGCAGCATGGTAAAAGAAGCGAAGGGGATGGTCAGTTTGACCGGCCAGACATAGGGCCCCCAGGTGCTGTCGGAGAACTCCCGGATGGCAACGCTTTCCATCGCCCAGGGGATGCTTTTCCAGAGCAGGGCACCCACAAAGATGTAGAACATCGACCAGGTGAAAAGGTCGATGACTGCCCTTGTGCGTTTGGAAAAGCGGATATAGATGACTTCGACGTTGACAAAGG
Source organism: Synergistaceae bacterium (assembly GCA_022837505.1). Lineage (GTDB taxonomy): Bacteria > Synergistota > Synergistia > Synergistales > Aminobacteriaceae > JALHFZ01. The sequence continues at coordinate 1,892 of JALHFZ010000064.1, forward strand.
CGCCCTTCTGCAGGGCATAGGCCCCTCCGATTATAAAGTGCGTTCCGTAGAGCATGCAGGAGGTCTCATGGGCCCAGATGGTCGGAGCGGTGAAGAAATACCGCATTACTACCTCGTATACCAAAACAAGCATTATGGGATAAATTAAAAAGCTGACAATCTTGCCTATCCTGTCGTTTACGACGTCTACAAATTTAATGAAACCGGTTAAAAACTGCAATCGCATCACCTCATCACGTGCTTCGGCTGTGGGAACTTATAATAAGAACCCCCTCCCCGGAGAGAAGGGGGTTCATCCGTCAGTCTTTACTTTATTTTATGTAGCCGTAATCCTTCATGAACTGCTTGATGATATCGACGGCCTGGGCGACCCGGGGATCCTTCGCTCCCTGCTCGGCGGCGACTTTGTCGAGATAGGGCAGAGAGAACTCCTCGGTTATCCTGACCACTTCTTCGGGGCTGAATTCCGAGTAGGTGACGCCCCATTCTTTGAAGGACTTGTTGAACATCTCCCGCTCCTGCATGGTGACGGCGTCCATGTAATCGGTGTTGAACGCGTGAGCGGCTGTGGTGACGATCGCCTGAAGGTCCTCGGGAAGTTCGTCCCATGCCTTCTTGGACGCCCAGAGTTCCATCCCCTGGGGGACCTGGAAGGCCGGCCCGATGAAATATTTGCACACTTCGTAGAGCTTCAGGTCCCGGAAGAGCCACCAGGCGGTGCCGCTGCCGTCGAGGGTCCCCATGGCGATGGCCATGTAGGTCTCGGGGTGGGGAAGCATAACAGGGGAGGCACCGAAGTGTTCGACGAAGTCGGACATGGAGCCGAAGAACCGCACTTTGAACCCCTTGAGATCCTCGAGGGAGTTGATGGGTTTCTTGCTCCAGAAATAGGTGTTGCCCACGCTGTGGCATCCGAGGTAGTGAATGCCCCGCTCTTCCAGAGCTTCGCCGACCAGTTTGTCGAGCCCGCGGTGATGGAAGAGTTCGTTGAACTCATCGTTGGTTCGGGTGACGAAGGGGGGCATGCTGGGTGCGGTAATCCACCCCATGGGGATAGCCCCTCTGAAGAAAAGGGAACTCGTGTTGGCTATCTGGATCATGTTTGCCTGGAGGGCCTTGTCGACTTCAGCGTAATCGACGAGCTCTCCCGCATAGTGCAGACTGATTTTCAGCCTGCCGGCGGACATCTTCTCCACTCTTTCGATAAAAGGTTTGATGACGGATTCCACTGCGAGGGAGCCGGGGGTATGATGGCTCTGGAACTTCCATTTGAACTCCTGGGCGTCCGCCGCCATGGCGGGGGACGTGAAGCCCACTGCAAGAACACCGATGACAAAAGCCAGTACCATGAACAATCCCATACGGTTTCTCAGTTTCATTGAAGCACCTCCTTAAGATTAGCTGCCTGTATTTCGTAAATCGAGACCCCGTTAAAACTTGTTTTTTATTATCCTCTACGGGGTCATATTGTCAAGACACTTGAATGCATCATGCCACAGGCACCCTGTCCGCCCGGGGCGGAGCGATTCATTCCTCTCCGGCGTTTTCCCTTCTGCCGGCTGAAAAAAGATGCTTTTCCATGGCGTCTATCAGGGCCTCCGCAGCCCTGGTGGCCGTCATATCTCCCTGCAGGACCTGCTTTCTGATGGTTTCCCTGCAGGCACTGATGTCGGGGTTCTGGGTTATCCGGCTGTGGATGTATTCGTCCGCCATGGAGTCCACCCATTCCAGGGTCTGGCCGTTCCGCCTCCTCTGGAAAAAACCTGAAGCGGTGACCTGTTCCCTGAAATCGGCGATGACCCTCCACATCTCCTCGATCCCCTCCCCTGTAAGGGACGAGCAGGTATAGGCCTTCGGCGTCCACCCCTCCGTCGCCGGCCGGAGATAGTGAAGGATCTGGTTGTAGTCGGCCTTCGTCGCAAGAGCCCGCCGCTTGTTGTCTCCGTCGGCCTTGTTGACGAGGATGGCGTCGGAGAGTTCGATGACCCCCTTCTTGATCCCCTGGAGGTCGTCTCCTGCGCCGGTGACGACGAGAAGGAGGAAGAAGTCCACCATGGACCGGACGGTGGTTTCGCTCTGGCCGACCCCGACAGTCTCCACCAGGATAACGTCATACCCCGCCGCTTCGCAGAGGAGCATGGTCTCCCGGCTCTTCCGGGTGACTCCGCCGAGGGTTCCCCCCGAGGGGGAGGGGCGGATGAAGGCCCGGGGATCCCGGGCCAGTTTTTCCATCCGGGTCTTGTCGCCGAGGATGCTCCCCCCCGAGATGGTGCTGCTGGGGTCTACCGCAAGGACCGCGACTTTTTTCTCCTCTTCCGTCAGGTAGCATCCGAGGGCCTCAATGAAGGTGCTTTTTCCCGCCCCCGGAATGCCCGTGATGCCCACCCTGATCGCCCGGCCTGTGTGGGGAAGGATCCGCTGGATCAGCTCCTGGGCGTCGTTGAAGTGGCCGGGGTTGTTGCTCTCCACCAGGGTGATGGCCCGGGCGAGGATGACCCGGTCTCCCCTGAGCACCCCCTCCTCGTAGTCGTCAAGGGAAAGCCTGCGGGCCCGGGGGGGCCTGCGGCGCGCCGTATGCCCCCCTCCCCCTTCCGAGGCCCCGGAGACGCCCGGCATGACCCTGCCGGCGAACTCGGAACCGGCGTCCTTCGGGGTCCATTCGGGCTTGTACTTTTCAGATGCCATTATTCTTCCCGGCTGTCCGCAAGGCGGGCGTTGAGAATTTCGAGCATCTCCTTCGCCGCCACGGGGATGACCGTACCCGGTCCGTAGATGGCCGCGGCGCCGTGTTCCCTGAGGTATTCATAGTCCTGGGCGGGGATGACCCCCCCCGCGATGACCATGATGTCCTCCCGCCCCCGTTTTTTGAGCTCTTCGACAAGCTGGGGAAGAAGGGTCTTGTGCCCCGCCGCGAGGGAGCTCATCCCCACGATATGCACGTCGTTGTCCACGGCATCCTGGGCCGTCTCCTCCGGAGTCTGGAAGAGGGAGCCGATGTCCACGTCGAACCCCATGTCCGCATAGGCGGTAGCCACGACCTTCGCTCCCCGGTCATGGCCGTCCTGGCCCATCTTTGCGACCATGATCCTGGGGCGGCGCCCCTCTCTCTTTTCAAAATCCGCCGTCATCTGCCGCACTTCCTCCATGACCTCATCGTCGGCAAACTCGCTGCTGTAGACCCCCGATATGGATCGGATGACGGCCTTGTGGCGGCCGGACACCTTCTCGATGGCGTCGGAGATCTCTCCGAGGCTGGCCCGGGCGCGGGCGGCGTCCACGGCGAGGTCGAGAAGGTTCCCCTCCCCCGTCTCCATGGATTTCGTGATTTTATTCAGACACTCCTCCACCTTCTGAGGATCCCGGATCTCCCGAAGCTTGCGGAGCCTCTCGATCTGGGCAGTCCGGACGGCGGAATTATCCACCTCGAGGATGTCGATGGGGTCTTCTTCGTCTTTTCTCAGGTAGTTCACCCCCAGAATTTTTTCCTTGCCGGAATCGATATGGGCCTGGCGCCGGGCCGCGGCCTCTTCGATACGCATTTTGGGAAGCCCCGTCTCTATCGCCTTGGACATCCCGCCGAGCTCCTCCACTTCCTGAATGTGAGCCCAGGAGAGGCGGATCAGCTCATCCGTGAGGGCCTCCACGTAGTAGGAACCGCCCCAGGGGTCGATCACCTTGAGGATTCCCGTCTCGTCCTGGAGGTAGAGCTGGGTGTTCCGGGCGATCCGGGCGGAGAAGTCCGTGGGAAGGGCGATGGCCTCGTCGAGGGCGTTCGTGTGGAGGGACTGGGTATGGCCGAGGGCGGCCGCCATGGCCTCCACGCACGTGCGGGCGATGTTGTTGAAGGGGTCCTGGGCCGTGAGGCTCCACCCCGAAGTCTGGCAGTGGGTCCGCAGGGCCATGGACTTCGCTTTTTTGGGGTTGAACTGCTTCACGATCTTCGCCCAGAGAAGGCGGGCGGCCCGCATTTTGGCCACTTCCATGAAATAGTTCTTTCCGATCCCCCAGAAGAAGGAGAGCCGGGGGGCGAAATTGTCGATGTCAAGGCCCGACCGGATTCCCGTGCGTATATACTCGAGGCCGTCGGCCAGGGTGTAGGCCATCTCGATGTCCGCCGTCCCTCCAGCCTCCTGGATGTGGTACCCCGAGATGCTGATGCTGTTGAACTTGGGCATGTTTCTGGAGGTATAGGCGAAGATGTCCCCTATGATGCGCATGGAGGGCTCAGGGGGGTAGATGTAGGTGTTGCGGACCATGAACTCCTTCAGGATGTCGTTCTGGATCGTTCCCGTGAGGTCGGCCCGGTCCACTCCCTGCTCCTCCGCCGCGACGATGTAAAAGGCCATGATGGGCAGGACGGCTCCGTTCATGGTCATGGAGACGGACATCTGCCCCAGGGGGATATGGGAGAAGAGGATCTCCATATCGAGGATGGAGTCCACGGCAACCCCGGCCTTCCCCACGTCCCCGGCCACCCTGGGGTGATCTGAGTCGTACCCCCGGTGGGTCGCGAGGTCGAAGGCTATGGAGAGCCCCTTCTGGCCGGCGGCGAGGTTGCGCCTGTAAAAGGCGTTGCTCTCCTCCGCCGTGGAGAATCCGGCATACTGGCGGACCGTCCAGGGGCGGGTGACGTACATGGTCGGATAGGGGCCCCTCAGGAAGGGGGGAATGCCGGCGCTGAACTGTACATGGGGCAGGCTGTCCCTGTCCTGTGCTGTATAGACCGGCCTGAGATCGATCTTCTCCATGGTCTCGCCGTAAAAGGACTCGAAGGATTTTCCTGTTTTTTCTTCTATCTGCTTCTTCCAGGCCTCAAGGGAAGGGGCTTCCTCCGGGAGGCCGCTGCGGAAGGGTATGCTGCGGAAATCGGGATTCGAGCTCATCATACAATCCCCCTGACTCTCTGTATATTTTCCAGTATCTGACGGCAGTTGGCCCGGACGTGGATGAATTCGTCCACCCCGGCATCGACATAGGATTCTTTGTATTCCGGCGCGGGAGCTCCTGCCAGCAGGACCATCATTCCGGGGCTCGATTCCTTTATCCCCCTGGCCAGGGGCGGAACAAGCTCCGGATAGGTCTCATCGGTGGAGCAGATAACCGCAGCATCGGCACCGGACTGAGCTGCCGCGGCGACCGCCTCTTCCACGGTGGAAAAGCCGCTGTTCTTCAATACCTCGAAACCGGCCACCTCCATGAAGGCTCTGCTGAAATCGGCCCGGGGCTTATGCTGGACGAGTGGCCCCATGTTGGCGAGGAAGATGCGGATGTTTTTGCCCGTCTTCGCGGCGAACTCCTCGGTTCTCCTCCGCAAAGCCTCGTACTGCTCCGTCCACCGGCGGGGTTTGATTGGCTCAGCCTCTGGCCCCTTTTCAGAGCCGTTCAGCCTTTCCCGCACTTCGCAAAGGGTTGCCCCGGCGTTGAATGCCTCCGTCAGGCCCTTCATGAAGTCTGCGGGCTCGGCTCCCCCCACAGGGGAAATTCTGCCGAGACGTTCCTCCCGGGCTTTTGTATCCCCATCCTTCCGGAACTCCTCTATGGCGGCAATTCTCTTCTGCTGTATTTCTGAACTGTCTGATTCTTCCCTCGGAAGGGGCTGTTCGGTGGTGTTGGGGTACATATTCGTGCCCACCGCCCGGTCGGACCGGGTATCGAGATTGGCAAAGCGGGAGGCGAGAACTGCGGCGATCTCCCTCTGGATGAACCCGGAGGTCAGAGCGCCGGCCATTCCCCCTTCGCCGTCGATCTGCTGGAACATCTTCCAGGCGCTCTCCGCCACCTGTTTCGTGAGGGCCTCGATGTACCACGATCCCCCTGCGGGGTCGACGGGCTGAAGAAGATTGAATTCCTCCTTCAGAAGGATCTGGATGTTCCGGGCGATCCGCCGGGAAGCGGGGGTGGACTGCCCCACCGCCTCGTCGAAGGGACGGACGTTCATTCCGTTGATCCCCCCCACGACGGCGGAGAAAGCCTCGGTCGTCCCCCGGAGGACATTGACGTAGGGGTCATAGACAGTGGTGGTGAAGGAGGAGGTGTTCGCGAAGATATCGATCTCCCGGGCTGATTCGTCCCCTCCGAAGGCCTCGATGATCTGGGACCAGAGCATCCGCGCGGCCCTGAGCTTTGCGATCTCCATGAAGAAATTCAGCCCCTGGGAAAAACTGAAGCGCATCTGAGCCGCCGCCGATTCGATATCCAGGCCTCGTTCCAGAAGTGCCCGGATATAGGCAACCCCTGTGGCCATGGCGCAGGCAAGCTCCTGGACGGCGCTCGCTCCTCCTTCATGGTACATATCTCCGCTCACAAGGACGGTTTTGAGGGAGGGGGCTGACTCCTTCGCCCATCGGGCAGTCTGTGCCATTTCGTCATAGAGGGCGTCGAGAGAGGCGGGAAGTCTGCCGTCCCGGGCGAGCATGCCCAGAGGGTCGGCACCGATGCACCCCTTGACCCCGGCAAGGGGAGAACCCTTTTCTCCTCCCTCCAGCCCGGCGGCAAAGAGTCCGAGAAGGGGGGCGGCGGACGGACCGGCAAAGATGTGGAACTCCCTTTCGGCCGTGTCAATCCCCTCGAAGACGGTCTTCACGTCCTCCCGGGTCGAGAGGGAAAGCCCCCTCCGGCCGTCGGTCTCGGCATCCCGGCAACGGAGGGTGCCGCTGTCCAGAACCAGGCTGACCGCACCGGTTCCGTCCTTCAGCTCCTGTCTGAGGGCGGCATTCGCCTCTCGGGGCAGGGTTTTCTCCACACTCTGGGCGACGGACCATGACTCTTCGATATACCCCAGAGGGGCCGTTCCCCGAAGGAAATCGATCTCCCCCGGGAGGGTCGTCTTCTGAAGAAAATCAGCGGTATTCTCCTCCATGTAGAGGGGTTCGAGGGTTATCCCTTCATAGGTTCTTGTCCGGAGCCGCTTGTCAAAGGGGGCTCCTTTAAGGGTTACCTCCGCTTCTTTTCGCCATTCCTCATAGGTGACAGGGGGAAACTCGTCAAAGGAAACTTCGGGAATGGATTGAGAGAGGTCCTGATCTTCAGTTTTCAACGTCAACACCCTTCCTCTTTTTATATATTGCTTCTGATTATGCTGTCGGCGATTCTCACGTGGCCCGGACACAGACATACAGGCGGGATCGCCGCTGTCTCAGCGGAATTCCCGTCCTCCGGACAGAATTCTCAACTGTATGAATGCTATACTCCAACGCCCCTTCCGTCAAGGGAGAGGGTGCCCCGGGCAAGGGGGAGGCTCTGCCGGAGGGGAAATCTGCGAGGACATTCCGCCCCCGCCGCACCTTCTTCCGTCATCTGAACTCCCGCTCGTCCTCCTCGCCGAGGTAATCCACCCCCGCAAGGGATTCCACGTGGTGACGGAGTTCGTGAAGGACCGTCTCCTCGATCTCCTCCTCCCACTCTTCCGGGGAGGCCCCTCCGAGGGCCTCGGCGAAGCTCCCCCAGTAGAGGGCGACGAGATTTCCCAGGCCGGGGTCCTCGATATATTCCCCCATGATAAGGCAGTCCCCCTCCCTTTTCTTTTCAGGAAAGACAGAGACGCCTCCGTTGAGTTCCCTGAGAAGTACGGGGGGGAGTTTTTCAAGAATACGGTCAACAGATTTCCGGAAAAGGCTGATTTTCATGGCTTTCCATTATACCAGTTCGCTGACCGGCAGCATCCTCTCCGATTCGTAGATGCTGTGGCTTATGGAGAGTATTTCTGCCAGCCCCTGCTCCACCAGGGGGGCGAAGAAATTGGCGCCGCCGTAGACCAGCATATACCCCTTGTTCCGGTCTTTATAGGACATGCGGTAGAACTGGGGGATCTGGGCCTTGAGCTCCACGGGCCCGCTGAAGAAGCTCGGGTCGAGATCGCTGAGGATTTTCTGCACCTCGTCGAAGTAGACGGAGGGAAAGGTCTTGATGGCTGCGGTGACCAGGCCGCTCCCCCTCTCCGCCACCCGGGAGACGGAAGTGTATTTCCCCCGGATAAGCAGCTCCCCGGGGCTCAGGGTGGTCCCCGCGTGGGAGATGATATCCGTTATCCCCGAGGGTTTGTAATCCTCCACATGATAGAGGAAGGTTGCGCTCGTCTCCGTGGGAATTCTGACCTGCTCAAGCAGGACGTCATAATTACGGCTCGAGACGCCGATAAGGGCATTTTTCCCCGGAGGGACCTCGAAGTTCCACATCCGCTCAGAGGAGCGCAGAATGCCCAGACGGCACGAGACGATCACACCGCTCTTCGCTGTTTTAGCGAGTATATCCAGCGCTCTGGGCATTTTCTCCTCGTCGATGAGCAAAGTGTTCACCATCACCGTTCCGCTTCCCCTGAGGGGAGAATAGTCGCATTCCATGGAAAGCCGCTCCGTCTCCATGGCGAGCCCCCCCACCCGATCGAAGACCAGGAGCATCTTCGCCTCTTCAATCCCCTTTTCCGTGAGAAGAACGCCCCTGTTGCCGAAACGCTTCACGAGGGACTTCTTTTCGAGGGCCGTCAGATGATACCGGATGGTCCGGGTCTCCACGGCAATCCCTTTTTTCTGAAGGGCGTACTGAAGATCGCCGGAGGTCTGCAGCTTTCCCGAAAAATAAAGTATTCTGATAATCTCCACAACCGTCTCGGGGTATTCTTCAATTTCAAACATGATAGCCCTCCATAATGCAAGAATTATTGATTTTCAACTGCTCTGATAACGGATATATATTTCCGATAAATTTTCCGTCTTCTTCACTGAAAAACTCACCGCGATCAAATCTGATTTACAAATTAAGTCCCTGACTGATCAATTTATAACATG
>JALHFZ010000064.1:10692-14837 GCA_022837505.1 Synergistaceae bacterium
ACGGAAGGAGACATATCCATGAGGAAAGTTTCTCTGTTGGTTTCAACGGGCAACCTGGGGGATAACATCATCGAAAAGGGCACCTTTTACGAGGGCGTAAAGAGGGATATTGACTACTTCGGAGCCGACGCCGGAACTGCCGACGCCGGCCCGACTTTTCTCGGGGCGGACATGCCCCACAACCCCATTGAATGGGAACGGCACGATCTTGAAATTACCCTTGTGGAGTCCCGGAAGAAGAAGGTCCCCATGATCGTCGGTTCGGCAAGCACCACCGGAACGGACAGGGGGGTCAACCTCTACGCCGATATCATCCGCTCCGTAGCGAAGGAGCGGAAGATGGAGCCCTTCACCATGGCCCTCATCTACTCCGAGCTTTCCATCGACATGCTGAGGGAGCGGGTGCGGCGGGGCGAGACGGAACCCCTGGGCGCCTCCTACCCCCTGACCGACGAAGTGCTCGACAACACCACCTACGTCACGGCGAGCATGGGGATAGAACAGTTCACCCACGCCCTGGAAAAGGGAGCGGACGTCATCATCGCCGGAAGGGCCTGCGACGACGCCGTGCTGGCAGCCTATCCGATTTTCAAGGGGTTCGACAAGGGGATCAGCCTTCACATGGGTAAGGCCGCCGAATGCGCCTCCCTGGTCTGCTGGCCCCAGAAGGTCAAGGAATCCATCATAGGAACGGTCTACGACGACTATTTCACCATAGAACCCCTCCACCCCGATCAGCAGGCCACCCCCCACAGCGTGGCGGCCCACTCCATGTATGAACGGACAAACCCCTTCGTTCAGGCCCTGCCGGGGGGCATTCTCGACATGCACAACAGCAAATACGAGGCCCTGACCGACAGGATCTGCAAAGTAAGCGGCAGCGTCTTCGTCCCCTCCCCCGACGGCAGCTACAAAGTGAAGCTCGAGGGAGCAGGCGAGGCGGGGCACCGGGTCTACCATTTCGTTGGAATCCGGGACACCCGGGCAATCGAACATCTCGACCTGATCCTCGCTGACACCCGGAAAAAGGTCTCGGAGATCATCGGACCCCACCGGGACGGCCTCTACGACCTGTACTTCCATACCTACGGAAAAGACGCCATCATGAAGGAGAACGAACCGGTGGCGAAGACCAGCTCCCACGAGGTCGCCATCGTCATCGAGGTGGTATCGAAGGATCTCGAGCTTGCCACCTCCGTGGCGAAGTGCGCCAAATTCCGCTTCTTCTACATGAGCTACCCCGGCCAGATGAACTCCTCCGGCGGCTCCGTCGCCCTGCTCACCGACGAGCCCCTCTTCCCGAAGAACAAGTGCTACCAGTGGACAGTGGACCACCTGGTGACCCTCAAGGATCCCCTTGACCCAGAGATATTCCGGTACTCCTTCGAGACGGTCTCCGGAGTATAGGGCCATGGATGCCGGGCCGAAGACGTTTCTCACAAAGCTCTCGAACTTCTACGCTCCTCTGAAGGTTCAGGATATCCCCCCGGAGGTCATGGAAAAAAGCCGCCGGGTGCTGGCAGATTTTCTCAGCGAAACGGCCGCCGGCTACAAGACCGGAGAACTTGCCCGCATCTACAACGCCTACGCCCTGAAAATGGGAGGAAAAGAGGAGGCCACCATCCTCTGCGAAGGCAAAAAGGTCCCTGCGGTCAACGCGGCCATGGCCCTGGGGATCATGGCCCACTCCATCGAGCTCGACGACGGCCACCGGTGGGGAACATCCCATCCTGCCGTCGCCGTGATCCCCGCGGTGCTGGTCATGGCCGAGAGGACGGGAGCCTCCTTTGGGGAAATCCTGAAGGGGATCGCCATCGGCTACGACGTCATGCTCCGGGCAGCCCGGGCCATCAACCCGGCCCATCTGAAGTGGGGGTTCCACTCCACCGGAACCTGCGGCTCCCTCGGAGCTGCGGCGGGGTGCGCTTCCATCCTTTCCCTTCCTGCGGAGGAGTTTGCCTATGCCGTCTCCATGGGGGGGCTTCAGAGCGCGGGGCTCCAGGAGATGCTCCACGATCACCCCGGCATCAAGCCCCTGCAGCCGGGAAAGGCCGCCCAATCGGGGGTGCTCTCCGCGGATCTGGCAAAGCTCGGGGCGAAATCCCCCCGGACCCTTTTCGAGGGGCAGCACGGCTGGCTCAAGGCCATGTGCCGGGAAGAATATTCGGAAGAAGCCCTGACGGGTGAACTGGGTGAGCGGTGGGAAGTCCTTCTCTCCTACACAAAGCTCTACCCCACGTGCAGGCACTGCCACGCCGCCATCGACCTCATACGGGAGGCCCGGTCGGTTCTGAACTGCACCGATGAAGACGTGGAATCCATCCTCGTGAAGACCTACAGGCTGGGGATCGTTGAGGTCGGCCAGATCGCCCACCCCGCCACCTTCCAGGAGGCCATGTTCAGCCTCCCCTTCTCCCTGGCCGTGGCCCTGCGAAAGGGGAATGTCACCCTCCAGGACTACACCCCCGAACTGCTCCATGACGCCGGACTCCGCCGCACGGCAGCATCTGTTACAGTGGAGGAAGACGAGGGAATGAACGCCCTCTATCCGGAGGAGAGGGGCGCGTGGCTCCGCCTCGTCCTGAAGGACGGCAGAACCTTTGAAAAAGGAATTCCCGTGGCGAAGGGAGAACCGGAAAACCCCGTGACGGACAGGGAACTTCTCGAAAAACTTACGGCCATGCTCGCCCCCTGGTATCCTCCGGAATTCGTGGAGGGGTTGTGGAATATCTGCGTGGAAACTCCGGCTGGGACTGTAGAGTACCGGAATATTCTCGATCATTTTGGGAGGTTTAACAGTGATGAAAACTAAAAATATCTGTGATCTTGCGCGGACGATCCGGAGCAAGAATGCGGGAAGCTTCATGATCACCTTCGAGATCATCTTCGCCGACAGAAATATCTACGAAAAGGTGAAGAAGTCGGGGGCGATCACCCGGAAGGCCATAGCCGATGCCTATAAGCTGCCCGAGGGCGAAATTCATGATTTCATGTTCTTCGATCCGGGAATGGGGATCAAGGGGAATATCGAACGGAAATCCCCCAGCGGCGGACCGGGGGAGACGGACGTATACGGCTGCCAGCAGTACGCTCCCCTCTTCTCGCTGGAAATTCCCTGGGAGGAGTGACGGGTGGAGAAGAAAACATGACGACCCTCACTGAAAAGCTCGCTCATTTTTCCTCGAACCTCTCTTTTGAATCCCTTCCCGAAGAGGTCATCGCCCAGGGGAAGCGGTGCCTTCTCGATACCGCCGGAGCAATGCTTGCGGGGAGCAGGCTGGCCTTGAGCGGCCAGGCGGGGCGGCGCTTCGCCGAGCGGATGGAGGAAAAGGAAAGATCCGTAGTGGCAGGCAGCTCCCTCCGCCGTTCGCCCCTGACGGCGGCGCTGGTGAACGGCATGGCCTCCCATGCCCTCGAGCTGGACGACGGCTCGAAACACGCCACCTATCACCCCGGAGCCTCCATCATCCCCGCATGCCTCGCCCTCGGCGAGGCGGAGGGGCTGACCGGAAAGGGCCTCCTTGAGGGGATCACCGCAGGATATGAAGTCTCCCTCCGGATCGGCACGGCCATCAATCCCGGCCATTATCTGAAGGGCTTTCACCCCACGGGGACCATTGCGTCCTTCGGAACGACCGCGGCGGCGGCGAAAATCCTCGGCCTTTCCGAGGAGCAGACCGTGAACGCCTTCGGGCTGGCGGGCAGCCTAGCCTCGGGGATCAACCAGTACGAGATCGACGGGTCCGTCTCAAAGCATATCCACCCGGGCAACGCGGCCCGGAACGGAATTCTCTCGGCCATGCTCGCCCGGGAGGGCATGACCGGGCCGGCGGAGATCCTCGAGGGGCGGCTGGGGTTCTTCCACTGCTTCGCCGACAAGGTCGACCCGGCCATAGTGGACAGGGACCTCGGGCAGGACTGGCACTTCCTGCGGATCTACTTCAAGCCCTGGTGCTCCTGCCGGTACGTTCACTACGCCATCGAGGCGGTGGAGAAGGATCTCGAACAGCACCCCTTCCCCCCCTCGGAGATCGAATCCATCCTGGTGCGCACCCACAGAAACGCCAAGCAGGGGTCGGACATCCCCGACTACCGCACGCCCCTCCATGCCAGGCTGAGCATTCAGTACGGCATCGCCTCCATCC
>JALHFZ010000064.1:14930-22683 GCA_022837505.1 Synergistaceae bacterium
GAGGAGAACATCCACGATCGGGAAGTCCGGCGGATTTCGGACCTCGTCCGCATAGAGGTGGACGACGAGATTCAAAAACTCTACCCCAACCCCCGGTCAATGATCGTGGAGATCCGGGACCGGAAGGGCAATTCCGCCTCAACCCGGATTGACCACGCCAAGGGCGATCCCGAGAACCCCATGACGAATGAAGAGCTTTTCGAAAAATTCCGGGACGTCACGGGAACGGTCATCCCCCGGAACAGAGCGGAGGAGATCCTCTCCGCCGCCATGGATATTGATACCAGGGAGGAAATTCTATCCTTCACAAAACTGCTCCAAATACACTCTTGAGGGGGAATGCGCCATGATGGACACAATCAACGAACGACTGTCAACCTTTTCTTCGGAACTGAAATTTGAGGATATCCCGACAGAGGTGCTCGATCATCTGAAAACCGTATTGCTCGACAACTACGGCTGCGGCCTTTTCGGCTCGACCACCCCGTGGATGAAGATCTACAGGGATGTCCTCGAAGACCGGACCGACCGGAAGGAAGCCTCCATCTGGGGGACCGACCGGAAGACCTCCGTGGTCGGGGCCATGATGCTCAACGGCTCGGCCATCAACTCCTTCGAGCTGGACGATACCCACACCGACGGCATCATCCACGTCTCCACGGGCGTCCTCGGATGCATCACCGGCTTCGCTGAGATGCAGGGGAACATGAGCGGGAAGGACTTCCTCACCGCTGCCACCCTCGCCTACGAAGTGGCCTGCCGCGTAGCGGCCCCGGTGGGGATGGAGCTTGCCCACCAGGGGTGGAACAACACGGGGACATGCTGCCCCCTGGGATCCACCGTGGGCGTCGGAAAAATGCTCGGCCTCACCCCCGGCCAGATGGGGCACGCCATGGGGATCTCCGCCAACTGGTCAAGCGGCCTCCAGGCGGTACAGTTCGCCTCCATGGCGAAGCGGATCGTCCCGTCCAAATCCTCCGAGGGAGCCATCATCGGCGCCCTGCTCGCCCAGAAGGGGTTCACGGGAATCGAGGATGTCTTTGAGAACAAATTCGGCGGTTTCTACAACTGCTTCACCGACGACGTCTACGATGTGGAGCGGACGAGCGGCGAACTGGGAAGCCGGTGGGAGCTCATGGGGATAGGCCTCAAGTTCTACTCCACCTGCAGAAGCAAGCACACCACCATCGGAGCCCTCCGGAAATTCCGGGATGACCACCCCGAGATCAAGCCTGAGGATATCGAAAAAGTCGTCGCCCACACCACCTCCATCACCCACAAATATTCCGTGGACGCCGATTCGATCACCAGCGTCGTGGCCGCCCAGCTCAGCCACCCCTACGTATGCGCCGTCACCCTCCTTGAGGGAAATGCCTTTATCGACCAGTTCACCGAGGAGAAGATCAAGGACCCGAAGATCCTCGAGTTCGCGAAGAAGGTTGAGATCTTCGCCGACGAAGAAATCGAGAACCTCCCCAGGGCGCAGAGATATACCGTCAAGGTCGACGTTCATCTCAAGGACGGCACCGTCTTCAATCTGAAGGAGACCTACCCCAAGGGGCATCCCAAAAACCCCTTCACCAGGGAGGAGCTTATCTGGAAGTTCAAGTCCCTCGCAGGCAAGGTCTTCAAGGATGAAGCCCGGCTTGACAAGATCATCGACACCATTCTCAACCTCGAAAAGCTTGAGAATTTCAACGAACTCACGGAGCTCCTCTCAGCGAAAAACTGAGGGGGATAAAGGGAAGGGGGTGCAGAGCAGTGGGAAAGACTGCGGCGGAGAAGATCGTCTCAGCCCACGTCCAGGGGGACGTGAAAGCCGGTGACTACGTCGTTGCCGACGTGGATCTGGCCATGATTCACGACACCACCGGCCCCATCGCCATTCGGGCCTTTGAAGAATACGGAAAGGAAAAAGTCTGGGATCCCTCGAAGATGGTGATCGTCCTCGACCACGCCACTCCGAGCCCCAATGAGAGGATCAGCGGACTCCACACCCTTCTCCGGCAGTTTGCCTCATCCCAGGGGATCCGCCTCTTCGACGGAGGGGAGGGAGTCTGCCACCAGCTTGTCGCTGAAAAGGGGCTCGTCGTTCCGGGGGACCTAGCCGTGGGGGCGGACTCCCATACCTGCACCTACGGGGCCCTGAACGTATTCTCCTTCGGAATAGGGTCGACGGATATGAGCGGCGTCATGCTCACGGGAAAGCTCTGGCTCCGGGTTCCCTCTACCATGAAGGTGGATTTTCACGGCGCTCCCCCTCCCGGAACCTATGCAAAGGACCTCATGCTCCACCTCATCGGAAGGATCGGCTCCGCCGGGGCGGACTACCTCGCCCTCTCCTTCGGAGGGGATACGGTCCGGGCCATGAGCATCTCCGAGCGGATGACCCTGAGCAATATGGCCATCGAGTGCGGAGCCAAGGTCGGGCTGATGGAGGCGGACGAGAAGACCCTCGCCTATCTGAAAGGGACAGGCGGCCGAACTCCCCGGCCCGTCTGGGACGACGATGACGCCGAGTTCGCCTCGGCCATGGAGATCGACGTAACCTCTCTGCCCCCCCAGGTAAGCTGCCCCCATTCGGTGGATGCCGTCGTACCGGTGACGGAGGTCGAGGGAACGGAGATCAGCCAGGTCTATATCGGCACCTGCACCAACGGCCGTCTTGACGATCTCCGGATCGCCGCCGGGATTCTCGAGGGGAGAAAAATATCGCCACACTGCCGCCTGCTCGTCTGCCCTCCCTCCCGGAAAGTCCTCATGGACGCCCTGGCGGAGGGTCTTATCTTCAAGATCGTCGAGGCCGGCGGGACCATTCTGCCGCCGGGGTGCGGCCCCTGCCCCGGCACGCACCAGGGCATCCCGGGGGACGGCGAAAGGGTCATCTCCACGGCAAACCGGAATTTCAAGGGGAGAATGGGAAACAACAAGGCGGAGATCTACCTCGCCTCTCCGGCCACCTGCGCGGCCAGCGCCCTTGAGGGAAAGATCGCCGATCCGCGGAAATTCATCTCCGGTGCGCCGTGAGGAGGGATGAAATGGAAGACCTGCTGACAGGAAGGGTCCACAAGTTCGGCGACGATATAAACACGGACTACATCATCGCCGGAAAGTACACGAAAACCCTCGATTTCACCACCCTTGCGGAACACGTCTTCGAGGATATCGCCCCCGGCTTCGCCCAAAGGGTCACCCCCGGGGACATCATCGCCGCGGGGAGCAATTTCGGCTGCGGCTCCTCCCGGGACCAGGCTCCCATCGCCATAAAATACGCCGGAATCGGCGCCATTCTGGCGAAATCCTACTCGCGGATCTTTTTCCGGAATGCGATCAACCAGGGGATTCCCGCCTTCCTGTGCGACACCGATGCTCTGCAGGAGGGCGACAGAGTGATCATCCGGCTCGAGGAGAACAGGATCGAGCTTCCCGACAGGGGGGAGTTCCTCCCCCTGACGCCCCTGTCGCCGGTGATGCTCGACATCCTCAGAGAAGGGGGACTTGTGGAATATCTGAAGAAGAACGGCACCTACGTTCTTGAAGGGTAGCATCCGCCGGACCACGAAGGGAGGGATGCGAAGGAAAAACTTTCAAAAGCCCCTGCGCCCGAATATTCTCAAGATACATCATGAGGAATACTCAGACAGGAGGAATATATCAATGAAGAAAAGAACAGCTCTTTTTTCCCGGATAGCAGCTCTTGCCATTCTTACCCTTTGCCTGGTCGCAGGAGGGGCCTCCGCAGCGGATGTGTACCTGAACATGGGGAGCACCTCTTCGAGCTCCGGAGTCTACGCGTGGTGCGTGGCTGCGGCGAACGTCATCAACAAGGCGGACAACGGCATCCAGGTTACCGTCGTTGAGAGCGGCGCCGGCATGGACAACCTCAGAAAGATCAGCTCCGGTGTCTTCGATTTCGCCATGGCCATCGACCTTCCCGGATCCCTTCAGCTCTACAAGGGGATCGAGGGGTTCGAGGGCAAGGCCTTCAAGGATGTCCGGTGGCTCTTCCTCAGAAACATCTTCGCCGACCGACTCTATGTGCTGAAGGATGCCGGAATCACGACTTTTGGCGACCTCAAGGGAAAAAAATTCAGCCCCGGCATCCCCGGATCGGCCTCTGCGGCCTATGTCACCCAGTACAACGACATTCTCGGATATGACATCAACCTCGTTCCCTCGGCACTTGCGGACGGCATCAGCGCTCTGAAAGAAAAACGGATCGTGGGACTTCAGAAATCGAGCGGGCTGAAGAGCATGGATGCCTCCCTCATTGAAGTGAACATGACCACCCCCCTCACCGTCGTCGGCTACTCCAAAGAAGACGTGGAGAAAATCCAGAAGGTCATCCCCTACATGACCTTCCTCGAGCAGCCCAAGGGAACCATCAAGGAGTTCCCGGACGTCGGCCCCATCTGGGAGGAATGCCCCATCGCCGGCGCGGTCTCCACGGCTGCCATGCCTGAGGAGATCGGTTACCAGATCGTAAAGGCCTACGTCGAAGGGTTCGATGAGATCGCCTCCGCCTACGGAGCCATCAAGGGCTTTGACCCTGTGGCGGACTACTTCAAAAACGCGGGAGAAGACGTCGTTCCCGCCCATGCCGGGCTCATCCGGTATGCGAAGGAAAAGGGCATCGAGGTTCCGGAAAGATTCATTCCCCCTGAGTACAAAAAGTAAAATCGGCAGTTCATCATCTCTTCCGGCCGCTTTTTTTCCAAAAAGCGGCCGGAAACCGCACGGGAGGGGTTCAGCGTGACTCTATCGTCCTCGGGGAAAATCAAGACCAACATACTTTTCGTCCTCGGTTTTTCTCTCGCCCTGTTTCAGCTTCTCGCTCCGATCTTCCTGACCGATCTGCTCGACATACAGTTTCGGGCCGTCCACGTCGCCTTCGGACTGTCCATAGCCTTTCTCTATTACCCCTTCCGGCGGAGAGCAGAGGATGATACCGGGGGAAGGGGGATCTCCCCCTTCGACATCCTTCTGATCGTCCTCCTCCTTGCCGCGAATTTCAACGCCTTCATCAAAGCCCTCAACATCTACATGGGAACTGTCGAAGCGGGGACCCTTGACATGTTCCTCGGAATAACCCTCGTGATCCTCGTCCTCGAGGCAGCCCGGCGGACCGTGGGGCTTGCCATACCCGTTATGGTCCTCCTTCTCATGGGGTATATCTACATGGGAGACTCCTTTCCGGGGATATGGAAGCTTCGGGGCATCAACCTGGAGTTTGTCATCAACTCCCTCTACTACTCCCCCCTCGGCATTTTCGGCAGCGTGACGGGAATGTCGGCCACCTTCATCTCCATGTTCATCATCTTCGGCTCCCTCCTTTCGGCCACAGGGGGAGGAAAGACCTTCATCGACATCGCCCTCGCCATCACAGGGAAATATACGGGAGGCCCCGCCAAGGCCGCCGTGGTCTCCAGCGCCCTTTTCGGAAGCATCTCGGGCAGCTCCGTTGCCAACGTCATGGTCACGGGAAGCTATACGATCCCCCTCATGAAACGCCTCGGGTACAAGCCTGAATTCGCCGCAGCCGTGGAGGCCATCGCCTCCTCGGGCGGAGGGATCACCCCTCCAATCATGAGCATCAGCGCCTTCATGATGGCAGAATTTCTCAACATCTCCTATTTCCACATCATCGGATACGCCCTTCTCCCCTGCCTGCTCTACTACGCCGGGGTCTTCAGTGGTGTTCACTTCCGCACGGTCCGCATGGGAATCGACAAGCTTCCGCCGGAAGAAATCCCCCTATGGAAGGACATTCTGACCCTTGAGCGCATTGCGGGGCTCATCATTCCGACGGGGGTGCTTCTGTACCTCATAGGGATCGGACAGCCCCTTCAGCTCGCGGGTTTTTACGCCTGCGCCTCGGCCCTGGGTGTCTTTTTCTTCATCGGCATCGTCAAGGGAAAAATGGCCGAGACCATGAAACTGATCTTCTCCGCCCTCTCCGAGGGGGGCCGGGACGTGGCCCAGATTGTGCCCATCCTCGTCTCCGTAAGCATGCTGGTCAACCTCATCGGCCTCACGGGGCTGGCCCCGAAGATCAGCGGCGTCATCCTTGAGGTCGGCGGGACGAACATCTACTTCTCCCTGCTGATCGCCACCATCGTCCCCTTCCTTCTCGGGACCTCCCTTCCGGTGGTCCCCACCTATGTCCTCTCCGTTTCCATCCTCGTGCCTCCCCTGCTCAAACTGGGAATCGACCCCGTGGCCGCCCACCTCTTCTTCATCTACTGGGCGATCCTCGGAGGAGTCACTCCCCCCACATGCACCGCCGCCGTGGCCGCAGCGGGGATAGCGAAGGCGAACTGGGTGAAGACAGGATTCATGGCCGTCCGCCTCGGAGCTGTGGCCTTCATTCTCCCCTACTTCTTCGCCCTGAACCCTGCCCTCGTGGGACGAGCACCTCTTGCAAGCATCCTGACCCACGGAATCACCGGGTTCATCGGGGCCATATCCATCGCCTACGGATTGTTCAGCTGCCGGGGAGAACATGCCTCCGTGAACTTCCTCTTCTGCGCTGCCTTCATCGTCGGAGGCCTGCTCCTTCTCTTTCCGGGTACGGTTCCCTCCGTCGTCGGAATTGTTCTCGTAGGGGGGGCACTGCTTCTGGACAGAAAGTTCTTCTCGCCCAATGTCCGTCCTAAAACCCAGATTCTCTAGCAAGGAGGAGTTTCAATTTTGAAAAAGACTACCCTGCTCAAAAGGATGATCAACGAACGGAAGGCCCTGGTCTGTCCGGGCGCCCATGACGCCATCTCGGCAAAGCTCATCGAACGGGCCGGCTTCAAGGCCCTGCAGGTGAGCGGCTTCGGCCTTTCGGCCACCTACCTCGGCCTTCCCGACATGGCCTTCATCGGCTTCAGCGACGTCCTCAACTTCACGAGAAACATCGCCGAGACGGTGAAAATCCCCGTCATGGCTGACGCCGACACGGGGTACGGCAACAGCATCAACGCCATGTACGTCACGAAGGAGTTTCTCAAGGCAGGCCTGGCGGGGATGAACATTGAGGACCAGGTCTTTCCGAAACGGTGCGGCCACCTCGAGGGAAAGCAGATTATCCCCCTCGAGGAGATGGTGCTGAAGATCAAGGCCTGCAAGTCGGTAAAAGACGAGCTCGATCCGGACTTCGTCATCAACGCCCGGACGGACGCGATAGCCGTGGGGGGAATTGAAGAGGCCATCCGCAGAGGAAACGCCTACGCCGAGGCAGGGGCGGACCTCATCTTCGTGGAAGCCCCCCGGTCGGTGGAGCAGATAGACAGGGCGGTCAGGGAGATCAAGGCGCCGGTGAGCATCAACCTCATGGACGCAGTGACAGGGGGCAAGACCCCCCTTATCCCCATAGATACCCTTCGGAAACTCGGCGTGGGGAGGGTCAGCATCCCCGTAGGACCTCTTTTCGCCGCCGTAAAGGGGATGGTGGACTACCTCGACGCCATCAAGGGGGACAGAATCGCCGAGGGGAGGACGGAACTCGTCGCCCCCTTCTCCGACTTCAAAGACCTCGTGGGCTTCGAGAAGTTCAGGGATCTGGAAAAGCAGTTTCTCCCCAATTTCGTGGAATAGACTCTCATTCCGGAAAAGCGGAGTCAATGACATCTGGCGGAGGTTCATCTTCGATCTCCGGGAGAGAGTGCAGAACGGAATGAGAAAAGGGAAGGGGAAATCCTGGGATTTCCCCTTCCCTTTTCTGTTATGCCGGCAGGTACATAGGGCTGCTGCTACCGGTTGTTGATGT
>JALHFZ010000152.1 GCA_022837505.1 Synergistaceae bacterium
CGGATGGATCCTTGCCCGGAAGGAGTTTCCGGGCAAGACTTTTTTCTCCCTCCTCGCCCAGCTTCCCCTCATCCTCCCCCCCTCGGTGATGGGCTTCTACCTCCTCTTCTTTATCGGCAAAACCCCCTGGCTCCGGAATCTGGGCATCCTCTTCTCCTTCCCTGCCCTGGTGCTGGCGGCCCTGGTCTCGGCCAGCCCCATCATGATCCAGGCGGCCCGGGCGGCCTTCGCGTCCGTGGACCGGGATCTTGAGGACGTGGGGAGAACCCTCGGCAAGGGGGAGGGGACGATTTTTCTTTCCATCACCCTCCCTCTCGCCCGGCGGACCCTCCTTGTGGGAGTGGCCCTCTCGGCGGCCCGGGCCCTCGGGGACTTCGGCGTCTCCCTCATGGTGGCGGGGAACATGCCCGGACGGACCCAGACCCTTCCCCTCTACATCTACAACCAGGTGGAGACCCTCAGCTTCGGACGGGCCAACCTGGCGGCCCTCCTCCTTGTGGGGGCGGGCTTCGCCAGCCTTCTGTTTGTCCGCAGCCTTGAGTCGGGAAGGAGCGAGTCCCATGCTTCACGCTGACTTCCGCGACCGGGCAGGCCCCTTCTCTCTGGACATCCGCCTCGACCTCGGCCGGGAGACGGGGGTGCTCTTCGGCCGGAGCGGCGCGGGAAAAAGCCTCACCCTCCGGGGCCTCGCGGGCCTCCGCACCCCTCTGGCCGGGAAGATCGTCCTCGGCGACCGGGTGCTCTACTCGTCGGCGAAAAAAATCAATCTTCCCCCCCGGTTGCGGAGGGTGGGGCTGCTCTTTCAGAGCCTTGCCCTCTTTCCCACCATGACTGCGGCGGAGAATGTGGCCTTCGCCCTCCCCGAGGGAAAGTCGGGCCGAAAAAAAGCCATCGAATGGCTCGAACGGATGAGGCTCTCGGGGTTTGAGGACCGCTACCCCGCCCGCCTCTCGGGGGGGCAGCGCCAGCGGGTGGCCCTCGCCCGGGCCCTGGCTTCCGAGCCCGAGCTGCTCCTTCTCGACGAGCCCTTCAGCGCCCTGGACGGCCCCCTGCGGCGAAGCCTCCGGAGGGAACTCCGGGACCTGCAGAGGGAGACGGATATCCCCATCCTCTACGTGACCCACCAGATCGAGGACCTCTGCTCCCTGGGGGACCGGGTGATCGTCCTCCGGGACGGCCAAAGCACCGAAAGCTTCCCGGTGGAGCGGCTCTGGCAGAGGGGGGCCAGGGGAGAGGCGTGGAGCGCCCTCGGGTGGGGGAACCTCTTCCGGGGCAGAGTGCATACGCCCCCTGACAGGGGCAGGCTCTTCTTTGAAGGAGAGCGGGTCTCCCTCGCCCTGGACGGAAACTCCTGCGCCATGGAGAAGGGGCTGGCCTTCATCCCCCCCGACGGCATCCGCCTCCTCTACCCTGACCTTCCCGTGGACCCTGATCTTGCAGACAACGTCTTCTCCGCGGTGGTGGAGGATATCCTCCCCCTGGGCGGGTCCGTCCGGCTCTACCTGGCGTCGGAAGAGGGGATCCTCTGGCAGGCGGAGCACCCTGCAGAATCCTACGCCTCCCTCGAACTTTCCCCCGGTTCGTCCGTCCGCTTCGCCATCCCCCCGGGGCAAGTGGAGACCTGGTGTTCCCCCGACTGCGTTCCCGGAGGAGGAAGCCCGGCTGAAAAGACCGGGGGTTTGGAGAAATACCCGTCGATTCCTCCCCTTTGAACTGCTATACTCTTTTTACATATCTTTAATGGAGGGGTTTTTCGAATGACACTTGCTTTGCTCTTCTCCGCACTGGTGCTTCTCTTTCTGTTTGCCCGGCCTTCCCGCTCGGAGGCCGCAACCCATGAGTTTTTCATCACGAAGGAGCAGGCCTACAGCGGCATGCTCACTGCGGACATCCCGCCCGCCCTTGTCATCGACGACGGCGATCGGGTGATCTTCAACACCGTCATGCTGATGGAGGGGAACCTCAGCCCCGACATGACCTTCGACGACATGTTCACCCTCCGGCAGAGCATGAAAGAACGGAACGTCAGCGTCTACGCCTTCACCGGCCCCTTCTA
>JALHFZ010000153.1 GCA_022837505.1 Synergistaceae bacterium
CAGCTGCTGCAACTGCGGCATCAATCGCATTCCCTCCTTTTCTCATTGCGTCAAGGCCAGCTTGCGCAGCAAGAGGTTGTGAGGTAGCCACCATTCCATTTTTTCCGAATACCACGGTTCTTTTTGAAGAATATGGGTAATTAAGGCAATCAAAGTGCATTGTTGTAAACCTCCAAAGTTAGAAAAAGAAATTTTCTATATTTGTCGACTACACGAAAGGTAATAATTGACCTAATTTGACAGAAATAATCAAATAAATTTGAAGTAAATTCAATTAATTCCTAAAGAAAACAAACAGGAATTTGTTTGATAAGATTAATAGTAAATTGCTTATTTTTTATAAGTCGATATTATTCATCGATAATATGAATACAAGCCTTTTTAATTAGGGTCATTTTATCATATAGTTACGGGAGATGTTGCTGTAGGATCACATAATACATTATACATTTTGAAGGCAAGATAATGTTATATGTACTTGCTCTTTCACATTTGTATCTTTGCAAAAGTAATGCTTTACCCATTGTGAGATAATAAAGCCGTGAGTTTTATAAAACCTCTTGGTGAAAGGAGATTCTTCCCATGACTGAAAACAAATGTTCAGGAACTGTCTTTGTCGACCGGTTCACCGACGGGGTGCTCGACCCCTCGAAGCCCATGCTGGGGCCGGTGAGGGACGGCGGGTTCATCGTGGCGAACACCGCGCCGGGGTGCTGGGGGCCCATGATCACCCCTGAGCTGAAGGGGGGGCACGAGGTGACTGTCCCCGTGGCGGTGGAGGGGGCCGAGGTCGGCGACGCCATCGCCATCCGGATCAAATCGCTGGCGGTTACCTCCATGGCGACCGCTTCGGGGAACGACACTTCGCCTGATGCGAGCCGCTTCCGGGGCGACCCCTACGTGGCGAAGCAGTGTCCCTCCTGCGGGGCCTATCACCCCAAGACGGTCCTCGAGGGGATCGGCCAGGGGTCGGTGCGGTGCGCCTCCTGCGGCGCGGAGATCTCTCCCTTCGCCTTCACGAACGGCTACACGATCGTCTTCGACCACGAGCGGGGTCTCGCCGTGACGCTGAACAAAGAGGGGGCCGAGAAGGTCGCCCGGGACTCCCAGAGGTTTTCCGCGAAGCCCGACCATTCCATTCAAAACCCCATTCTGACCTTCGCACCGTCTGACATCGTGGGGGTGCCGACAAGGATGCGCCCCTTCCTCGGCCAGCTTGGAACGACGCCGGCCCTTCCCTTTCCCGACTCGCACAACGCCGGTGACTTCGGCGCCTTTCTGGTGGGGGCTCCCCACGAGTTCGCGAAGACGGCGGAGGAGCTCTCGGCCCGCACGGACGGCCATATGGACGTGAATACCGTCCGGGCCGGGGCGGTGCTGATCTGCCCCGTGAAGGTTCCGGGGGGCGGCGTGTACATGGGGGATATGCACGCTTTTCAGGGAAACGGCGAGATCGCCGGGCACACCGCCGACGTGGCGGGAGTGGTGACCCTTCAGGTCTCGCTGATCAAGGGGCTTACGCTGGAAGGGCCCATTCTTCTTCCCCTTGAGGAGGACCTTCCCCACCTGGCGAAGCCCCTGACCTGTGCCGAGAAGGAGCACCTCACAACCCTCGCCGCACAATGGGGGATGGAGGGTTTCGAGGAGGATGCGCCCCTGACCTTCATCGGCAGCGGGGCTACTATGAACGAGGCCATCGACAACGGGCTGGCGAGAGCTTCTACTGTCCTTGACATGACCGTTCCGGAGGTGAAGAACCGTGCGACGGTGGCCGGGGCCATCGAGATCGGCAGGGCTCCTGGGGTAGTGATGGTGACCTTCCGGTGCCCCGTGGAGAAGCTTGAGAAGGCAGGCCTTCTGCCCCTGGTGAAGCAGCAGTACGGCCTGTAGACCAAACACAAGAAACAAAAGCCCAGAGCCCCGTCGATTTTCCCGGCGGGGCCCTGGGGCATTTCCGTTATTCGATTCCCGCGTATTGGCGGTAGAGTTCGAGGCGTTTTCTCAGGGACTCCCGGTCCATTCGTCCGGTGGTGGTCTCGACTGAGTACATCTT
>JALHFZ010000154.1 GCA_022837505.1 Synergistaceae bacterium
TCCGGAAAATATAGGCGATCACGGGGGTTCACCCCTTTCCGCAGAGAATGAGGGAGGGGAAAGCTGCTCCCCTCCCGAAACGCGGGGCAGGCTATTTCTTCAGCCAGACGCCCCAGAACTTCGGCCAGATGAGGGAGGAAGCTGAAAGTCCCTCTACCTTGGGCGAATAGATATCGTAAGTGAAATGGTCGCCCGTCTTGATCACGGGAACTTCTTCGTAGATAAGCCCCTGGATCTTGTCCCAGGTTTCCTTCCGGGCCTTCTCGTCGAGGGTTTTCACGAAATCGGCGGTCAGTGCCTTCTTAGTGTCGGTAGCCCACCATCCGGGATAGGCCTCGCTCATGAAGGAGAAGAGGATAGGATCGGGGACGAAACCGTGATGGGTAAAGAAGATATCCCACTGCTTGGGGTCTCCCCGCTTGGAGATGAGGGTCGCCCAGTCGTAGATCGGGTGCTCGATATTAAAACCTGCCTCCTGAAGCTGCTTCACGATGACCAGGGTGGCGTCGTAGTGGAATTTGTAGGAACTCGACGCCATGAAGGTGATCTTCTCACCCTTGTACCCTGCCTCGGAGGCGAGTTTTTTTGCCGTCTCGGCGTTTCCTGTGCTGAACTTGTCGAGACCCGCCTTTGAGTACCATACGGTCGTCTCGGGCATGAATGAGCCGGAGGCCTTCCACAGTTCCTGGGGGCCGACGGCAGACTGGAGGACCGGCTTCAGGTCGATGGCCGCCTGAATGGCCTGGCGGAGCTTCGGATTGTCCTTCATGATCCCCTCTCTCGAGTTGAAGAACATCAGCCCCTGGGTGGCTCCCTGGTTGACGGTGGTCACCACGTCAGGGTCGGACTTCAGCGAATCGAAGAGGTCGCCGAGGATCTGCTCGGCATAGTCGTAGTCGCCGGCCTTGACGCCGTTGACCCTCGTACCCACGTCGGGGACGGGGATGAAGCGGATCTCGTCGAAGAGGGCTTCTCTCTTGCCCGCATATCCGTTCGGCTCCTCCGTGCGGGAGGCGTACTCGTCGAACCGCACGAGCTTGATGTACCGTCCGGCGTTTCTCTCGGCGAACTTGTAGGGGCCGGTGCCGATATACTGATCCTGCTCGATGGGGGTCTTCTCGGCCTTCGAGGCAACATCCTTCGGATAGATGCCGGGGCCGCCGTTCAGGAAGGCGAGCAGGTTCTTCCAGGGGGCGAAGGGAGCCTTGAAGGTCATGGTGACTTCAAGACCGCCCGTGGCCTCCACTTTTTCGAGGTTGTTGAAGAGAACGGATCCCCGGGCGCCGAATTTTCCCCAGCGGTTGAGGGATGCCACCACGTCTTCGGCATCGAGGGTCTTGCCGTTGTGGAACTTCACACCCTCCCGGAGGGTGAGGACGACCACCTTGCCGTCATCCTTGATCTCCTCGCTCTTCACGAGAAGGGGGACGGGGCTGTACTTCGAATCGAAGGTGTAGAGCCCCTCGAAGATGTGCTGGGCGATCATGGTGGTCAGGTCGGAGGTCACTACGTGCTGGTCGAGGGTGGGGGGCTCGTCGATGACCGCCACCCGGAGCATTCCGCCTTTCTCCGCCGCTCCCGCAATTCCGGCGGCGAAGAGGATCAGAGAGACGCAGAGAAGCAGTACTGTTTTTTTCCAGAGTTTCATTTCCTTCACCCTTTCTGATGAAAATTGGAAAACCGACTCTTCTGTCTGAAGATATTCCTTTATTCCGTCCTCTCTCACCTCCCTTTCATAGGGAGATCCCTACTTCAATTCTACCACCGGAGGAATCAGGTACTCCCCTTCCCGTATTCCCGCGTTGGGAGGAAGGGCATTGTACGGAACAGCGTCCCTGGCGTTGAGGTCCCACAGGACCTCACCGTTCAGGAAGGTCATCTCGCATTCGAGGCGCCTATCTCCCGTTATGCGTCCTCCGGCGGAATCCTTGAAGCCGAAGTTCCCCTCCCGGAGAGTCCACAGGGCCACGTCGGCGGGGGAACCGGGGGCGAGACGGCCGAGTTCGGGGTGCCCGATGAT